>NZ_VTQV01000036.1 GCF_008764245.1 Bacillus subtilis
CCGATGTTGACTTATCGTAGGAAGAAGGCGTAAATTTGCTAGTCGCTAGGCGCTGGAGCTGAAGAAGGAGGTCCGAAAATGGGAGAATTTCATGCGACAACTATATTTGCTGTCCAACATAATGGAGAATGTGCGATGGCGGGAGATGGGCAGGTTACCTTTGGAAATGCGGTTGTAATGAAGCATACAGCGAGAAAAGTTCGAAAGCTTTTTAATGATCGTGTTGTAGCAGGTTTTGCAGGTTCCGTAGCAGACGCTTTTACACTATTTGAGAAGTTCGAGAGTAAACTGCAGGAGTATAATGGAAATCTACAAAGGGCAGCGGTGGAATTAGCAAAGGAATGGCGCAGTGATAAAGTATTAAGAAAGCTTGAAGCGATGCTCATTGTCATGGATAAAGATAATTTGTTACTTGTTTCTGGGACAGGAGAAGTAATTGAACCTGATGACGGTATTTTAGCCATAGGGTCCGGTGGAAATTATGCTTTATCAGCTGGTCGCGCCCTTAAGAATTATGCTTCGGAAACTTTAACTGCTAAGGAAATTGCACAAGCGGCTCTAGAGATTGCCGCAGATATTTGTGTTTATACAAATCGAAATATTATTGTCGAAGAATTATAATGATGGTGGCTAAAAAGGAGGAGATTGTTTGGAAACAGAAATGAAAGGTTTAAACATGACTCCACGTCAGATTGTTGAAAAGCTCGATCAATATATTGTTGGACAAAGAGAAGCAAAAAGAGCTGTAGCTGTAGCTCTTCGCAATCGATTCCGTCGCGAAAAATTAAATAACGATATGAAAGACGAGATTATTCCTAAAAATATTTTAATGATAGGACCTACAGGTGTTGGAAAGACAGAAATTGCAAGACGATTAGCGAAACTAGTTGGAGCTCCTTTCATAAAGATTGAAGCGACAAAATTTACGGAAGTAGGTTATGTTGGACGCGACGTTGAATCCATGGTTCGTGATTTAATGGAAACCTCCATTCGCGTTGTAAAGGAAGAAAAAATGCAGGAAGTAAAGGGGCAAGCGGAGAAGTTAGCGAATCAAAGACTTGTCGAATTACTCGTTCCAAGTAAAAAGAAAACAGAGAATTTTAAAAATCCGTTTGAAATGATTTTTGGTAATCAAAGCGAAGAGTCAGATCAACCAACAGATTCCGAGGAAGAATTAAGTACGAAAGAAAAGCGTGCTGCTGTTGCTGAAAAGTTAGCAAAAGGCGAATTAGAAGACCATCTTGTTCAAGTCGAAGTGGAAGAACAACAACCATCTATGTTTGATATGCTGCAAGGTTCGGGAA
Source organism: Bacillus subtilis (assembly GCF_008764245.1). Classification (GTDB taxonomy): domain Bacteria; phylum Bacillota; class Bacilli; order Bacillales; family Bacillaceae_C; genus Lederbergia; species Lederbergia ruris. Next base: position 1,305 of record NZ_VTQV01000036.1, read on the forward strand.
TGGAACAAATGGGGATGTCTATGCAAGATGCACTCGGAAGCCTAATGCCTAAGAAAAAGAAAAAGCGGAAGCTACCAGTCAAAGAAGCGCGTATCGTTTTAACGAATGATGAAGCGCAAAAATTAATTGATATGGATGATGTCACACAGGCTGCAATTTATCGTGCTGAACAAACGGGGATTATTTTTATTGATGAAATTGATAAAATTGCTAGTAAAAATAGTGGTTCAGCATCTGCAGATGTCTCCAGAGAAGGGGTACAAAGGGATATTCTCCCAATTGTAGAAGGATCGACAGTGGTCACGAAATATGGACCAATCAAGACAGATCATATCCTTTTTATTGGGGCTGGTGCGTTTCATATTTCTAAACCATCTGATCTTATCCCTGAATTGCAAGGGAGATTTCCAATTAGGGTTGAATTAGAAAAATTGTCTGTAGAAGATTTTGTTAGCATCCTTACGGAGCCGGATAATGCCATTGTAAAACAATATATTGCATTATTGGAAACAGAAGGTATACAAATTGAATTTACCGACGATGCTGTATACCGACTAGCTGAAATTGCTTTTAATGTAAATCAGGAAACGGATAATATTGGTGCTAGAAGATTACACACGATTTTAGAAAAACTTTTGGAAGACCTTTCTTTTGAAGCTCCTGAAGTAACGCTAGATAAAATTAAAATTACGAAGAATTATGTCGATGAGAAATTAGCTGCTATTTCACAAAATAAAGATTTAAGCCAATTTATTCTCTAGGTATTCACGTCATGATTTTCTTTGGAAAAGTGTCTGAAAATAGCAAAGAAATTCTATAAATAAAAATACACAAACCAATTCATTCAATATGGATAGTATTTAGGAGGAACAAACAATGGATTTATTATCAAAAACAAGAACAATTAATGCAATGCTTCAAAATGCCGCAGGAAAACCAGTAAACTTTAAAGAGATGTCCGAAACTTTAAGTGAAGTGATTCAAGCTAATATTTTCGTTGTAAGCCGAAGAGGAAAACTACTCGGTTATGCGATTAAAATGCAAATTGAAAATGACAGAATGAAGAAAATGCTTGAGGATCGTCAATTTCCGGAAGAGTACACGAATAGTCTACTTCGAATTTCAGAGACTTCATCTAATCTTGGTGTGAACAGTGACTATACAGCATTTCCAGTAGAAAATAAAGATCTATTTGCCGAAGGTCTTACTACAGTTGTTCCGATCATTGGTGGGGGAGAACGACTCGGTACACTAATTCTTGCACGTCTAGAAACAGAATTTAACGATGATGATCTTATCTTGGCTGAATATGGTGCTACGGTTGTAGGTATGGAGATTCTTCGCGAAAAAGCAGAAGAAATTGAAGAAGAGGCAAGAAGCAAAGCAGTTGTTCAAATGGCGATTGGTTCATTATCTTATAGTGAATTAGAAGCAATTGAACATATCTTTGAAGAACTTAATGGAACAGAAGGACTGTTGGTTGCTTCAAAGATTGCGGATCGTGTGGGAATTACTCGCTCAGTCATCGTCAATGCTCTCAGAAAACTTGAGAGTGCTGGAGTGATTGAATCGAGATCTCTAGGTATGAAAGGCACATATATTAAAGTATTGAATTCAAAATTCTTAAAAGAACTTGAACAACTCAAATCTAATTGACAAGAAGTTGCCATTTTTGGAAATGGCAGCTTCTTTTTTTTTGATTGTAATTGTCCTTTTTTCTTAGTAATATCATTGTTTTTTTGGAGAAAAAGGTTTTTTTTAATACAAAACTCATGTATACTCCGGGTTAGTCCTTAGGTCTTTTTTAGCGTAATTAAATGGTTGAATTGTCCGTAAATTCTGCGTATCGACAAAAAATTAGCTTTTTTATAAGTCGTAAGTACCATTTTGTTACATATTTTTAAAAAAAGACATATATTTATCTAAACAGATATGGACGTGACATGACAATAGTAATACAATGAGAAATAGAAATGTGTCGAAATATAGATTAATTTAGAAAGTGGTGACAGTAATGGAATTATTTTCCAACACTATTACCTCATTAGAAAGAGGTTTAGGTAATTCGGCTCTTAAGCAAAAAGTAATAGCCAATAACATTGCGAATGCAGATGTCCCAAACTATAAGTCGAAAAAGGTAAGTTTCGGAAATATTTTAGAAAAAACGGAATTGGAACTAAAACGCACAAATTCTCGTCACCTGTCGTTTGATCATGTGAAGCAGAATCCATCTGTCTACACAAAACGGGATTTTCAATACCATGATAATGGCAATAATGTTGATCTTGATCAGGAAATGGCCGATATGGCAAAAAACCAACTGTACTACCAAACTCTTATTGAAAGATTAAATGGAAATTTTTCCACGCTGACAAATGTAGTAAGGGGAGGTAAGTAACATGTCAGTATTTCAAAATATGGGAATTACCTCTTCAGCCCTTACTACCCAACGCTTAAGAATGGATACAATCGCTTCTAATATGGCCAATATCGATACAACTCGTGGCCAATACATAAATGGTGAGTGGAGACCTTATACAAGAAAAATGGTTGTCATGCAACCGCAGACTTCGTCATTTAGTTCCCATTTGAATATTGCATTAGGGGAGCAGGCTCAACAACTGAACGGCGTGAAAGCAACCAAGATAATTGAAGATGATTCTCCTTATCGACTTGAGTATAATCCTGACCATCCCGATGCTAATCAAGATGGTTATGTGCAGCTTCCAAATGTCGATCCATTAAAGGAAATGGTGGATTTAATTAGTGCTACACGTTCATATGAAGCGAATGTAACTGTGTTTGACGCCAGTAAATCTATGTATCTAAAAGCTCTACAAATAGGGAAGTAAATTTATAGGGAGAGATTTTGCAAATGTTAATCAACAATAATGTAATAAAGAGTGCAGCTTTACCTGAGCGTAGTCAGGAACAAAATCAGGCTGTGTCCCAATTAAAAGAAAATAATTTTGGGACATTTCTCAATCATGCTATCAATGAGATCAATAGTGCCCAAGTACAATCGGATGAAGCGACCCAAAAATTTTTAAACGGTCAAAATATAGAGTTGCATGATGTGATGATTTCGGCACAAAAAGCAGCAATTACAATGCAAGCTGCTTTGGAAATTAGAAATAAAGCGGTGGAAGCTTATCAAGAAATGATGAGAATGCAAATCTGACTTGATAATCATTTGCAGGATTTAGTAAGGGGCTTATAAATGAAAGAGACAATAAACAAGCAATTTGATCGTTTAAAAGAATACTGGATTAATAGAACAAAAACACAACGATATATAATCGGTGGATCTCTTCTTGTTTTTCTTTTTATCATTTTTATCATTTTTTATTTTTCAACTAAAACAACATTTGTACCTTTGTATACAAACCTAACTCCGAATGAAACTGGAGCTATTAAAGAAAGTCTTGATGAAAAAGGGATTAAGTCAGAAATTGCAGGTGGCGGTTCAACGATTAAAGTGCCAGAAGATCAGGCTGAATCATTAATGGTGGAGCTAGCTTCAGAGGGTATCCCTAAGTCTGGCCAAATAGATTATTCTTTTTTCGGTGAAAATGCTGGTTTCGGTATGACTGATAACGAGTTTAATGTGTTAAAACTTAGTGCGATGCAAACAGAATTGGCAGAGCTTATGAAAACCATTGAGGGAATTGATCAAGCAAAGGTCATGATTAATTTACCAAATAAGGGAGTCTTTCTAAATGATTCCACTGAAGAAGCTTCTGCATCCATTGTTTTACAAACAGAACCAGGCTATGAATTTAATGAGAAACAGATAAAATCACTTTACTATTTAGTATCTAAAACTGTTCCTAATCTCCCCGTGGAAAATATTGTTATTCGCAATCAGTTTCTTGAATATTTTGACTTGAACCAAGATCAATATGCTGAAAATGGTGTTACACAGCAGATGCAAATAAAAAAACAGGTTGAACGTGATATACAAAGACAAGTACAAAACATGTTGGGAACTTTGATGGGCTTTGACAAAGTTGTCACTTCAGTAACAGCAGATATTGATTTTACGCAGGAGAATCGCGAAGAAAACTTAGTGTCACCTGTTGATGAAGAAAATATGGAGGGCATAGCAATTAGCGCTCACAAAATAACAGAAGCTTATACAGGAAATGGCGAACAAGCCGGTGGAGTACCACCAACAGGGGATGCTGACGATGCAGGTGGAACTCAATACTTAGAAGGAACAGGTGGTAATGGGGACTACGAAAAAACGGAAGAAACGATTAATAACGAGATTAATCGCATTCGTAAAGAAATTGTGGAAAGCCCCTATAAGGTTCGCGACCTTGGGATCCAAGTAATGGTTGAACCGCCAGATCCGCAAAATGTCAACACATTTCCTGAAGAGCGCCGACAGGACATTCAAGATCTACTGTCAACAATTGTGAAAACTTCCATTGATAAAGATGCTGGAACCGATCTTTCAGATGATGAAATTGCAAATAAGATTATGGTATCTGTACAACCATTTAATGGAAAAGTTGATATGGAAGAGACGATTGGAAGTAAAATTCCATGGTGGGTTTACGTGGCCGGAGGATTGTTGTTAGTTATTATTGCAATCTTACTTGTATTTTTACTAAGATCACGCAAGAAAGAGGAAGAAATATATGAGGAAGATGAATGGTTAGAGGAATCGACAACGGAACAAGTTGAAATACCGGATATTCAAGAGGAAACAGTATCTGAGGCTTCATTGAGAAGAAAACAATTAGAAAAATTAGCTAAGGAAAAACCTGATGAATTTGCAAAGCTTTTGCGAACATGGCTGGCTGAGGATTAGGAGGGTTATAGATTGTCTAAAAAAGGTTTGTCAGGCAAACAGAAAGCAGCAATACTCCTAATTTCTTTGGGACCTGATGTTGCTTCATCGGTATATAAACATTTATCTGAAGAAGAAATTGAGAAACTTACCTTGGAAATATCGAATGTACGAAAAGTTGAATCAGAGGCGAAAGAGGATGTTCTAGACGAATTCCATCAAATTGCCATCGCGCAAGATTATATATCTCAAGGTGGGATCGGGTACGCCAAAACGGTTTTAGAGAAAGCTTTAGGGGAGGAACAGGCTCTTGCTATCATCAATCGGCTGACTTCCTCATTACAGGTGCGACCATTTGATTTTGCTCGCAAAGCAGATGCTGCTCAAATATTAAATTTTATTCAAAATGAGCATCCGCAAACAATTGCCTTAATCTTATCTTATTTAGATCCAGAAAAAGCGGGACAAATTCTCTCTGAACTTCCACAGAATGTACAGATGGACATCGCAAAACGTATTGCTGTTATGGATCGAACCTCGCCAGAAGTGATAAGCGAGGTAGAGTCGATACTCGAAAGAAAGCTGTCAACAACGGTCACACAGGATTACACACAAACTGGTGGAATTGAGGCTGTTGTGGATGTGTTAAATGGTGTAGATCGTTCAACCGAAAAAACGATCTTAGATGCTTTGTCCATTGAAGATCCTGAATTAGCAGAGGAAATTAAAAAACGGATGTTTGTATTTGAAGATATCGTGACACTTGATAATCGCTCCATTCAACGAGTGATCCGTGAATGCGATAATGAAGATTTATTATTGGCATTAAAGATTTCTAGTGAAGAAGTGAAGGAAATTATCTATCGGAATATGTCTACTAGAATGGTTGAAACTATTAAGGAAGAAATGGAATTTATGGGGCCAGTAAGATTGCGTGATGTAGAAGAATCACAATCGAAAATTGTTGGGATTATTCGTAGATTAGAGGATGCTGGTGAAATAATCGTCGCTCGTGGTGGAGGAGATGATATTATTGTCTAGGCTTTTTAAAAGTCAAATCAATAGAAACCAACAAGAAAATCCTAGAATGATTCAAATTAAACAAATACAACTGGATCAAAAAGATCACACTCCCTCAATGGACAGGCAGTATCTTGATCAAGAAGAACAACGTATTATGACTGAGACTAAACAGAAAGCAAAAAACTTGATTCACCAAGCCGAGGAACAAGCGAAGATATTATTAGATGATATAAAGCAACAGCAAAATCATTGGGAGCAGGAGAAGGACAAACGAATTCAGCAAGCATATGATGAAGGCTTTCAAATTGGAATAAATGAAGGCAGGCAACAAGGGTTTGATGAGTATAAATTAAAGATTGAACAGGCAAAACATATTATTGACCTTTCAAAAGAGGAGTATGAAAAGTATATCCATAGTTCTGAGGTCGTTATTTTGGAATTAGCCATTGCTTCTGCTGAAAGGATTATCCGCAGTACCCTTGAGGGAGAACCCGAACGTTTTATTCCACTTGTTCAAACCGCGTTAAAAGAGGTTCGGAATAGTAAAGAAATTCAAATTCATGTCCATCCGTCACAATATGAATTACTATTATCTGAAAAACAAGAACTTGAAACGATTTTTCCAAAAGATGTGGAATGCTTTATTTATCCAAATGTAGATCTAGAGGAATACGCTTGTCAAATTGAGTCAGAACACGGAAGAATTGATGCAAACATTTCAAATCAATTAGTGGAATTGAAAGAAAAACTATTAGAAATCTTGACAGGTGAAGAGTCATGATGGCGAAAGATTTATTGTCAATTGTCCAAACGATCAATACGTATAAGCGCTATGGAAAAGTTAGTAAAGTTGTAGGTCTGATGATTGAATCACAAGGTCCAGAAAGTTCCATTGGGGATGTATGTTATATCCATATAGGGACTGGCACGGCGAAAAGAAAAATAATGGCTGAAGTAGTTGGCTTTAAAGAACAACATATTATTTTAATGCCTTATACGGATATTCGCGAGATTGCACCAGGTAGTTTAGTGGAAGCTTCTGCGAAACCTTTACAAATAAAAGTTGGTCCTGAGTTAATTGGTAGAGTTGTAGATTCTTTAGGAAGACCAATGGATGGGTTGGGGATTCCTAAGGGCATGACGACAACAAATACAGACAAATCACCGCCTAACCCTTTAAGTAGGCCGCCTATTTCTGAGCAGTTAGAGGTAGGGGTTCGCTCAATCGATAGCTTATTGACTGTTGGAAAAGGACAAAGACTTGGAATCTTTGCTGGTAGTGGTGTTGGGAAAAGTACTTTGCTTGGCATGATTGCCCGGAATACAAAGGCAGATATTAATGTCATAGCTTTAATTGGTGAGCGTGGTAGAGAAGTTAGGGAATTCATCGAAAGGGATTTGGGGCCGGAAGGATTGAGAAAATCGATTATTGTAGCGGCTACTTCTGATATGCCCGCTTTAATGAGAATAAAAGGGGCCTTCACGGCGACCGCGATCGCAGAATATTTTCGTGATAAGGGTCAGGATGTAATGTTCATGATGGATTCCGTCACTCGGGTAGCGATGGGGCAACGGGAGGTTGGACTGGCAGTAGGTGAGCCCCCTGCAACTAAAGGATACACGCCTTCTGTATTTTCTATCCTACCGCAATTATTAGAGCGGACAGGTACGAATGAATATGGCTCAATCACCGCTTTTTATACAGTATTAGTTGATGGTGATGACATGAATGAACCGATAGCTGATGCTGTCAGGGGGATTTTAGACGGGCATATTGTTCTTGATCGGGCGCTTGCTAACAAAGGTCAATTTCCCGCAATTAATATTTTGAAGAGCGTAAGTAGGCTCATGAATGAACTCGTTTCTAAAAATCACCAAAGTAGCGCGGAAAAATTACGTGAAATGCTTAGCACTTATTTAAATTCTGAAGATCTTATTAATATAGGTGCCTATAAACGGGGTTCCTCAAAAGAAATTGATCAAGCGATTGACTTTTATCCACATATTTTGTCTTTTTTAAAACAGAAGACGGATGAGAAAATTTCAATCGATCAAAGCATTGATGAGCTGATCCAATTAGTAGGAACAGGTGATAAAAATTGAGCTTTCAATATAAATTTCAAAAAATCTTAAGCTTAAAAGAGAGAGAGAAAGAAGAATCTTTACATATTTATCAAGAATCTGTAAGAAAGTTCACGATAGCAGCGGAGCATCTTTATGATTTGCTGAAGAAAAAAGAGGATCTTGAACGATTTCAATCGGAAGAATTAGCAAATGGTCTATCAGTTGACAAAATAAGACATTACCAATACTTTGTTTCAAATTTGGAAAAATCGATTGAACATGCTCAAGGAATTGTGATCCATGCACGTAATACAATGAACTGGCATGAAGAAAAATTGAAGGAAAGCAATATCGAAGTAAAAAAGTACGAAAAATTAAAAGAGAAAAGTTATCAAGCCTATATGGAAGTACTTCATAAAACGGAAAATTTAAACCTCGATGAATTTTCTTCAAGGCAGTACTTTTTTCGAGGAGGAAGTTAGGTGAGAAAGTGGGAAAGGCCTTGAAAAAACAGAAGGATCGAAAAGAAACCACCTTTTTTCAACGCTTTATTTATTGGGGATTCATTCCGCTTTTGATTGTACTATTTTTAGGGCTTCTAATCGCTTCTTTTGCAGGTGTGAATGTTTTCCAACAGGCAAAGGAACTTGCAGGAAAAATCCCCTTTATTTCAAATGTAGCCGTTCAAGAAGATAATGAAAATATAAGTGAATATAAAGAAAAAATGATCCAATTGGATGCTGAAATTCAAAATAAAAATGCGGAAATCGAACAACTAAAGAAAAAAATAGAGGATAAAGACGCTGAGCAAGAACGTTATAAAGTAGAAAAAAAGAGATTAGAAGAGACAATAGATGAATTAAAGGAACAGCAAGAGCAAAATAAACGGGAGTTCAAGGATATTGTTTCAACCTATGCATCTATGTCACCAAAGAAAGCTGCTCCGATTGTGTTAGAGATGAATGATGATGAGGCAGTGAAAATCCTTACCAATTTGCCAACTGAATCACTAGCGAAAATTTTAGAAAATATGCCGGCCGATAAAGCGGCCAAGTATACAGAGAAATTATCTATAAATGCTAACTAAGTGGAAGGGCAGGTGAGATATTTGAAGATTAATATGGTTGATATGAGCCCGGGAATGCTAGTCACTTCTCCATTTGAAACTGAACCAACTTCAGATTTTACAATGCTTCTGGGCAGTTTATTGAAAGAAAATCAAGCGGCACTGGAAGAAATCTCTCTCGTGCAAACGGAGGAAACACATTCACCTATTGAAAAATTACTGGAATGGCTGACTGAAGAAGATACTAATTTGGAATTACTGAGTGATGAAGCAATAACCCATGATCCCGATTTGAACTTTATTATGATGAACCATTTTCCCGATTGGGAACCGTCTTTCTCGGAAATTGCTAGTTGGTTACAAGAGAAAATAGATTTTCAACCTTCCGAAAATCAACAAAATAATGTTTTGGTAATGAGTAAACAAATTTTTCAAGCTTTACATGATTTGAAGCCAACGGATTGGTTAGGGTTTCCGCAAGAATCAATATTTACTTTGATCAAAATGGAAAAAAGTCTACAATCATTAGCAAAACAAATTCCTCTCCCGGCAGAAGAGATGGGTCAGCTGATCGAGTTGGAAGAGTTAACGCAATTGTTAAAAGAAAAAATTCATTCAGTGTCAAAGTTGGAGTTATTAAAAGAAGCTGTCCCGAAAGCTTTTACTAAGATGAACGAGCCAATTGAGCAATCACCGCTTTTAACTAGGCAAGGCATTCATTTTACTAAGAATCAAATCGAAATGGCCAATACAACCGAACAGGATTTGGATTTTCCACTGCCTCAGGAACTAGCGGGAGGTCAGGATCGCTTAGTTCGCATAGCGACAGATCAATTAAATTTGCAAAAGCCGCTTGAGCAACAGCCAGCTTTCCGAAATTTTGTGCGAGAGTTATCCAATCTTATAGGACGATCGACCTTCAGTCAAACGACACATACAGCTAGACTTACGATCAGGCTTTATCCAGAAGAATTAGGATCATTAAGAGTTGAATTACTGCAAAAAGATGGAGTCATGACGGCGAAGTTCTTAGCTTCTTCTGCGACTGCGAAGGAAATGTTAGATGTTCAGATGCAAAGTTTAAGGCAGGCCTTTTCACAACAGAATATTCAGGTTGACCGCATTGAAGTCTCTTATGGCGATTCTAGTCAATTGAAATATACGAATCAACATGGTCAACATGAGCAAGGCCAAGAAAATCGACAAGCGTTCCAAGAGAAACATAAACAACCAGAGGATGAGTCGAATTTTCAGGAAACAATGAATCACATTCTATTTGAAAAGGAGGTGTAAAGAGAAATTGACAACCTCACTAGATCCTACTTTATTTTATTCATCCGTGCAGAATAGAGAAGTAAAAACAGAAAACGATCGTTTGGGAAAAGATGACTTTTTAAAGTTGTTAATGGCTCAATTACAGAATCAAGATCCGATGAATCCAATGGAAGATAATGAATTTATCTCACAGATGGCAACATTTTCTTCGCTTGAACAAATGACAAATATGAATAACTCCATCGAAAAGCTTGTACAATTAGAAATCCAATCAAGCTTAATCGATTATAGTCATTTTGTTGGGAAAGAGGTAACTTGGCACAATGTGACGGATGAAGATGAAGCAATCGTAACAGAAGGAAAAGGAATCGTGGCATCTGTTCAGTTTGTGGGAGACAGTGTTAAATTCATTTTGGAGGATGGTACAGAGTTATTTCCGGCAAACATTTCTCAAGTCAATCAACCATCCTTAGAATCACCATTCGTTCAAGCAAGTCATTTGATTGGAAAGACGATTACATGGGAAGAAGAGGGCATTGAGTTTGAAGATATTGTTCAATCAATTACACAAAAAAAGGGTCAACTATTACTTCAAATGAAAGATGGCCAGGAAGTGAAATTGAATCAACTAACTAAAATCCAAGATTAATAGAATTCTAGTAGGAATAAATGAGAAAGCTAGCATGCCGCTGATTGATTGAAGTGGCATAATATGAAAGGGGTAAATGAATTATGATCCGTTCAATGTATTCAGGTATTAGCGGGATGAAGAACTTTCAAACAAAATTAGATGTGATTGGAAATAATATAGCAAATGTGAATACATATGGGTTTAAAAAAGGCCGTGTCACCTTTAAAGATATGGTGAGTCAAACAGTTTCAGGCGCAAGTGGACCAGCACAAGATAAAGGGGGAAAAAACCCCGTACAGGTTGGATTAGGATCCCAACTTGCTGCGATTGATACAATTGATACACAAGGTTCCATGCAATCGACTGGCCGAGTACTTGACCTCGGTATCCAAGGGGATGGATATTTTGTCGTAGCAGAGGGAACGCCTGCTGGTGATACTTTCTTCCCGACATCCACCTATTATACAAGAGCTGGAAACTTATACTTAAATACGGATGGCTACCTTGTTACAGGCGCGGGACATTATGTGATGGCCTTAAATGCAGAAAGTGGCAACTTAGAGCCTGTTCAAATGAACGGCGGGAATGTGGATGAGGTTCAAAGTCTAAGTATTTCCGAAGACGGAAAGATTAGTTTTATTAAGAAGACCGGTATGACAACTGCTGAAAAAGCCCAAGAAATTGCTGGAAAAGTAGCAGCAGCGGCCAAAAATATAGTAGAAAATCCTACATCACAGAAATACGTTGATTTACTAAACAAACTTACGAATGAATTAGATGAGTTAACAATCCAAGCTGAAAAGGAAGCAAGTCTCTTAGAAATCGAGGCGGCAGCCTTACAAACAGAAGCAAACGAATCTGGAGATGCTAAAGCTATAAACGCTGCAGTTGAAGCTGTACAAAAGGCTCAAGCAGCCGTTCAAAGTGCGCAAAATGCTAAAAATAGTTATACGAATTTACGTCAAGCAGTAGACCAAGTTTACAATGCCTATCAAGCGTATAAAGGAGATCCTTCCCAAGCAAATGAAGACGCGATTGTCAATGCAGCTAAAACAGCCTTAACAAATGGTAATGATATGTCATCCCTTACTGGCATTACTGCTGATGATGTTACTGCGACAATGGATGCCATTGAATACATTCAGGCGGATAAATTAGGACTTGAAAAAGAGGGTGAATTATACACTACTCACGCCTCTATCGCTCTTGCCCGCTTTGCAAATCCGGGCGGCTTGGAAAAGGTAGGAGAAAATTTATACGTTAGCTCAGCTAATACAGGAGAAGCGACCTATTTGGCTCCTGCTGATGTTGGTGCTGGAAAATTGGTATCTGGATCATTAGAAATGTCTAATGTGGACCTTTCGGAAGAATTTACGGAAATGATTGTCGCGCAACGCGGCTTTCAAGCAAATACAAGAATTATTACAACTTCTGATGAGATTTTACAGGAACTTGTTAATTTAAAACGTTAATACAAGGAGGATAGGGGCTAGACTTATTAGCTAGCCCAGCCAACAAGTGATTGAGATCACCAAACTAAATGGCAAAAAGTTTCATTTAAATGCCCTTTATATTGAGAAGGTTGAAGCATTTCCGGATACAACGATTACTTTAACAAATAATCAAAAGTATATTGTTGTTGAATCGGAGGACCAGGTAAAAGAAAAAATAATTGATTTTTACCAATCTATCCATTTAATGGGCCAACCAGGATGGAAGGATGAAAAAAATGAATAAAAAACTAGTATCAACCATGATTGTGCTATTAACGGCCATTTTATTGCTTGCTGTTTTAGCTCTCATCATCATTATGAAAATGGACGATAAAGATACGAACAAAGAGCCAAACATTGATGAAATATTAAAGGTTTCTGTAGATGTACCGGAAATAACGACAAATTTAGCTAGTGGAAAATATATTAAGTTATCATTAAAGGTCCAGACAGATAGTAAGAAGGCTAAAGATGAGTTTATCAAAAGAGATTTTCAAATCCAAAATCTGTTAATTGACGAACTTTCTGAAATGGAAGAATCAGACTTAGAAGGTAAGAAGGAAAAACAGGAATTTAGTGAAGCACTTAAAGACCAAATGAATGATTTAATGCAGCAAGGGAAAGTAGAAAAAGTGTACATCACCTCCTACATTATTTCTTAATAGGAAGCGCAAGCGGCTCAAAAGAAATTTCTATATCGAAACGGAGGTGTCGTGATGTCTGATGAAATATTATCGCAAGGTGAAATAGATGCTCTACTATCGGCTATTTCCACCGGGGAAATGACTGCTGATGATTTTAAAAAAGAAGAAGAAAAACATCGGGTAAAGAATTATGATTTTAAACGTGCATTGCGATTTTCGAAAGACCAAGTTAGAAGTGTGACAAGAATCTACGAAAACTTTGCTCGTTTACTAACAACCTATTTTTCAGCTCAACTTCGAACGTATGTTGATATTTCGGTTGCATCAGCGGACCAAATACCTTATGAAGAATATATTCGATCGGTTCCCAATATGACTGTCATGAATGTCATTGAGATTCCTCCTTTAGACGGTAGAATGATTATGGAAATTCACCCAGTGATTGCTTATTCCATGATTGATCGTGTGTTAGGCGGAAAAGGGAATGGCTTTAATAAGATTGATAATCTTACTGAGATTGAAATGAAGCTAATGACTAATTTATTTGAACGATCATTAGATCAACTACAAGAAGCTTGGTCAGGTATGGTGGAGATAGAGCCCTTATTATCAGATGTTGAAGTAAATCCACAGTTTTTGCAAGTTGTCTCCCCGAATGAAACGGTTGTTGTCATTTCTATGAATGCGAATGTTGGAGAAACAAGTGGAATGATTAATATTTGTATTCCGCATGTTATGCTTGAACCCATTATTCCGAAACTCTCTGCTCATTATTGGATGGCAAGTGAAAAGAAAGTAACGAAACCGGAAGAAGCATTATTACTTGAACAAAAAGTGAAAGATTCTATTATATCTGTTGCTGCAGAACTTGGGTCAGCAACCATCACGATTGAAGATTTTCTCTCAATAGACCGTGGTGATGTCATTGAGCTAAATAATAGAATTGATGCCCCCCTTCTAATCAAAACGGGAGGGAAACCGAAATTTATCGGTCAACCTGGAAAAAGAAATAAAAAAATTGCCATCCAAATCTTAGATACAATAAAGGAGGGAGACCAAGAATATGAATGGTGATATGCTTTCTCAGGAAGAGATTGATGCCCTATTACGTGGTGAATCAACTCCTGAAGAAACAACAAAAACAGAAGAAGTGGTACATTCCGTGGAAGATTATTTAGATGAAATACAGAGGGACGCCATTGGTGAATTAGGAAATATTTCGTTTGGAAGTTCAGCTACGGCATTATCCGCATTACTTAATCAAAAGGTGGAAATTACAACTCCATTCGTATCAATCATTGATAATGCTAGATTAGAAGAAGAATTTCCCCATCCCTATGCTGCGATTCGGGTTAAATATACAGAAGGATTTTCTGGTGTCAATATTTTGGTCATAAAGCAAAGTGATGCAACAATCATTGCTGACTTAATGCTTGGGGGAGATGGAACAAATCCGGCTGAAGAAATGGATGAAATTCATTTAAGTGCCATTCAGGAAGCAATGAATCAAATGATGGGTTCAGCGGCCACCTCTATGTCATCTATTTTTAATAAGCGTGTAGATATTTCTCCTCCTACAGTAGATTTAATGAATATTTCTGAAGGAGAAGGAACCGCCAATATCCCTCAGCATAATTTACTAGTAAAAGTAGCTTTTCAATTAAAAATTGGTACATTAATCGATTCAGAAATTATGCAAGTTTTACCGATTGAATTTGCTCGCAATCTTGTAAATGATCTTTTAGTTGAGGATGAGGAAGCAGATCAACACCAGCAAAATGTTGAGCCTCCATTGGGTACAAATAAAACAGAGGTTGTTGAAAATATTGTTGTTGACCCAAGCGCTAGTAAAGAAACACTAGAGACAAAAGAGTCTTTATATGCAAATAACACGCATTCACAGCCTAATGTCCAACCAGCTAAATTTGCAGATTTTGATGAAGTGGAAACACCTAGTTATGAAACGAAAAATCTTGACATGCTCTTAGACATACCGCTTCAAGTTACGGTAGAGCTCGGGAGAACAAATCGCTCGGTGAAAGAAATTCTCGAATTAGGAGCCGGTTCAGTGCTTGAATTGGATAAGCTTGCAGGAGAACCTGTTGATATTTTAGTAAACAGTCGCCTCATTGCCAAAGGAGAAGTGGTTGTGATAGATGAAAACTTTGGTGTACGCGTAACGGATATTGTCAGTAAATCAGATCGATTAAAGAAACTGAATTAATCATTTGGAGGGGAAAAACATGGGAAAAAGAATTTTAATTGTAGATGATGCAGCTTTTATGCGCATGATGATTAAAGATATTTTAGTAAAAAACGGATTTGAGGTTGTTGGAGAGGCTGCTGATGGGCAACAAGCGATTGAGAAGTACAATGAGTTGAAACCCGACCTTGTAACCATGGATATTACGATGCCTGAAGTGGATGGAGTAACAGCTTTGAAGCAGATAAAGGCAGCAGATCCTGCAGCAAAAATTATTATGTGTTCAGCAATGGGACAGCAGGCCATGGTGATTGATGCGATTCAGGCGGGGGCGAAAGATTTTATAGTTAAACCGTTCCAAGCCGATCGTGTGATTGAAGCCATTCAAAAAACGTTGGGATAAATGAAAATGAAAAGAAATAAAAAGTGGCTATTGATCTTTTTAGTTATTATTTTTATAGGGAATATATGTGTCAATAGTCATGCCGCCGCATCGTTTGATGGGAGTGTTGCGGATTGTTTTGGCGAAAATAAGGATGAATGCCAACAAGAAAGTACGTCAAATGAGACAGACACAAAAATCAATGAAAATCAAACAACAGAAAAAGTAGGGATCAATTTTCTAGATGTATTAAAAATGTTGGCATCCCTCGTTTTCGTCTTGGCAATCTTGTATTTCCTATTGAAATTTATTCAAAAGAGAAGCCAATCTTATCACCAAAATAAAATTATCCAAAATATCGGGGGAACCGCACTAGGTGGAAACCGCTCTGTTCAGCTTGTTAAAGTGGGGAAGCGAATCTTAATCCTGGGTGTTGGAGAGGATATCCAGTTATTGCAGGAAATTACAGACGAGAAGGAAATGAATGAGTTCCTTCACCAGCATAATGAACAGCTTGAGCAAAAGTTAGAGCCTGCTGATTTAATCACGAAGGTATTCGGAAAAAAATCTATTACACAGAAGTCTAAGCGGGATGTGAAAACTCAGTTTTCATTTCAGCAACAATTAAAAAATGAGTTGAATTTGGTAAGGAAAGAGCGCCAGAAGGCAATGGAACAGATTGAAAGGAAGGATTCTCAAGATGAATGAATTTATGGAGTTTTTTAATAGTAGTTCATCTGATACCGTCTCGACTTCCGTTAAGCTATTTCTTTTGCTTACAGTTTTATCTATTGCCCCTGCGATCCTTATCTTGATGACGTCTTTTACGAGAATCATTATCGTTTTATCTTTTGTAAGAACTTCCCTTGCAACACAGCAAATGCCGCCTAACCAAGTTTTAGTAGGACTTGCCTTATTTTTAACGTTTTTTGTGATGGCACCTACGTTACACGAGGTCAATGACCAGGCCTTAACACCTTTATTTAATGATGAAATTAATTTAGAAGAAGCTTATGAACGTGCAGCTGTACCTTTTAAGGAATTTATGAGTAAGCACACGAGACAGAAAGATTTGGAACTGTTTCTAAACTACTCTCAAGCCGATCGGCCTGAAACAATTGAAGATATTCCCTTAACCGCCATGGTACCAGCATTTGCACTTAGCGAAATGAAAACCGCTTTTCAAATTGGATTTATGATTTTTATTCCATTTTTAGTGATTGATATGGTCGTGGCGAGTATTTTAATGTCAATGGGGATGATGATGCTTCCACCTGTCATGATTTCACTGCCTTTTAAAATATTATTGTTTGTGTTAGTGGATGGTTGGTATTTAGTCGTTCAGTCCTTATTACAAAGTTTTGGCTAAATTGGCTAAATCATTTATAACAGAATAACAAATTTAAAATATTTGGAGTGATCATAATGAGCGCAGAAGCAGTCATTGCCTTAGCAAAAAATGGAGTATATACGATTTTGATTGTAGCCGGTCCATTGTTATTGATTGCACTAGCTGTAGGACTAGCGGTCAGTATATTTCAAGCAACCACGCAAATTCAAGAGCAGACACTAGCTTTTATTCCTAAAATCATTGCCGTTTTAGTAGGAGTGGTTGTTTTAGGACCATGGATGATAAGTAAATTATTATCTTATACAGCAGATATTTTTCAGAACTTAACTAGATTTATAGGATGATACAATGGATACATTAATCCCACAATTTTCAATCGTATTGCTTGTTTTTATGAGATTATCAGCTTTTTTTGTGTCCGTTCCGTTGTTTTCATATAGAACCATTCCTACAATCTTTAAAATAGGATTTTCATTTATTTTGGCTGTGTTGGTCTACTATACCTTAGATGTTTCACCAATACCAATTGATGGTACGTACTTATTATTAATTTTAAAGGAAGCTGTTATTGGTCTATTATTAGGTTTTATTGCTTATATGATGCTAGCGGCTATTCAAATTGCTGGGGGATTTATTGACTTTCAGATGGGTTTTGCGATTGCAAATGTCATTGATCCACAAACAGGGGCGCAAAGTCCTTTAATGGGTCAATATTTATATACGTTCTCTTTACTTTTTCTATTAGCCGTAAATGGGCATCATCTCATCATAGATGGTATTTTTAATAGCTATCATTTTATTCCTATCGATCAATTTGTTATGGCATTTGGAGAAGAAGGTTTTATTTTATACGTTGTGAAATCTTTTGGACTTATGTTTATGATTGCTTTTCAAATGGCGATTCCCATTGTTGCGTCTTTATTTTTAGTTGATGTGGCACTCGGAATTGTGGCAAGAACGGTGCCACAATTAAATATATTTGTTGTGGGTTTCCCGATTAAAATAGCTGTAAGTTTTATTGTGATCTTTATCGTCATGGCGTTATTATTCGTCACCGTACAAAATCTTTTTGAGGAAATGCTCGTTGTGCTAAGAGATATGATGAGTTATATAGGGGGCACTGGTTGATGCAGCTTAAATTGGATCTTCAATTCTTTGCCGGTGAAAAAACGGAAAAAGCAACACCGAAAAAACGGCTAGATACGAGAAAAAAGGGTCAAACAGCCAAAAGCCAGGATGTCAATACAGCGATTGGTTTGTTAGCTGTATTTATGTTTTTGCAATTCTATTCAACGAATATGGGAAAAATTGCACTCCAGACCTTCCGCCATTCCTTTAATGAATTCATGCTGATGGATTTAACGGAAGAAAATATACAACCTATCATGTTGTCTGTATTAAAAGAAGTAGCCTTTTTGTTAGGCCCCGTTTTTCTAATTGCTTTAGTTGCGGGGGTTGCTTCTAATTTATTACAAGTTGGTTTTATGTTTTCGACTGAATCCATCCAGCCAAAGCTAGAAAAATTAGATCCTATTAAAGGATTTAAACGGATTTTCTCTATCAGGGCGATCGTTGAACTATTAAAATCAATTTTAAAAATCGGCTTTGTTGGCGGGGTAACTTTTTTTGTACTATATCTTCATATTGAAGATGTATTACACCTATCTCAACAGTCGGTCGGGGCTGCTTTAAAAACAGTTGGTAAGTTAACAATTCAAATGGGGCTGGCAGCTTCTATCTCACTGTTGGTACTTTCCATTTTTGATTGGTTATATCAGAAATATGACTTTGAGAAAAATATTAGGATGTCTAAGCAGGACATAAAAGATGAATTTAAAAATTCTGAAGGTGACCCACTGATTAAATCAAAAATAAAGCAAAAACAACGAGAAATGGCAATGTCACGTATGATGCAAGAAGTACCGAAGGCAGATGTCATTATTACAAACCCAACCCATTATGCCATCGCCTTAAAGTATGATGAAAAGGAAGCAGATGCTCCAGTGGTTTTAGCAAAAGGCGTTGATTTTTTAGCGCAAAAAATTAAATTAATCGCAAAAGAAAATAATATCGTCATGGTCGAGAATCGGCCATTAGCCCGCTCATTATACGATCAACTTGATATTGGTGATAAAATACCGGATGAATTTTTTAAAGCAGTTGCGGAAGTTTTAGCTTATGTATATAGAATTCAAAACAAGATTTAGGCCCACACGATGTAGTCAGAACGGCGTTGCGCCAGGACGGCCCGATTTTAGCCGTTCAACCTTATTAACCAAGTTTGTACGTCGCTGAACGGGCGCTTACGCTTTTCATTATATGATAGGAAAGTATAAATTTCGGCTAATGCTGGATCTAGCTCCAGCGCCCAGCGACTAGCAAACTTTCGGTGCCTTCCTACGATAAGTCAACATCAGCTCGCCTTTCAGGCTCACTGTGTTTCCTTTATCTCGTCAGGCCCCTAAAAAGTTTGTACGTCGCTGAACGGGCGCTTACGCTTTTCATTATAGGGAGAGAGAAATGTTATGAAGTTTAAGGATATAGCTGTATTATCTAGTGTGATTTTAATTGTTGCCATGTTGATTATTCCATTTCCACCATGGTTATTAAGTTTATTGATTATCACAAATATTTCTCTTGCACTCCTAGTATTACTTACTTCGATGAATATGAACGAAGCTTTACAATTCTCGATATTCCCTTCGCTGTTATTATTACTTACTTTGTTTCGATTAGGCCTTAATGTTTCGACAACTAGGTCAATATTGTCAAAAGGGGATGCCGGCGGGGTCGTTGAAACATTTGGAACCTTTGTAACGGGGGGCAATATCCTTGTAGGGCTTGTTGTTTTTTCCATTTTAATTGTGATTCAATTTATTGTCATTACAAAAGGGGCAGAAAGAGTTTCGGAAGTTGCTGCGAGATTTACCCTTGATGCCATGCCAGGAAAACAAATGAGTATTGATGCTGACCTGAATGCTGGAGTGATTTCGGAACATGAGGCACGAGATCGTAGGGAAAAAGTCGCGAGAGAGTCTGACTTTTACGGAGCAATGGATGGGGCAAGTAAATTTGTTAAAGGAGATGCCATTGCAGGGATTATTATTGTCCTCATTAACCTAGTGTTTGGAATTATTATCGGGATGGTTCAACAAGGTTTACCGATTGGAGAAGCAGCTGTAAAGTATTCAATGCTCACAGTAGGGGATGGAATTGTTAGCCAAATCCCAGCATTACTTATTTCCACTGCAACAGGTATTGTTGTAACAAGGGCTGCATCTGAAGGGAATTTGGGCAGTGATATTATTAAGCAGCTTTTCTCTGATTCCAAGATGTTGTATATAGCTGCGGCAACGATTTTCTTATTAGGATTGTTTACAACCATCAATAATATACTAACGATCCCAATTGCAGCTACTTTAGCCATTGGCGGTATGATGATCTCTCGCACACCTGCCATTTCTGATTCGGATTTAATCGATCAGCAGGCAGAAGAGGCAGAAGGAGAGGATTTGAAGAGTCCTGAGAGTGTAGTGAATTTACTTCATGTCGATGCCATTGAGTTTGAATTTGGTTATGGATTAATCCCACTTGCTGATGTGAATCAGGGGGGAGACTTGCTTGATCGGGTTGTGATGATTCGAAGGCAGCTCGCTTTAGAGTTGGGAATCGTCATTCCTGTTGTACGGATCCGAGATAATATTCAATTAGAACCAAACGCCTACAGAATTAAGATCAAAGGAAATGAAATGGCAAAAGGGGAACTATTACTAGATCATTACCTAGCTATGAGTCCAGGTGGTGAGGATACACTTGAAGGAATCGATACGATTGAACCATCTTTTGGATTACCGGCTAAATGGATAACAGAAGAAGTAAAGGAGCAAGCTGAAATATTGGGTTATACTGTGGTCGACCCACCATCAGTCGTATCCACACATATTACTGAAGTGCTAAAAGCAAACGCGTATGAATTATTAGGTAGACAAGAAACAAAACAGTTAATCGACCATTTACAAGAAACGTATCCGATCCTTGTGGAAGAAGTGACACCTAATCCTTTGACTATTGGGGAGGTACAAAAGGTATTGGCTAAACTTTTAAAAGAAAATGTTTCTATTCGTAATATGACGATTATCTTTGAGGCTTTAGCTGACTACGCTAAAATGACATCTGATCCTGACCTTTTAGCAGAATACGTTCGGCAGGCATTAGCTAGACAAATTACGAAGCAATATGTAAATGAAAATGAAACATTAAATGTGATTACCGTTTCGGGTAAGGTTGAAAAATTAATAGCGGACAGTGTCCAGCAGACAGAGCATGGCAGTTATTTATCAATGGATCCAACTGACTCTCAGGCCATTCTTGAATCAACAGCGAATCAAATTGAACAGCAATCATTGAGACAACAAACGCCAATTCTACTTTGTTCACCAGCGGTTAGAATGTATTATCGTCAATTAACTGAGAGATATTTCCCTAATGTTCCTGTCTTATCATATAACGAACTTGAGGCGGATGTAGAAGTTCAAAGTAGTGGGGTGGTGAACATCGAATGAATATGAAAAAAATAACGGCCGCGTCAATGCCTGAAGTCATGAAAAAGGTGAAGCTGGAATTAGGCGATCATGCAGTGATCTTAAATTCCAAAGTCGTGTATAAGGGTGGCTTCATGGGGCTATTTCGCAAAAAGATGATTGAGGTTGTGGCAGCTATTGATGACAAACCTCTTCCAGTCGCCTCTACTAGAAAAAATAGAGAGAGGAGAACAAAAGAGTCTAGTCAGTCTTCTATTCAACCCAAACAAAACGCTGAACAGCAACTTGTTAGAAAGGAACTCGCCAATTTAAAAATAGAACTGTCGCATTTAAAGCAAGCTAGTTCTGTAACGATGAATCATTATCCGGAAGAAATCCAATTATGTTTATCGAAATTACAAGCAATTGACTTGGAAAATAAACATATAAAGAACCTAGGAGATCGTTTGTTAGAAAAATGGAGAACAAACCAGCAACAACCAACTGAATCTGATATTGAAGATTGGTGCCTTCAAGAAATTTTAAAAGAATTGAAGGAGATCTCATTCGAGGGTATTCCTGAACATGCGAAAATGATTAATTTTGTTGGTCCGACGGGAGTAGGTAAAACAACTACGATTGCGAAACTGGCGGCCAATGCGGTTCTTAAAGAAAAAAAGAAGGTTGCCTTTATTACGCTGGATACGTATAGAATTGCTGCCATTGAACAACTAAAAACATACGCAGAACTTCTACAAATTCCTTTAGAAGTAATCTATGAGGAAAAGAATTTCAAAACGGCAATTGAGAAGTTTTCAGACTATGACTTGGTTTTTATCGATACAGCGGGACGAAATTATCGTGAAAAACGATATATTGAAGAGTTAAAGAAAATGTTTGGAGATGAAAAAAATATTTTCACATATCTTGTTTTATCCATATCGATGAAGGAGCAAGATATGCAAAAAATAGCAGATAATTTCCTGGATATGAAATTCAATCAATTTATTTTTACAAAAGCCGACGAAACAAATTCTTATGGGGTTATGTATAATATGATCTGTCATTATCAGACAGGTGTTTCCTATATTACAACTGGACAAGATGTCCCCGATGACATAAGGAAAGCAACGCCAGAAATCATTGCTTATTACTTGGTTGGGAATGAAGAATAATGAATGATCAGGCTCAGGAATTAAGAAGAATGATCCAAAATAATAGCACTAGTCAAGCGAAGACGCTTGCGGTAGTGAGTGGGAAAGGTGGGGTAGGAAAATCCAATATCTCAATTAATATGGCGACTCAGCTAAATGAGCGTGGCTATAAAGTTCTTTTATTTGATTTAGATCTTGGAATGGGAAATGTCAACATTATACTTGGTCATTCCTCTGCTTACACCTTATCCGATTTTTTATATAAAGATTTGTCAATCGATAATATTATTTATCGAACATCAGCAGGTGTTTCTTATATTTCGGCTGGAAATGGATTGAATGAAGCAATTGAATTAAATGCATCGATGTTAACTAAGCTATTGACAGGATTACATGCTATTCAACTGCAATATGACTATATTATTTTTGATATGGCAGCGGGAGCAAACTCAGCAACAATGAAAATTTTACTTGCTGCTGACGATATCTTTGTTATTTCAACTCCAGAACCAACTGCCATGACAGATGCCTATTCCATGATGAAGTTTATTTGCATGGAAGGGACCGAAAGTGAGTTTTTTCTTATTTGCAATAGGGCTGACAATGAAAGGCAAGGGAGGGAAACACTGGAAAGATTGCGGAAAACAACCCTAAAGTTTCTTCATAAGGAAGTGAAGCTATTAGGTGTTTTACCAGAAGATTCACATGTTCGAAAAGCGGTCATTAGTCAAACGGCTTTTTCTAGCAAATTTCCGAGGGCGTCTATATCCATTAAATTGGATCTACTTCTTGATCGTTACTTGAACGACCAAAACAAACCGATGACCAAACAGCATATGCCAAGTTCATTTGTTGGTAAATTACGCAAATTTTTTTCTCAAAAGGATTAAAAGAGGATGTTCAAAAAGGTATTTGCACAAAAATATTGAGGAGAAATAAGAAATGCATTCAGAAGACCAATATCACACGATCGTCTGTATCGGGACATCCACTGGAGGACCAAGGGCGCTGCAAACTGTTTTATCAGGATTGCCGAGGCATTTGCAGGCTCCCATTGTCATTGTTCAGCATATGCCACCAAAATTCACAAAGTCTTTGGCCAATCGACTCAATTCTCTTTGCGAAATTCGTGTTAAGGAAGCGGAAGAGGGGGAGATTTTGCAAAAAGGGACTGCTTATATTGCGCCAGGTGGGAAACATATGTCTCTTCTATCGCAAGGAAGAGAAGTAAAAGTGAAGATCGTGGAGACAGAGCCTGTCAATGGACATCGTCCATCGGTTGATGTGCTGTTTCAATCAGTAAGTCAATTAAAAGAATACAAAAAGATTGCTGTCATTATGACAGGAATGGGCTCAGATGGAAAGAAAGGGATCATAAACTTAAAAAAGAATGATCAAACAATCGTAATGGCTGAATCCAAAGATAGTTGCATCGTATATGGAATGCCTAGGGCAGCGATTGAAACGGGATTAGTCGATTCCGTTACCAAATTGGATGATATTGCAAATAATATTATGAAACAAATAGGATGAGGATGTGGGCGTATGGATGTGAATCATTACTTAGAAGTGTTTATTGATGAAAGTAAAGAGCATTTGCAGGTGTTAAACCAAAACCTTTTAACATTGGAGAAAAATCCTAAAGATTTAGAAGTCGTGAATGAGATATTCCGAGCTGCCCATACATTAAAAGGGATGTCAGCCACAATGGGCTATAATGATTTGGCCAATCTTACGCATATTATGGAAAATGTTCTTGATGGAATTCGCAATGAACAAATCAGTGTCACTTCCGTTTTACTAGATGTTGTTTTTCTTGCGGTCGATAATTTAGAAACCATGGTTGATTCTATTGAATCTGGTGGTGATGGGAAGAAAGATGTCACTGATGTGATTGCCAAATTGCAATTATTAGAAAAAGGCTTAGACCCAGAGAAGGATGAAGCCCTTCAAGAGATAGCTGCTACGGTTGCCGACGAGAAAACTGCCGCTGATCATCAGCTTGAATATGATCAATACGAAAAAACGGTGATTGAGCAGTCACGCGAGCAAGGGCATGAGTGTTTTGAAATTAAAGTGAATTTAATGCCGGACTGCTTATTAAAAACGGCCCGTGTCTTCATGGTGTTTGAAGTATTGGAAAAGTCAGGGGATATCATTAAATCATTACCGTCTGTTGAGCAACTAGAGGAAGAACAATTTGAGTCTCAATTCATAGCAACTTTAATTACGAAAGAGTCAGAAGCCGATCTTGTCAATAAGATTATGAAAATATCTGAGATTGAGTCTGTGCAAATTCAGGCTGTTGATTTAACACAGTTGAAGCGGGTAGAAGATACGTCAACAAACGAAGAAACAATATCTTCAGAGTCAGGTGAAAAAGACAAGTCATCAGCGGCAATGAGCAAAAAAGAGATAACAAAGAAGAAACAATCAAAAACAGTTAACAAGACGATAAGAGTTAATATTGATAGACTCGATATTTTGATGAATCTTTTTGAAGAGCTTGTCATTGATAAAGGTAGACTGGAACAAATCTCTCAAGACATTAACCATCCGGATCTTCATGAAACGGTTGAAAGAATGTCGAGAATTTCTAGTGATTTACAAAACATTATTCTTAATATGCGCATGGTACCTGTTGAAACAGTTTTTAATCGCTTCCCTAGAATGGTTAGACAACTGGCAAAAGATTTAAATAAACAGTTGGAGTTACATATTAGTGGTGCTGAAACAGAATTGGATCGTACTGTTATTGATGAAATAGGAGATCCAATTGTCCATTTATTAAGAAATGCAAGTGACCATGGAATTGAAAGTCCAGAAGTCAGAAGGGCAAATGGAAAGTCAGAAACGGGAACAATTAATCTAAAAGCCTATCATAGTGGTAATCATGTTTTCATTGAAATCGATGACGATGGTGCAGGTATAAATAGACATAAGGTGATTGACAAAGCGGTATCGAAAGGCATTGTTTCGCAAAATGAGGCAGAATTAATGACAGATGAGGAAGCTTTTGAATTAATTATGGCCCCAGGCTTTTCTACTGCCGATACGATTTCAGATGTATCAGGTCGAGGAGTGGGCTTAGATGTTGTTAAGTCAACTATACAGTCATTAGGTGGGTCCATCTCCATTGCATCTTCTGAAGGAAAGGGCTCAAAATTCTCTATCCAATTACCATTAACACTATCGATTATTTCGGCTTTACTTGTCGAGGTAGGAGCGGAAAAGTATGCCATTCCACTTTCATCGATTATTGAAACAGCCATTATCAAAACATCTGATATTATGACTGCCCATAATCAACCTGTTATTGATTTTAGAGGAAGTGTCGTTCCGCTCGTTTCCTTACAAGACGTTTTTCATGTTGAGGAAGCAACTCAAAGTGACTCAGAATTTGTATCCATTGTTATAGTTCGTAAAGCCGAAAAAATGGCTGCTTTAGCTGTTGAATCTTTCATTGGCCAGCAAGAAATTGTCCTAAAATCTTTAGGAAATTATTTAGCAGAGGTTTTTGCTATTTCAGGTGCAACGATTTTAGGAGACGGGCAGGTAGCTTTAATCGTAGACTGCAATGCATTGATAAAGTAAAAAAGGGGAGTGAGAGATTGTGAGTGAAACAGTGGTTGAATCTGAGAAAAAAGTGATCGTCTTCAAACTAAATCAGAAAGAATATTGTATTTCAGCAGAGTATGTAACAGCTATTGAAAAAATGCTCCATATAACAAGGGTTCCGAACATGCCTTCTTTTATTAAAGGAGTTATTAATTTAAGAGGGATCATTATTCCGATTATTGATTTAAAGCAACGATTTAACATAGGGGATTCCGAACAATCAGATAGTACACGGATTATTATTGTAACATGGGATGACATTACGGTGGGAATGATCGTAGATGAAGCTAATGATGTCTTAGATATTCCGATTGAAGCTATCGAGCCATGCCCCAATGTGACAGGTTCTATTGCAGAAGAATTTATTTCCGGAGTAGCCAATATAGATCATCGGCTATTCATTCTTCTTGATTTAGAATTGACGATAAAACCACCTGAATTAAGGAAAATGAACAATGGAGTTTGAAACTGAAATTACTCCATTTTACCTTGATATTTTAAAAGAAATTGGTAATATTGGTGCCGGAAATGCCGCTACAGCGCTATCTGTTTTAACGGGAAAAAATATTGAAATGAAAGTACCGACCGCACGAATCATCACATTTGATCAAATGCTAGAGTTAGCTGGGGGCCATGATCGCATTGTAACAGCCGTTTTTTTAAGGGTTGAGGGAGACGCTTCAGGTAGTATGTTTTTCATCCTGCCTCTTGAACAAGCAACAAGGTTAGTACAAAAAGTGACACAAGACAATACTTTCACTTTTTCACGACCACCATATTCAGAAATGGCTTTGTCGGCGATGCAAGAGTTAGGCAATATTTTAACAGGCTCCTATCTAACGTCTTTATCGGATTTTACAGGATTACGATTACACGCTTCGGTTCCTTCTATCAGCATTGATATGGCTGGTGCCATTATCAGTTATGGGTTAATCGAGCTTTCTCAGTCTCAGGATTATGCGATCGTAATTGATACAGCGTTAAATGATAAGGAGACGAGTGATGATTCAAACAGTGTAAAAGGCCACTTTTTTCTACTGCCAGATCCAAGCTCTTTTGCAACGATCTTTCAAAAGCTTGGAGTCAAAATCGATGATTGAGACAGTAGTTCGTGTAGGGATAGCGGATATGAATGTAGTAAAAGCACCAAATACGATTAGAACGGCAGGGCTTGGATCTTGTGTAGGTGTTGTAATATATGATCAACAATCACAAGTAGCTGGGCTTGCCCATATAATGTTGCCAGAATCATCACTTGCTAAAGGAAGCCAACAATTAAATGTAGCCAAATTTGCCGATACCTCTATTAAAAAACTGGTAATGGATTTGCTAGCAATGGGGGCTATTCGTCATCAATTAAAAGCTAAAATTGCTGGAGGAGCTCAAATGTTTCATTTCACAAAACAAACGGAACAGATGAGAATTGGACCAAGAAATGTGGAAGCAGTAAAGCGAGAATTAAAAAATCTGAATATCCCTCTTGTTGGAGAAGATACAGGGGGAAATAGTGGAAGAACGATTGAATTTGTTCCAGAGTCGTCTATTTTATATGTTCGGAAGGCTTATCATGAAGCCATTGAAATATAGATCATCATGAGGAACGCTTATAATGTGAGGAGGAGATAGGATGTCGAACTCACCACCGCTTGATGAACAACGATGTTGGGATTTATGGATCCATTCCCGGGATGCTGATGCCGGGAATAAGTTGATTGAGAAATACATGCCTTTAGTTTCATATCATGTCCAGCGTATTTCTGTTGGACTTCCCAAAAATGTCAGTAGAGAAGAATTAAGAAGTTTAGGGATGACGGGATTATTGGATGCCTTGTATAAGTTTGATATTTCTCGAGACCTAAAATTCGATACATACGCATCTTTTAGAATTAGAGGTGCTGTGATTGATGGGTTAAGAAAAGAAGACTGGCTACCAAGAAGTACACGAGAAAAAGTAAAAAAGATTGAAACGACTACACATAAATTAGAACAGCATTTGATGCGAAAGCCATCTATAAGTGAGATCGCTAAAAATTGTGGCTATACAGAAGACGAGGTATGTCGTGTTTTGAATGAGCATGTATTTTCTAGTGTGCTTTCTATAGATGAGAAGATAGCCACGAATGAAGAGGGAGATCATTCTGTTCATTCCATTAAAGATCAAGAATCACTAGGTCCAGAAGATCAACTTGTAAAAAAAGAGTGGCTTAGTGAATTGGAAGAGGCCATTAAAGATTTAACAGAAAAAGAGCAATTAGTTTTAAGCTTATTTTATAAGGAAGAACTTACCTTTACGGAAATCGGAGAGGTGATGCAGCTATCAACCTCGAGAATTTCGCAAATTCATTCAAAAACCTTGGCAAAGTTAAAAGTGATTCTGTTAAAAAACAATAATAGGGGAAATCCATGAGTTTAAAATTAATTGAATTACAGGTAGCACTCCCTAGGACAATGGAAGCGGGAAAAATAACAGAACAGCTGCAACAAAGAGGCCAAGTTATGTCGGAACAAGCTAGGGAAGAGGCAAAGGATAAAATTGAACAAGAACGACAAAGAATAAATCAATTAGATGAGAATGATGAGGTCCGATTAAGGAAAGAAGACGGTTCTTCCAAGGAACAAAAAGAGCACCATTCTAGTTTGAATAAAAGAGAGCAAGTAGCGGAAAAAAAGCCCTCTAATGAAAAACATCCTTATAAAGGAAAAAGAATAGATTATAGTGGGTAGGGATACAATTGACAAGTGCATTAATCTTCCTATTATTTATTTTAAACGCCGTTTTAATTTTTACTGTTATATTGTTATATATGCGACAAAATCGGCTCATGGAGATGGAAAAAGCCCAGCAAAAAGTGCAAGCAGAGACAGAAGAATTAATGACAAGCTTTTTATTGGAAATTAAGGAGGAAAATCAATTATTTATGTCGAAGTTGGATGACCTACGTAAATCACAACAAGCTAAGGGCAAAGAGTCGAGTACAATCGAAAAAGAAGAAATCGTTGGAAGAGAAAAACAAAAAATCGATGAGCTACCTACTGTGGAGACGAAGAACTTTGCGAGGATGCAAGCGGAAAAAGCGTATCATGTAAGTTCTGCAGAGCAATCGGGAATAAAAGACAGTGAAGAGGATTCGGAAAATCTGTCTCAGATCAACTTATTTGCTGATCAAGTTCAATCCCTTCATGCAAAGGGATTATCCGCTGAAGACATTGCCCAACGATTAAACAAGGGAAAAACAGAGGTAAGTCTTGCCTTAAAATTTAAAAATATGCATTCTTAATACTTGATATGATCATTTGTTTATGCTATATTCATTGATGGTGTTAATACACACGTTCTGCGATTTTGTTACAAGGTGCTGATTGGAACTCTACTTTCGAACAGTTTGTACAAGATATGACCAGGACGGAGGATAAAAACCGAGGAGGAAACAGAAATGTCAGTCATTTCAATGAAACAATTATTAGAAGCAGGTGTTCATTTTGGACACCAAACACGCCGTTGGAATCCAAAAATGAAAAAATATATTTTCACGGAGCGTAACGGTATTTATATTATTGACCTTCAAAAAACAGTTAAGAAGGTTGAGGAAGCTTATAACTTTATGAGAGAGCTAGCTGAAAACAATGGTAAAGTTCTTTTCGTAGGAACGAAAAAACAAGCTCAAGAATCTGTCAAAGATGAAGCTGAACGCGCAGGACATTATTATGTAAACCATCGTTGGTTAGGTGGGACTCTAACGAATTTTGAAACCATTCAATCTAGAATTGAGCGTTTAAAAGCGATCGAAAAAATGGAAGAAGATGGGACATTTGAAGTCCTTCCTAAAAAAGAAGTCGTTATGTTGAAAAAGGAATATGATCGACTTGTTCGCTTCTTAGGTGGAATTAAAGATATGAAAGACCTTCCAGATGCTATTTTCATTATTGACCCACGTAAGGAAAGAATTGCTGTTGCAGAAGCACGCAAATTAAATATTCCAATCGTTGGTATTGTTGATACAAACTGTGATCCAGATGAAATCGATTATGTGATTCCAGCAAATGATGATGCGATCCGTGCGGTTAAATTATTAACTTCTAAAATGGCTGATGCTTTGCTTGAAGTTCAAAAAGAAGCGGAAGTTGAAGAAGCTGAGGAAGTATCTGATACAGCTAACGTTTAATAGATGATGTTCAAAAAGTCCGGTGAAAATGACGCTGCGAATTTCTTCGTTGGCTGTTTCTTCGCTCCTTGGAAAAGAAAACCACTTTTCCGGCGTGCGATGCGGATTCGGGGAAGCTTTCCTTGTGCTCATGTATTTAAAAGCATACATTCTGCTGCTCGAAACTGCGCCGCCTTGAAATTCTTGGTCCTTTTCATCCTCCTTTTTGAACACGCACTAATAGTGTTGCGAGATAGACCAATTCATAATCGTGACGAACAAAGGTGATGGAGTGGTGAACACTTATCACCTTTTTTATCAAATAAGATTCCTTTAAAACTTTAAATTTGGAAGCAGAATAGGGAGGACTATAATATGGCAATTACGGCACAAATGGTAAAGGAACTGCGTGAAAAAACAGGCGCAGGGATGCTTGATTGTAAAAAGGCTTTAACTGAAACAGATGGAAATATGGAAAAAGCAGTTGATTTCCTTCGTGAAAAAGGGATCGCTTCAGCCGCTAAAAAAGCAGATCGTGTTGCAGCTGAAGGAACAACTTTCATTTTAAGTGAAGGAAATAAAGCAGTGATTCTTGAAGTGAATGCTGAAACAGACTTCGTTGCTAAAAATGCATCTTTCCAAGAACTTGTAAAGGAATTGGCGAAGCATTTACTTGAAAACAACCCAGACTCTGTTGAAGCAGCATTAGAACAAAAAATGTCAAATGGTCAAGTGGTTAGCGAATATATTAACAGTGCGATTGCAAAAATCGGCGAAAAGATTACCCTACGCCGTTTTGCAGTTAAAACGAAATCTGACCAAGACGCATTTGGTGAATATTTGCATATGGGTGGAAGAATTGGTGTTTTAACTGTTCTTGAAGGAACAACTGACCAGGATGTAGCGAAAGATGTGGCGATGCATATTGCAGCTATCAATCCTAAATATATTTCTCGTGATCAGGTTTCAGCAGAAGAGGTTGACCGCGAGCGTCAAGTTTTAACCCAACAAGCTCTAAATGAAGGAAAACCTGAAAAAATCGTTGAAAAAATGGTTGAAGGGCGTTTAGGGAAATTCTTTGAACAAATTTGCCTACTTGACCAGTCTTTTGTAAAAGATCCTGATCAAAAGGTTCGTAAATTTGTTGAATCAAAAGGGGCAACTGTTCGTGATTTCGTCCGTTACGAAGTCGGTGAAGGCCTTGAAAAACGTCAAGAAAACTTCGCTGAAGAAGTTATGAGTCAAATCAAAAAATAATACAGGTTAGTATATGCACGAGTTCAAAAAGGAGGATAAAAAGGACCAAGAAGTTCGAGGCGGCGCAGCCTTCGAGCAGCGGAATGTATGCATTTAGATACATGAGCAGCGGAGAAGCAAGCCAACGAAGAAATTCGCAGTGTCATTTTTACCGGACTTTTTGAACATCCTCTATATGGGAACACATTGTGTTCCCTATTTTGAAAAAGATACATAAGAGATTACACTGGAGGTTCATATGGACAAGCCAAAATACAAGAGAGTGGTTCTGAAACTCAGCGGAGAGGCCTTGGCTGGGACGGAAGGATTTGGCATTAATCCGTCCGTCATTAAGTCGATTGCTGGTCAAATTAAAGAGGTCGCTGAATTAGGTGTTGAAGTGGCTGTTGTTGTGGGGGCTGGAAATATTTGGCGTGGCAAAGTAGGCAGTGAAATGGGCATGGACCGAGCAACTGCCGATTACATGGGAATGTTGGCGACTGTAATGAATTCACTAGCTCTACAGGATAGTTTGGAGCAACTTGGAATTGAAACACGTGTGCAAACCTCTATCGATATGCGACAAGTAGCCGAACCTTATATTAGAAGAAGAGCGATTCGTCATCTAGAGAAACATCGAGTTGTTATTTTTGCGGCAGGAACTGGAAATCCTTATTTCACTACAGATACAACAGCGGCTTTACGTGCGGCGGAAATCGAAGCTGAAGTGATCCTAATGGCGAAAAACAACGTAGATGGTGTATATAATGCTGATCCTAAGTTTGATAAAGATGCGAAGAAATATGAGCAGCTTTCTTACCTAGACGTCTTAAAAGAAGGTTTAGGTGTAATGGATTCCACTGCTTCATCTTTATGTATGGATAATGATATCCCACTCCTCGTTTTCTCGTTTACGGAAAATGGCAATGTAAAGAGAGCTGTTATGGGCGAACAAATCGGAACTTTAGTTAGGGGGAAGGAATAATGGCAAATCAAGTTATTTCTAGTACTAAAGACAAAATGGAAAAATCGATTCAAGCATATAGAAGAGATCTTTCGAGTATACGGGCGGGACGTGCCAGCGCATCTCTTTTAGATAAAATTTCAGTAGATTATTACGGTGCACCAACGCCTATTAATCAAATGGCATCCATTTCTGTTCCAGAAGCAAGAATGTTGGTTATTCAGCCATATGATAAGACAATTATCGGAGATATTGAAAAAGCTATTTTAAAGTCAGATCTTGGTTTAAATCCAGCTAATGATGGTTCATTAATTAGACTAACGATTCCGCAACTTACTGAGGAGCGAAGAAAAGAATTAGTCAAGCTCGTAAAAAAAGAATCTGAAAATGCTAAAATCGTGATCCGAAATATTAGACGTGATGGAAATGAAGACCTTAAGAAGCTAGAAAAATCGGGGGATATTACTGAGGATGAGCTTCGTGGTTACACAGATGATATTCAAAAACTAACAGATGAGTACATTAACCAAATTGACACGATTACAAAGGAAAAAGAACAAGAAGTGCTTGAAGTATGATCTCTTAAATGACCGGCTCCCAATTCATCTATATTGGGAGCTTTTATACTTTAATTTCCTCATTAAAAGGGACACCATGTCCTGGCTTTCAGACTGATCTTCAAATATGGAATATCGGAAACAACACACTGTCAGCCCTAATATCTAACCGGTGTTATTGGTCTTCCTAGTGTGTTACTATCCAAAAAGTAATTTTTTCTTTATAATAGTATCCATGGTTATTGCATAAATAATTAGAAAGTGTATGATGCGCCTTCCATCCTATGGTAAGATATGGATTAAGGTCAAATAGGATGCAACGCTGATGGAGGACCCTTTCATGTTTAAAAAATTAAAATTATGGAATACCCCCGAAAAACAAACCACGATGAACGAGAGGGTAACACGGATTTTAGATCACCCAATTCCAGAACATGTAGCGATTATTATGGATGGTAATGGAAGATGGGCAAAAAAACGGGCATTGCCTCGAGTTGCTGGGCATCACGAGGGTATGAGAACTGTTAGAAAAATTACAATGCTGGCTAATCAACTAAATATCAAAACCTTAACCTTATATGCATTTTCAACCGAAAATTGGAAACGACCAAAATTCGAGGTCGATTATTTGATGGGACTGCCGGAGGAATTTTTAGGCAGTTTTTTACCGGAATTAATTGAAGAAAATGTTAAAGTTACGATGATTGGGGATAGAAGTCGGCTCCCTCAAAAAACAAAAAGAGCGGTGGATGATGCAATAAGGAAAACGGAAGAAAATACAGGCTTAAATTTAAATTTTGCATTAAATTATGGTGGAAGAGCTGAGATCATTGATGCAATCAAACATTTAGCGGCGGATATTAAAAATGATCGATTAACGCCGGATGAAATTACTGACTCATGTTTTTCACGTTATTTAATGACTCAATCTCTATCTGATCCGGATTTACTAATACGAACTAGTGGAGAACTGCGATTAAGTAATTTTATGCTTTGGCAAATTGCCTATACTGAATTATGGTTTACCGATGTATTATGGCCGGATTTTTCTGAAACACAACTTATCGAGGCTGTTGAAGCTTTTCAACAGCGAACAAGACGATATGGTGGATTAAATGAAGAGGAGTCCAAAAGATGAAGCAACGAATCATTACAGCAGCTATACTTATAGCCGTTTTTTTGCCAATTGTTATCATTGGAGGCATACCATTCTTAATATTAACTTACGTGATGGCAACTATTGCTCTTTATGAATTATTGCAAATGAAGAAGCTATCAATTTTTTCTGTACACGGAGGATTAGCAACTTTGTTCCTATGGATTTTTCTATTGCCTCCTGATTTGTATGAAAAACTCTATTTTTTTGATTTATCGAAAATGGAAATTTCATTTATTGTTGTTTTAATTTTTCTTTCTTATACGGTTATCGTAAAAAATAAGTTTAATTTTGATCAAACAGGTTTTACGTTTTTTTCAATTTTTTATATCGGAATCGGTTTTTATTACATGATCCAGATTCGAGAAGAAGGACTCATTTTATTATTTTTTGCTCTACTCGTCGTCTGGTTGACAGATTCGGGAGCTTATTTTGTTGGCAAATACTTTGGGAAACGTAAACTTTGGCCCGAAATTAGCCCTAATAAAACAATAGGTGGTTTTATTGGAGGGATACTTTCAGCTATTATCGTTGCGATTGTCTTTGCTATTTTTACTAATATCCCGGTAACTCCCATTAAGTTAATGATCATCACGGTAATCTTGTCTATATTTGGACAACTAGGTGACTTGGCTGAATCGGCTTTGAAACGGCATTTTGCTGTCAAAGATTCAGGGCGGATTTTCCCTGGACATGGCGGCATGTTAGATCGATGTGATAGTTGGTTATTTGTCTTACCATTACTGTACTTTTTATTAACAAAGCTCCCCTAGTTGTTTACTTCGTACGAGCGCTTTGGTTATAAGGAGAGAAAATAATGAAGTTCATAAGTTTATTAGGAGCTACGGGTTCCATTGGTACACAGACGCTTGATATTATTAGGAAAAACCCAGATCATTATGGATTAGTGGCAATGACTGCGGGAAAAAATATAGAATTAACAAGAAAGATCATTGCGGAATTTGCACCACAATTTGTTTCTGTACAGGAAAAAGCTGATTGTGAGCAATTGCAAAGTGAATTTCCACGCACTACCCTTGCTTATGGAGTTGATGGCCTGATTGAAGCGGCTGTTCATCATAAGGCAGATTTTGTCTTAAATGCCGTGATGGGAAGCGTTGGTTTAGAACCTACTTTAATGGCGATTGAAGCAGGAAAAACGATCGGACTAGCGAATAAAGAAACACTTGTTACGGCTGGTCATATTGTTATGGAAGCAGCGAAGCGAAAACAAGTATCGATTCTTCCAGTTGACAGTGAGCACTCTGCTATTTTTCAATGTTTAAATGGTGAAAGAACAGGAACTGTATCACGTCTCATTCTTACTGCTTCAGGCGGAAGTTTCAGAGATCTTACGAGGAAAGAGCTTGAGCAAGTGACACTTCAACAGGCGCTTGCTCACCCAAATTGGTCGATGGGTTCCAAAATAACGATTGATTCTGCTACAATGATGAATAAGGGATTAGAGGTTATTGAAGCGTTTTGGCTATTCGGAATTCCTTATGATCAAATTGAAGTGGTATTACATAGGGAAAGTATTATTCACTCAATGGTGGAGTATCATGATAGTAGTGTGATTGCACAGCTAGGTAGTCCTGATATGAGAGTTCCGATTCAATATGCGCTTAGTTTTCCAGAACGACTACCTCTTCAGGCCGGAGAGTCGCTTGACCTTGTAAAAATAGGGAAACTTCATTTTGAGGAAATGGATACAGAAAGATTCCCTTGCTTGCGATTTGCCTATGAGGCGGGAAAAATAGGGGGCTCAATGCCAACTGTATTAAATGCAGCCAATGAAGTGGCAGTGAACCAGTTTCTAAATGGTAAAATTTCCTTTTTAATGATTGAAAATCTAATAGAAAAAGCACTCACACATCATCAGAATATTAAATATCCTGATTTACGAACCATTCGGGAAGTAGATTCCGAAACGAGAAATTATGTTCATTCACTCTCTTTATAAAGGTGGTTATGCCGGTTGAATACGATTATATCGTTTATTATCATTTTTGGAGCTCTTGTGTTTTTTCATGAGTTCGGGCATTTTATTTTTGCCAAAAGAGCTGGGATTTTAGTAAGGGAGTTTGCGATCGGTTTTGGACCGAAAGTTTTTTCTTATAAAAAAAATGAGACGATTTATACAATCCGTTTACTTCCCATTGGTGGCTATGTGAGAATGGCTGGCGAAGATCCAGAAATGGCAGAAATCAAACCAGGTCACAGGATTGGCCTCCTGCTTGATGAAAATGGAATTGTCACGAAGATTATTCTTAATGGTCGGGATCGCTTTCCAAATGCCCGAACCGTCGAAGTGGAAAAAGCCGATCTAGAACACCAATTATTTATTAGTGGGTATGAGGACATGGAAGATGATTCACTGAAAACTTTCCAACTTTCCCGCGAAGCAGTCATTGTCGAGAATCAAACAGAAACCCAAATCGCGCCATGGGACCGTCAATTTGCTTCTAAAAAGCTAAGTCAAAGAGCGGTGACGATTTTCGCCGGCCCACTTTTTAATTTTATTTTAGCGGTTGTTGTGTTCACAATTATATCAATGATCCAAGGGGTGCCTGTAAAAGAAGCTGTTTTTGGAAATGTCTTGCCAGATAGTCCGGCAGAAGAAGCTGGGTTTCAAGAGGGAGATATTGTCTTAAGTATCGATGGTTCTGAAGTTAAGACATTCACGGATATGACATCCATTGTGCGAGCACATCCTAATGAAGAATTAGTATTTACGATTGAAAGGGATCAACAAACATTAGAGATTCCCGTTGTTCCCGAAAAACAAGAGGTGGAAGAAAGTGAACCGATCGGTTTAATAGGAGTACAGGCAGAGTTAGATAAATCATTTAGCAAGATTGCGTTAAGCGGGTTCCAAGAAACTTATCTTATGACAATTGAAATTTTTAAGTTACTTGGACAACTTGTGACAGGGAATTTTTCCATAGATATGCTCTCTGGACCAGTTGGGATTTATAAAACGACGGAAACAGTAGTGCAAACAGGGTTATTAAATCTTCTTCGCTGGACAGGTTTACTCAGTATCAACCTAGGGATTATGAACCTTTTACCTATTCCTGCCCTTGATGGTGGACGTCTTCTGTTTTTTGGTGTTGAAGCCTTAAGAGGAAAACCAGTTGATCGTCAAATGGAAGGTGTTGTTCATTTTATCGGCTTTGCGTTGCTTATGCTGTTAATGATCGTTGTCACATGGAACGATATTCAAAGATTTTTTATTCATTAATTATAGTAAAGGTCGGGGTGCCAAATGAGACAAAGTATGACATTGATTCCCACACTTCGTGAAGTTCCTGCTGATGCCGAAGTAAAAAGCCATCAGCTTCTTCTTCGCGCAGGGTTTATTAGACAAACAGCTAGTGGTGTGTACACTTATATGCCACTTGCCAAACGAGCGTTAGATAAAATAGAAAAAATCATTAGAGAAGAAATGGAGAAGGCAGGAGCAGCGGAAATTTTAATGCCCACTTTGCAACCTGCTGAATTATGGCAGGAATCCGGACGTTGGGATGGTTATGGGGCAGAGTTAATGCGGATGGAGGACAGACATGGCCGTGAATTTGCGTTAGGGCCTACTCATGAGGAAGTGATTACGGCCATTGTGAAGGATGAATTAAAATCATATAAGCGGCTTCCGCTCACTTTGTATCAAATCCAAACAAAATTCCGTGATGAAAAACGCCCTAGATTTGGCTTATTACGCGGCCGTGAATTTATTATGAAGGATGCCTATTCCTTCCATGCAAATCAAGAAAGCCTTGATTTAGTATATGATAAGATCTATGAAGCTTATAACAATATATTCTCAAGATGTGGTTTGGATTTTCGCGCCGTTTTAGCTGATTCAGGAGCAATTGGCGGTAAAGATACACAAGAATTTATGGTCTTATCGGAGATTGGTGAGGATACGATTGCTTACTCTGACTCATCCCCATATGCCGCGAATATTGAAATGGCTGAGGTAAAACGAACATACGAGAGATCAACTGAGCCTGAACGGTCATTAACAAAGATTGAAACACCGAATCAAAAAACGATTGAAGACATCTCTTCTTTTTTGGAAGTTAAATCAGAGGATTGTATAAAGTCACTTGTTTTTAATGTTGATGGGGAATTTGTTTTGATATTGGTACGTGGAGATCATGAAATTAATGACATTAAGGTGAAAAATATATTACAGGCTGAGTCCGTTGAATTGGCAGAGCATGCAGATATTGAAAAACTTCTAGGGTGTTCAGTTGGCTCTATTGGACCAGTTCAATTACCTTCTGAAATCAAAATTTATGCTGATCTTGCGATACAATCAATGGTGAACGCAGTGTGTGGAGCAAATGAAGAAGGATACCATTTTACCGGGGTTCAACCTGAAAGAGATTTTAAAGTAGAAGAATATGCAGACCTTCGTTTCATCAAAGAGGGAGACCCTTCACCAGATGGGAATGGAACAATTCATTTTGCTCGTGGAATTGAAGTAGGACATATTTTTAAATTAGGGACAAAGTACAGTGATGCACTAGAGGCAAAATATTTAGATGAAAATGGAAAGGCGCAAAGCATCATAATGGGATGCTATGGGATAGGAGTTTCTCGTACTTTTTCTGCCATTGCCGAACAATACAATGATGAACATGGTCTAAAATGGCCCAAAAACATTGCTCCTTATCAAGTCCATTTAATTCCAATCAATATGAAGAATGAAGAACAAAAAGATCTTGCTGAAAGCTTATATCAAGAGTTGCTGCAGCAAGGATATGAAGTTTTAATGGATGACCGTATAGAACGACCTGGTGTGAAGTTTAAAGATGCCGATTTAATTGGTTTACCAATACGAGTCACAATTGGCAAGAAAGCTGCAGATGGTATTCTAGAAGTCAAGTTGAGAAATTCAAGTGAAACCTTTGAGATTCATAAAGCAGAACTACTAGCAACAATTGCACAATTATTAAAAAGCGGGGAGTAATTTAAGGTACCCTATAAAAAGGGTGCCTTATTCCGTTGGAAAATTAATAACAAGGATGGGAGAGAGAGAAATGGCAAATGATCCCGCCTCTAAAAGAAAAAGATTTCAAGTGTTATTACAACAAATCGGACTGACTGAGGATGCTAGTATGCCTTTTTTTCAGCATGCTGAAATTACGAAGTTAGTTGTGGAACGCCAAAAAAAAATATGGCATTTTTCTTTTCAATTTGAAAAAATACTTCCATATGAATTGTTCATTCAATTTGCACAAAAACTGCAGCAGTCTTTTCAACATATTGCTTCCATTAGTTTTGAAATTACAACAGAAGATTCTACCATTACGGAGGATATGGTTCAAGCCTATTGGACACATTGCATTCAAGAGCTAGATGGCATATCTCCAGTACTATTATCCTTATTAAATAACCAAGTCCCACAAGTTAACGGGAATATTATATTCATTAACGCCCGAAATGATACGGAAGTACAAACATTAAAACGAAAGTACAGTCAAATCATTCAAGATATCTATATGAAATTTGGCTTTCCTCCTTTGCAATTGGATGGCCAGGTGATGGATCAAGAAGAAACAAATGATGATTATCAAAAATTCCTTGAAGCAAAACAAAAAGAAGATGAAGAAAGAGCCAAGCAGGCAGTAGTTGAGATGCAGAAACAGGAATCTGAAAAAGAAGCCAGAAAAGGAAACGCAAGTGGGCCTCTTACAATTGGTATTTCGATCAATCCTACAGAAGAAATAATAAGTTTAAAAAATATAGTAGACGAAGAAAGAAGAGTTACTGTCGAGGGCTATATTTTTGACGCAGAAACAAGGGAACTCCGTAGTGGTCGTACACTTTTAACCTTTAAAATAACGGACTATACGGATTCCATTCTTGTTAAAATGTTTTCTCGGGATAAAGAAGATGCAGAAACCCTAAAACAGGTCAAAAAGGGCATGTGGGTAAAAGCGCGAGGTAGTATCCAGAACGATACATTTGTACGTGATCTCGTTATGATTGCGAATGATATTAATGAAGTCAAGCCGAGAGAGCGTTTGGATCAGGCAGAAGAAAAAAGAGTCGAGCTTCATCTTCACACGACCATGAGTCAAATGGATGGCCTCACATCAATGTCTAATTATGTAGCCCAGGCTAAAAAATGGGGCCACAAAGCGATTGCTGTAACGGATCATGCTGTAGTTCAGTCTTTTCCAGAAGCTTATAATGCAGGAAAAAAACATGATATGAAAATTATTTACGGTTTGGAAGCCAATCTTGTCGATGACGGTGTACCGATCGCCTATAATAGTACACATCTTAAATTAGAAGATTCAGAGTTTGTGGTTTTTGACGTGGAAACAACAGGTCTTTCTGCAATTTATGACACGATTATTGAATTAGCAGCAGTCAAGATTCGTGGAGGAGAGATTGTGGATACTTTCGAAAGTTTTGCTAATCCGCATCATCCACTTTCCAATACAACGATTGATCTTACCGGAATCACCGATGAGATGGTCCAAAATGCCCCTGATATCGACGTCGTTCTACATCGATTCCATGAATGGACGGGGGATGCTATTTATGTTGCTCATAATGCTTCCTTTGATATGGGATTTCTAAATACAGGTTATCAAAGGTATGACCTTGGAAAATCGACGAATCCAGTCATCGATACATTAGAGCTCGCGAGATTATTATATC
Source organism: Bacillus subtilis (assembly GCF_008764245.1). Lineage (GTDB taxonomy): Bacteria > Bacillota > Bacilli > Bacillales > Bacillaceae_C > Lederbergia > Lederbergia ruris. The sequence goes on from NZ_VTQV01000036.1 coordinate 42,263, forward strand.
CACAATTGAAAAATCATCGCTTAAATACATTAGCGAAAAAGTTTGATATCGATCTTACACAGCATCACCGCGCTATTTATGACGCGGAGGCAACCGGTTATTTGTTTTTAAAAATGTTGAAAGATGCAGCTGAAAAAGGAATTGAATATCACGATCAATTCAATGACTATATGGGAGAAGGAGAAGCTTATAAACGTGCTCGTCCTTACCATTGTACGATTTTAGCTAAAAATGAAATTGGATTAAAAAATTTATATAAATTAGTTTCTATTTCCCATCTTCATTACTTTTATCGGGTACCCCGTATTCCAAGATCTGTTTTGGAAAAATATCGAGAAGGTCTATTGATCGGTTCAGGATGTGACAAGGGGGAAGTCTTTGAAGCGATGATGCAGAAAGGACGCCAAGAGGCAGAAAAGGTTGCAAGTTTTTATGACTATTTTGAAGTCCACCCTAAACCTGTATATGCCCCCTTAATTGAAATGGAGCTTGTTAGAGACCAAAAGGATCTTGAAGATATTATTACGAACATTATTGATATGGGCGAAAAAATGGATATTCCTGTTGTAGCAACAGGGAATGTGCATTATTTACATGAGGAAAATAAAATTAATCGGCAAATATTAATCAATTCTCAAGGCGGAGCGAATCCCTTAAATCGTCATCGCCTTCCGTCCGTTCATTTTCGAACAACGGATGAAATGTTAGCTGAATTTTCTTTTCTTGGTGCAGATAAGGCTTATAAAATCGTGGTAGAGAATTCTAACGCAATTACTGATTCACTTGAGTCTATTAAGCCAATTAAAGATGATTTGTATACCCCGAAAATTGAAGGGGCTGAAGAGGAAATTCGCTCCATGAGTTATGGACGGGCAAAGAGTATTTATGGAGATCCATTACCAGAAATTATTGAAGCGAGACTTGAAAAAGAACTAAAAAGTATTATTGGACATGGATTTGCCGTTATTTATTTGATTTCACATAAATTGGTTAAAAAATCTTTGGATGATGGATACTTAGTTGGCTCCAGGGGCTCAGTTGGCTCATCTTTAGTGGCAACAATGACAGAAATTACAGAGGTTAATCCATTGCCACCACATTATGTATGTCCTGAATGTAAGCATTCTGTATTTTTTGATGATGGATCAGTCGGATCAGGCTTTGATTTACCTGATAAAGAGTGTGAAAAATGTGGAACGCTTTATCAAAAAGATGGACACGATATTCCCTTTGAGACATTCCTTGGGTTTAAAGGGGACAAGGTTCCTGATATTGATCTTAACTTTTCGGGTGAATATCAGCCACAGGCTCATAACTATACGAAGGTTCTATTTGGGGAAGATTATGTTTATAGAGCCGGGACAATCGGAACCGTTGCTGAAAAAACAGCCTATGGTTATGTAAAGGGTTATGCCCAAGATCATAATCTTCAGCAAAGAGGTGCAGAAGTAGACCGATTAGTTCAAGGATGCACGGGTGTTAAAAGAACGACAGGGCAGCATCCTGGCGGTATCATTGTTGTACCAGATGATATGGAAATTTATGATTTCACACCCATTCAGTTTCCGGCAGATGATAGCGGCTCTGAATGGCGGACAACTCATTATGACTTCCATTCAATCGACAGCAATTTGCTAAAATTAGATATACTTGGTCATGATGATCCAACCGTTATCAGGATGTTACAAGATCTGAGTGGAATTGATCCTAAAACAATCCCTACAGATGACCCAGAAGTGATGAAATTATTTACCGGTACGGAATCCCTTGGTGTGACAGAAGAGCAGATTATGTGTAAAACAGGGACGTTAGGTATTCCGGAATTCGGAACCCGTTTTGTTCGGCAAATGTTGGAAGACACAAAACCTACTACTTTTTCAGAGCTTGTACAAATTTCGGGTTTATCTCATGGAACAGATGTATGGCTAGGGAACGCCCAAGAATTAATTCATAATAAAACATGTACTCTTTCAGAAGTAATTGGCTGCCGGGATGATATCATGGTCTATTTGATATACCAGGGATTAGATTCTTCTTTAGCATTTAAAATTATGGAATCTGTACGTAAGGGAAAAGGTTTACCTCCAGAATGGGAAGAAGAAATGAGAAAAAACAATGTGCCTGATTGGTATATAGATTCTTGTAAAAAAATTAAATATATGTTCCCGAAGGCTCACGCAGCTGCGTATGTATTGATGGCTGTTAGAATTGCCTATTTTAAAGTTCATCATCCTCTTTATTATTACGCTGCTTATTTTACCGTGAGGGCGGAAGATTTTGATCTCATTGCAATGAATCGTGGCTCTCAAGCGATTCGTACACGAATACAAGAAATTAATGCTAAAGGGTTAGATGCATCTCCAAAGGAAAAAAGTGTTTTAACGGTATTAGAACTTGCATTAGAAATGTGCGAAAGAGGATTTAAATTTAAGCAAGTTGATCTCTACCGTTCAAGTGCAACCGACTTTATTATTGATGAGGGTGCTTTAATTCCTCCTTTTAATGCTATTCCAGGGCTCGGAACCAATGCGGCTTTAAATATTGTTAAGGCTCGCGAGGAAGGAGAATTTCTTTCAAAGGAAGATTTGCAAAAGCGAGGAAAAGTATCCAAAACCATTATCGAGTATCTTGACCAGCAAGGTATTTTGCAGGATCTACCTGATCAGAATCAATTATCCTTATTCTAGCCAACAAGATGTTGGTCAGAGCACGCGCCTTTAGCCGTTCATCCTTAAAACGGGCGTTTACGCTGTATGAGTAAAATGTTTGTGGGCGAACAAAATAGGAACGCGCCATTTCGATCTGTTTAACGGA
>NZ_VTQV01000037.1 GCF_008764245.1 Bacillus subtilis
AGCCGTTCAGCCTTATTATCCAAGTTTGTACGTCGCTAAACGGGCGCTTGCGCTTTTGTTCTTGTCTAAAAAGTGGCCGGATGTGAGATTAGCTTGACGAGTAAATGTGTAGAGAATAGGAGGCGTTTGCATGATTGCATGCAGTGTCAATCAAGTGAAGAAAATGTATGGAGGCCATCTCCTTTTTGAAAATCTATCATTCGAAGTACAAGAAAAGGAGCGGGTTGGTTTAGTAGGCCGGAATGGGAGTGGGAAAACGACATTATTTCGATTATTAGCCGGGGAGGACATACCGGATGCTGGTCAAATTCATTGGAAAAAAGGCTCGAGCATTGGGTATCTTTCACAAATACCAGAGTTTGATAATGAAACTTCCGTGACCACAGTTTTAAGGACTGCTTTCGCTGAACTTCTAGAAATAGAAGATAAAATGAAGCAGCTGGAGCTAAAAATGAGCAAGGAAAGGAATCAGGAGCAGCTACAAAAATTAGTGGAGGATTATGGCGAGTATCAAGAGACCTTTACAATAAACGGCGGGTACGAAATTGACGCCAAGATTGAAAAAGTGGTAGGCGGATTGAAGCTAGCTGATCTTTTAGATAGAAAATTTGCGAGCCTAAGTGGAGGCGAAAAAACAAAGATTAGTTTAGCGCTTATTTTACTTAAAAATCCAGATTTTCTACTGTTAGATGAACCGACCAATCATTTGGATCTTATGGCTATTGAATGGCTAGGGGACTTTTTACAAAGCTATGAAGGAACCATTGTCGTGATATCTCATGATCGTTATTTCTTAGATGAAGTGGTAAACAAGATTTTGGATTTAGAGGATGGCGAATTGAAGTGCTATCACACTAATTTTTCTGGTTTTATCAAGGAAAAGGAAGAGCAGTTGCTAAGAGAATTCCAGGCTTATGAAGATCAACAAAAGAAAATCAAAAAAATGAAGGAGGCGATTAAACGCCTACGGGACTGGGCGAATAGAGCAAAGCCGCCAAATGAGGGTCTGCATAAGCGGGCAACCAATATGGAGCGGGCATTAGAACGGATGGAAAAACTCAAGCGACCTCCGTTAAATCGGAAGAAAATGGGGCTTGAAATGGATGCTTCGAAACGAAGTGGGAACGATGTGATTTTATTAAAAGGTGTTGCCAAACGGTTTGGAAAACAGCTGCTATTCAAGGATGTGCATATGCATATCACCTATCAGCAACGAGTCGCGATTGTAGGGGAGAATGGATCAGGGAAGTCAACATTACTAAAGCTTATCCTTCAACAGGTAGATGGAGATGAAGGGGAAGTTCGTGTAGGCAGTAACGTGAAAATCGGCTATTTGGCACAACATGTTTTTTCAGATATGGATGATGCAACGACAATCATAGAAGCATTTCGAAAGGAAGTGCAAGTCACAGAAGGAGAGGCCAGGCAAATTCTAGCGAGATTTTTATTTTATGGGCATATGGTTTTTCGCAAGGTTTCGCAAATGAGTGGCGGCGAGAAAATGAGACTTCGTCTGGCACAACTTATGCATCAGGACGTGAACGTGTTGATTTTAGATGAACCGACGAATCATTTAGATATTGACTCTCAAGAGGTCTTAGAGGAAGCATTAGATGATTATAACGGAACGATTGTAGCTGTTTCCCATGATCGTTATTTTCTTAATAAGTTATTTGAAAAAATCTATTGGTTGGAGGAACAAGAGGTTCGCTGTTTTGAAGGAGACTATCATTGGGCGAGAGAGAAAATGGAAGAAATAAGGAGACGAAAGGAAGCTGTTCAACCTGTAAAAACGAAGGAGACTAGATTGAAAAAAGAAAGGGAAAAACAGCCAACTGACCGTGAAAATAACGCCATTGAAAAGGGATTAGAAGCGATTGAGCAGTCAATGACAACGCTGGATAAAAAATTGGCGGAAATTCAGGAGTTGGAACAATTACAGAAAATGTATAAGGAAAGAGAAGAATTAGAAAAGCAATGGGAAAGGCTTTATGAACAGTTGGAGGGGTGATGGAAAGGATGAAGGGCAGACTAATATAGAAGGAGATAGTAGTTTTCCTATGACGGAATAGCTGATTCTAAGCACTAGGTAGATCGACTAGAAAAGGCAACAGTTAAAAATTAAGCAAAAGCTTCATTTGATTAAGAGATCAGATGAAGCTTTTCTTTATCCTTCTGTATAAATAAAGAGCAACGAAAGAATGTCCTATTTAAATATAGAGAATGGTTTAACGTAAAGGTAGGAGGGAATAATGGACATGGGATAGGTTTTTAAGCACAATTTTATTTTTAAATGAGAGAGGGAGAGTAATTCACCATGTCTAAACACCGATATATTTTAACTATTAATGTTGCCATGATGCTTGCGTTAGGGGCTTGTGGACAAGCTTCGGATCAGAATAAAGAGGTAAAAGATGAGGGACAAGCCCCTCAAGAAAATGTAGAGAATAATCAAGAGAGTATGGACAAAGAGGCGAATTCAAGCCATGATTCGATGCAGCATTCGAGCTCAGCGGAAGTACCAGAAGGTTTAAAGGAAGCGAAAGACCCAAAATACAAAGTCGGGAGTCAAGCTATAGTTGAAACGGATCATATGGAAGGAATGGATGGAGCAGAAGCGACCATTGTTGGTGCATATGACACGATCGCGTATGTCGTCTCTTACACACCCACAAATGGTGGGGAGAAGGTGAAAGATCATAAATGGGTCATTCAGGAAGAAATAGTGGATGCTGGTCAGGAACCATTAAGCCCAGGTACAGAAGTGACACTTGAAGCAGACCATATGGAAGGAATGGAAGGGGCAACAGCAGAGATTGAATCTTCTGAACATACAACCGTTTATATGATTGACTATAAGCCGACAACCGGTGGGGAGGAAGTCAAAAATCATAAATGGGTAACAGAAAACGAGCTTGGACCAGTTCAATAAGGAGTTATGCAACAAAACAGGAGAGAAGCGTATTCTCTCCTGTTTTATGTGGATATTCGAACAAAACGAGCTAGGATTATTTCCCGAGCAATAAGAACATAAGTCGAAAATTGTCTAATCCTTCAAAAAAAGATTATAGATTCCATTTTAGGATAAGACCTAGATGCGTTAAACCGCCTCCGAAGCCGTACAACATGAGCGTATCACCGTTTTGCACCTGCCCATTTTCAATCCCAAGCTGTAAGGCTAATGGAATCGAAGCGGATGATGTGTTCCCGAAATATTTAACACTTGTTAAGGATTTTTCAATTGGAAAGCCTGATTTTTCACAGATCGATTCGATCATCCGCAAGTTAGCACTATGCGGAATGAACCAATCGATATCAGCAAATGTTAAGTGGGCTTTATCTGCTAATCTCTGCATGCCAGTTGGAATGGTTCGTACAGCCCATTTATACACCTCTCGGCCATTTTGCACCATCTTGCCTGATGTATTTAACGCCGTATCGTTCATCGTCGGAGCAAGATTCGTTCGATAAACGTGAATACCCCCAGTTCCATCTGTTCCCATATGGCTTGCGAGGAAGCTCGGATTTTCCGGATCATACTCAACCAGCATGGCGGCAGCCCCATCTCCAAATAAGATACAAGTAGATCGATCTTGATAATCCGTTACCTTTGATAACGTTTCGGTCGCCACCACTAAAATCTTTTTATGCGCTTCTGCAGTAATTAAATTATTGGCTACATGCAAAGCGTAGGTGAATCCGGCACAAGTAGCATTGAGATCAAATGCGCCGGCGCAAGGGATCTGGTAATGAGCTTGAATTTGACAGGCCACACTTGGAAAAGCATAGTCGGGGGTTGTTGTTGCTACAATAATACCATCGACATCATGCAAATCCTTATCATAGTTTTTGATTAAATTGTTGATGGCTTGATACGCCAAAGTCGAAGCAAACTCATTTTCCCCAGCAATTCTCCGTTCTTTCATCCCTGTTCTTTGGACAATCCATTCATCATTCGTCTCCACCATTTTTTCTAACTCTGAATTAAGTAACCTTTTTTCAGGCACAGCTGTTCCAATCGCTGTCACCCGTGCTTTTGATTGAATCATCAGATCACATCCTTGTTTTTTATTATTATAGCACTAAGTGTTAGTACCTGGTATAAATTTCGAAAATTTTCTTTCAGTATGATAAAGTGGAAGTACAATGGAGTTTGATTGATGCTGGGAGGACTTAAAGTGCAAATCAGGATGTTAATGAAAGAGGAGAAGCCACCAATGGCCCTACTTTTACTGGCAGATCCCTCTAGAAAAATTGTGGAGGCCTATTTGAATAGGGGCCAATGCTTTATCGCGCAAGAAAAGGAGCAGATCATTGGTGTCTATGTTTTGCTGCCAACAAGACCTGAAACGATAGAGTTAGTGAATCTTGCCGTTGATGAAAACCATCAAGGAAAAGGGATCGGAAAACAGTTGGTCCTTCATGCGATCACGGAAGCAAGGCGACTTGGTTATAAAACGATCGAGGTTGGGACTGGAAATTCAGGTGTAGCTCAGCTTGCCCTTTATCAAAAGTGTGGGTTTAGAATAACGGGGATTGATAAAGATTTCTTCATTCGCCATTACCCGGAGAAAATTTTTGAAAACGGCATACAAGTGGTCGATATGGTTCGGTTAACTCAGGATTTGTGAAAGGTTAGTGGGAAAAAACAAATATAACTATTCTTTCCCTTGTTCGCAGGGCCAGTTTTATGAGTTAATAAGGATGTCGGACCGATAGAATTTCGGAAAGGAGGTTGATTGAAATTGATCACAAAATATGAGGTGATTTCCGCTTAGCGGAAATCGTAAAACATGAGGCCGCATTTATTTTGCGGTCTCCTTTATTATCCTTTTCTTTCCAAATCTAATGTATAATAAAAGTGAAAAGGCTTACTGAAATAAAACCATATGAAAGGAGTTTTATTCATGAATGAGAAAATAACGCATAATCGACACATACATCTTAATAGGAAGGATGTCTTGGCTTGTCATATAAAAATGGAAAAGAGGTGCTTCCCCCTCATTTGTTGAAGGAACTCCAAAAATATATTCAGGGAGAGCTTATTTATGTCCCGAAACAATCCAGTCAACGGGCCGGATGGGGAGAAGCCAACGGATCACGTCTCGCCCTAGCCAAAAGAAACGAGGAGATCTATCGATTATATAGAGAAGGCCATTCATTCGAGGAGCTGGAACAAACCTATAATTTATCGATGGATAGTATTCGCAAAATTGTCTATAAGACACGTGAGCTTTATAGTGAAGTGAAGCAATAATAAGAGCGGTTAAATCTGAGGGCACTGCCATTCATATGAAATGGTGGTGCTATTATTTTAATTTTTGAAATTCTCCTTAATTGCTGAAGTGATATTAAATAAACAAAATTCTTGATATAATGGAGGGGGATTTTATAGAAAGAAGGAGAAATGAAAAAGAGGGAGATAAAGGTGACGATCAAAGGTCTGAATCATTTATTATTTTCCGTTTCCGACTTAGAAACATCGATTCATTTTTACCAGAAAGTATTTGGGGCCAAATTGTTAGTAAAAGGAAGAAACACAGCTTACTTTGACTTAAACGGCATGTGGCTTGCACTGAATGTGGAGAAAGACATCCCTCGTGATGAAATTAACCAATCATATACACATATTGCCTTTTCGATTGGCGAGGAAGAATACGATAACATATACGGCAAATTAAAGGAATTAAAGGTAAACATTTTGCCAGGACGCCAAAGGGATAGGAGAGATAAGAAATCGATTTACTTTACCGATCCAGATGGACATAAATTTGAGTTTCACACAGGTACTTTGCAAGATCGTTTGGATTACTACAAACAAGAAAAGCTACATATGGAATTTTTTGACTAAAGAGAGTGGGGGAGGTAAACACTGGTAAGCTGTTTAATGATTCTTCTTTAAATAGTCCGTAGGAGGGGAAAATGAATATACTCTTTGTTTGTACCGATAATTTTACAAGAAGTGTGATTGCTGAATTTTGCACGAAAAGTTATCTGGAGAAAATCAATAATACATCTGTTCAAATAGCCTCTGCTGGCATCAGGGCAAATAGCGATATTAGTAGATATTCAAAAGTTCATTTTCATATTATGGATGGGATGGGAATCGATACTTCTGATTTCAAAAGAACGCAATTTGATGAAAGTTGTTTCTATAAATTCGATGTGATTATCGGTATGAGCGAATTACATAAAGAGTTTATAAAACAGCGGTATAACCGTGATATATCCTTATTTAACGAGGTATATAATGGTCAACAAACACCTGTATATATTGGCGCGCCGGATCATGTAAATTTCTCGGAGCAAATGAATCAATTGGTGATGTATATCCATAATGCTGTACCAAGTGTTTTAAGCAACTTAGAGAGTATGAAATAAAACATAACTTAAGGTAGGCAGTAAAGATGGGGTCTGCCTACTTGGACCTCACCCTCAACTTATTCATAAATCTAATCTAGGAGATGATCCAAATGGAGAGAACAGCCATAAAAAATCAAATGAACGGTGTTTTTGTTCATGTTACAAATTTGAAAGCATCGGCCAAATGGTATTGTGATTTATTAGGCTTGCAAGTTGATTTAGACGAAGTAGAATCACCCGTATTTAACGTACCTGTTGTAGGAACAACTTCTTTAACCTTAGATGATCACACCTTTGATCCCCAATTCCAGCACAATCCTAGTTTAAGCCCGATTTTTAACTTCTACGCACCTGACATTGACGAAGCATATCAATATATTGAAGAAAAAGGGATTAAGATTGTGAGAGAAATCGAGCGAGTAGGCGACACAGCTTGGTTTAATATAACAGATCCAGATGGGAATGTTGTGATGATTTGTAATTGTTGAACGGGGAGGTGACATATAGTCATTTAACGAGAAGAAGATACTCTAGAAACGATGGACGGAGGGTATGATTACGAGCCTATCTATATTCAAATTCATCGAATAGGCCATCAATCCGTGATTCCTTATAATAGCTGACATCTCTAGTTCACCAAAAGATGTTTTACTCACGATATTGAATATTGCTACTGAAGCATCAAAGAGAGTTTCAGACTCGAGTACCCAAAAGGAGGCTTAATAATGAAGCCGACACTTCGCACAGACGCGATTGTATGGCGCACATGATTGTGAGCTGTCGACGTGACAGCTTTTTTAGTTTCCGCTAAAGGGTAGGCTAATTCAAGAACAGTGTAGAATTGTAAATAGAACGTTACTTAGGATTAACAGCCATTGTCATTGAAAGTGAGAAATTGACTTGGCCATTATTTATTTGGTGCATTACTTTAAGAAGATGCACTCGTTCGATAAATAATGGCGCATGCTATGGCATAGAATGATATGGTCACAGAAGCGAGCCAATGTTCTTTAACGCAGGAATTAAAAAGAGCAAGAAGGAACTAGGGATCTCTTAGGAAGGTTGTGGTGAACATCAAGATTACGAATTTTTATTATCTGATTGCGGGCGTCCTTGCGATACTGTTTGCTATCACGCACGCATGGAACGGGCAGTCCACTGTGCTACCGACACTTAACATTGAAGTGATATCCTTAAGCACCCAGACAATATTCACGTATGTTTGGCACATTATCACGGCGGAAAATCTGGTCTTCGGTATCGCTTTTATTTTCATGTCATTTCAAACCGATCAATCAAAGATCCGGTTTACCGCATGGCTGATTGTGACGATTCTGATTGTCCGATTGATGGTTATTCTCGGTGTTACAGCGGTCCTTGACGTGGTGGGGCTTAAGGATACGCTTATAGATTCGATTGCCATCGTAATCTATGTCGTTCTCATAATACTGGGCACACGAATGAAGAAAAAGCAGCTTTAAACTAAAGTTGTACCATTTTATCCCCTTTTGGATTTTTTATCGAAAGGGGGTGTTTCGCTGTAATTTAGTGTAAACTATATTTATAGAAATAATTGAAATGAAACTAAAGTTTAAAATAAATAGATTTATTTTTACTAACTAATGCCAAAATACTGGCTGTGGCAGGTTTTTTGCTAGTTTCACGAAAGGAACAGTAGAGTTGATTACATGGAGGAGAGGATATTGATAAATAGAAGCAGTGAATTGCTTCAGATTGCTAGGGATTTTATTAAGGACAAAGATTTGATTTGTGCTTATGTAGGTGGTTCAGTAGGAAGAGGCGAAGCAGACCAATACAGCGACATAGATTTAACCGTATTCACACTCACGGAAGTAGCTTCGAAAAAGGCTGACATCCTTTATAAAGGAGAAATCATCCAATTAGAAACATTGCATATCAGTGAGTTACCGAATCAGGATATGATAGAAGTAACACCTTGGGACTTCAGGTTTTTGGTTGAGGTTACTATTCTTAAAGATGAAGAAGGAAAGCTTAATGAGCTAATAAAATGGGCTACTGACTATTTTCATTCCGATCATGGTAGAAAAAAGATGATCGAACAAGTCTCTCATATTGTTAGAGAAAGAATAGAGTCTGCTTTCGATTGTCTAAAGCAGCAAAAATATTATTCAGCTACAATTGCTGCAATGGGTGCTTGGGCAAAGGCAGGATTTTTATATTTATTTTGTAAAGAGCATTCACTTGCAAATGAACTTATGATACCTCGAATGCAAAGTTTAGAAGTTTATCATACATTTAAACGTGTATCCCCATTCAATTTAGATGTGAACGTTTTAGAGGTTCAACGAATTATCAGTCGTTTCCGCAAGCATCTTCGGAACAAAGGTTATTCTTATAATGATGTATTTGAAATCCACGATATCTTATGTGAAAGAAAAATCCAACGATTATCTAATAAAAAGGAATACCTGAATTTGCGATATCAAATGTATGGTGAAGCATTATGGTTATATTTTGAAACATCAGAAGGACTTTCCTTTGAACAGTATTTTAATCAATTACCAAATGAGCTACAAAATGATTTATCGAAAATTGGCTTTATTGCTTTAGAAGAGAAAAACGTAAAGGAAATATGCGAGTTAGGCGAGGAACTTTTAAAGCTATCATATTGACATAAAAATAAAGGTAGGTATGTCTTAATCAAGTAATGGAAGGAATTGTAAGAGAGTTATTCTAGAGCATTTGTGAATTGCTATTCGATTCGAACTTTGGAGGGTTCTTTCATGGAAGATTGTTTAATTTGCAAGCGAATAAAAATGATTGAGGAAGGCGTCAATAAATATTTTGTAAAAGAACTCGAAACTGGATATGTCGTGATTGGTGACCATCAATATTTTAGAGGTTATACGCTATTCCTTTGTAAAGAGCATAAAAACGAACTACACGAATTGAGTAGCGACTTCAAAGAACGGTTTCTTGTAGAAATGAGTAAAGTTTCAGAAGCAGTGTATAAAGCTTTTAAACCTATCAAATTAAATTACGAGCTATTAGGAAATGGCGATCCTCATATGCACTGGCATATTTTCCCTAGAAGTGAGCGGGAACCAAATCCGACCCATCCAGTCTGGTGGACACCCAGAGAGCGTATGTACGCAGAAAATGTGAAACCAAATGATGAAGAACTAGAAACATTAAAATCCCTATTGCTAAGTGAATTAAATGTTTAACAAGGATCCATAAACGACGATTTTATTGAGGTGAGCTATGATTGATTTATCTTTCATTAATAGTCCAGTTCATCAAAATTTGATTAACAAAATTTATGATGAAATGATTAAAGATGATGAGGTAATTGGAATATTAATTCAAGGCTCTGTGGCAAGAGGAGAAAATTACCAATCATCTGATCTAGATATTTTCGTTTTGTTAAAGGATGACTTGAAAAGGACCTTTTCTTCGGAGTACAGAAGAGGAATACTTGTTGAGTACAAATATTCTAATTTTGAAAGCGCATTAAAGAAATGTGAAACTCAACCTAGTGCTCTGTATAATTTTTTGGATGCAATTATTCTTTTTGACAAAAAGGGTACGCTTAAATATCTTGAATTATTAGTTATTACATTATTCAAACAATATAAAACTCCAAAAAGTGAAATGCAATCCATAGCGTACTGGCTTGAAAGTTCTCACATTAAAATAATAGCGGCAGAAGAAGCAAAAGATATGGTGAAAGCGTGTTTTGTATTATCAACCACTTCCTGGAAAATACTTGAAGGTATTTGGGCAGTAAATAACCGTCCAATGCCTCCAAATGGCTCAGTTTTATATTATCTTAGATTTTTAGATAAAATACCTGATAAAGAAATTACCTCTATGTTTATTGGGAATGAGAAAGATCGCATAGAATCCGCAAAAATCATAATCGGTTGGACCATTGATTGTCTAAAAAAACAATCAAGTTCTTGAACAGATCCGACTTATAATCGCGGTACTACTGGGCTTGAAGTACAACAAAAAAGGAATAGGAACTAAACTTTTTAAACATGTTGACCATTGAGATATTGTGGTAGGAAGTTGTTCTTGTGGTTTGCTTTCCTTGTAGGGCGGAATCGCCATGGTTTATTAAGAGATGGAGGGATCATTCACTTAAGATAGTTGCTCGTTAATCTAAGGGGATAACACCCATTCTCGTTTTTGAAGTTGTTTTCAAATGGGGCAGAAGAGTTGAGGAATAAGTGTAGTGCAAGAAAATGTAATGAACAAAATATGGAGGAATGAATAATGGGTGGAACACCAAAACATATAATTGCAGTTTCTGCTAATGTTACTAACGAAAATGGAGAAACTTTATTAGTTAAAACACATTGGCGGTCTGATACTTGGGAAGCTCCAGGAGGACAGGTGGAAGAAGGAGAACCTCTTGATAAAGCTGTATGTAGAGAAATATTAGAGGAAACAGGAATAGTAATTACACCTATTGGAATAACAGGGGTGTATTACAATATGACAAAACATATTTTATCTGTAGTGTTTAAGGCAAAATATGTGAGCGGAGATATAAAAATTCAACCGGAAGAAATTAAAGAGGCTAAATTCATCAAACTTACTGAGGGAAATATAGATAATTACATAACTCGCCCGCATATGAAGTCGCGTACAATTGATTGTATGAAAACTAAAAACTTTATCCCTTATGAAACTTGGGAGGTACATCCTTATAACTTAGTAGGGAGATTATTTTGAAAAAAATGAGGTGGAAAATATATTAGCCAGTGTAAAAGCATTTCTAAACGATGCAAATTTCAAATGGGCTATATGTGGTGGCTGTGCGATTGAACTCTTTATTGGGAAAACGACAAGAGTACACACGGATGTAGATATTCTTGCGTTTTGGGAAGATAGATAAAATATCATTACGTTTATGATAAATAAAGGTTGGAGAGTTTTTGAAGCTTGCGGCGGCGGAAAGGTAATCGAGTTATTCGATGATTCTGAAAGGCAAATGATACGAAATTTATTTTGTTTTCCAGACAATAACACCAGATGTGCTTTACAACCGACAAATGAAATCAATGTATATCAATTTTCAATTAAAACGTACGAACAAATAGATTTTGATTATATAGAATTTCTATTTAATCAAAGGGACGAAAAATACATTTATTATTCGAACAATAATTCTATAAAACGATCTTTAAATGATGCATTTCTTGAAAAAGATGGAATTCAATATCTGTCTCCAGAAATTGTTTTATTATATAAATCAACTTATTTAAACTCAATAGATGCAACTAAGCATCACCATGACTCTAAATACTCCTTGCCACTATTATCCCCGGAACAAAAGCAATGGCTAAAGAGATCACTTGAAATATGTCATTCTGGTACTCACGAGTGGATTACTGTACTATAAAATATTTCGAGTAGGGTATGATCACTGCTGGGTTCAAAATATCGAGTCTGGGTGAAAAGTATCCAGGTGTAGAACGGTTTCAATGCAATCCCCTAGGCTATGCTGGAGCTAAGGTTTTGATGGCGCTATTGAAGCAACTGAAGCATTAAAGATGTTTCGATCTTGAGTACCTAATTGTGAGGGAGATAAAAATGAATCAGTTAAAAACCGAAGTAAAAGTAATTTTCCTGGATGCAGGTGGTGTTCTTTTTGAAACCTTTTTTAAAGGAGATGACAGAATCAGACATCTATTAACGGAAAGAGGGTATCCTAGGAAGAAAATTGATGATGGTATTATGAAAGCTAAACAAACCAAACTCAACTTTATTACAAATTGGAATGAGGAAGAACAATACTTCAGGCGTTATTATGGGGCTATTGCAAAAGAACTTGGAGAAGTAGACTTAACAAATGAATTGTTATACTTTGCTAGACATTGTGAATTATTTCCAGAAGTAAAAGATGTGTTGGAGAAATTGAGAAATAAGTACCGTTTAGGAGTAATCTCTAACGCAATGCCAAGTATGGATTGGATATTTGATTGGTTAGGTATACGTAAATATTTTGATTCAATAATACTGTCCGCATTTGTAAATGAAGCAAAACCGGAAAAAGCTATTTACGAGATTGCTCTTAGGGATATCCAGGCTAAGCCAGAGGAATGTATCTTTATTGACGATATTACTTTAAATATTGAAGGGGCAGAACGGGTAGGAATAAGAGGTATTCATTTGAATAGAGAAAAAATGAATTTGCTAGAATTATTACAAGAATATGAGTTATTGTAAGTATTTATTTAATATGGAGATGTATTCCAAAGAAGTGAAATACACGCTTAAAACAATAATATTATAGAAAAAGCCTATCTTATAAGATGGTTTATTAACAGCATCAGGAATTTAACTATGTTTTTAGCTACGAAACAGGATTTTTTTTCAGAAGAAACAGATGAAATCACACGAAATTGAGGCTCGGTTTGCTTAAGGTATTACTTGTGTTCATCGTGGCAATATGTCTGTTAAGCGCAATGATAAGTAACGGTCATGACAATGCTATCTATGTAAGGATTGTGGAAAGACATTCAATGATATTTTGGCATATGGTTATTAAAACTCATGTCTCATTGGCCGAAGAGAAACCTGCATAAAATGTTAAAATATATATGTATTTATGAAAGTGCTTACTGGATGGCAAGTTAACGGAATGAGAATTAGGTAAAGAGAGAGTGTGGAATGGAGTTATATTTATTTCGACACGTACAAGGACAACACGTTATGAAACCACCTGGGCCGTATTGTGAAATAAGGAAAGTTTATAGAGATGAGCACTCTCTATCATCATATTCATTGGAGGTAATTATGTCTGTTAAAATTTTACCATTTAATGAAATATATGCTGAACCGGTTAAGCAACTGGTCATTGATGTTCATCATGAGTTTGGTTTTGACTATGATCGAAGGTTAGACGCCGACCTGGAAGAAATATCTCACGTCTACGGAGGACGCGGAGGGTTTTGGCTTGCCATTGAAAATGCGAAAGTAGTCGGAACATCAGCTTTAAGGGAAGATACCCAATATACAGGAACACTAAAGCGTATGTACCTATTGCCGCCTTTTCGCGGAAAAGGAATCGGTCGATTGCTTTTACAACAAGCTGTTGATTATGCAAAGCAACAGAAATATGGAGAAATTGTTCTAGATACGGTTACCTACCAAAAAAGCGCAATCACATTATACGAAAAATATGGATTTATAAAAACGGGATGTAAAGGGTCTCAACTTTTTTATCGTCTTGTACTAGCAAACGTATAATGAATTGGACGAGTTAGAACACAAAAATATATAGTAAAACGATTGGATTTATGTGCATAAATACATCATCACAAGTTTGGTTCGCCAATACTAACCCTAGGTAGCCTTAACACAGATCGAGGCTCCGAAGTTTTTGTGAAATCAAGTAATGAAAGATTTAACCCAAAACCAGAAAAATGGAATGGATACAAATAAGCTTAAATAAACCTGTGATAAATGTTTTTAGAAAATTATTTATGGGGGAATATAATGCAAATTGAAAAAGTAACATCGCTCGAGCAGTATGATTTGGATATGCTTATAGATGATAGTTTATCTGAAGGGTATAAATTTATTGAGAGATTAGTGAATGAATATAAAACTGGCAGCAACAAATTTGATAAAAAAGGCGAATCACTCTATGTTGCGAAAATAGGTAGTGAAGTTATTGGCATTGGAGGGCTTAATATTGACCCATATCTTAGCCTTCCTGATGTGGGACGAGTGAGACATCTATATGTTCTACGTAAGAACAGAGGTACTGGTGTAGGGAAGAAACTTCTTATCACAATAACCGATGAGGCAAGGAAGCATTTTCGGACACTAAGATTATCAACAACTAACAATCCAGTTGCCGATAATTTGTATATAAAGTGTGGCTTTTCAAAAGTAGAAGGAGTTCATAAAGCTAGTCACATATTGGAATTATCAAAAGTTGATAATAATTGACGGGTGAACATAAAAAGGTGCAATAGTAAAGGGGCGCCTAAGTACCTGTTTCCTTTTTTTAGTTTTTTTGAAACTTTCTAAAAAATCTACTTCAAATATTTTCAATACCTAATGGTCTTGCTTTTTTCGTACCCAGGGAGGGAACATTGCCTCTGGTAAATAGAAACCGATACTTAACGTATTTGAATTATCCGTACAGTTTTATGGAATAAGATAAATCCTTAAGGGGGGCTTTTTATGTACGGACTAATAGCTTTATTTGATGAAAGAACAGAACAGTTAATAAGGGATATTTGGAAAGAATTAAAAGAGAGATCTATCTCTACGTATGCCTATGAGGTTGAAGATAGAAGACCTCATATTACATTGGCGATCTATAACAACATAAAAAACAAAACTGATTTCATCAAACAAATGGACGTAATATATAAAAATCAGTTAGCTATCGATATAAAATTTAACGCAATAGGCTCTTTCCTTAAATCTGGTGCATTGTTCTTTTCTCCTACTATTACGGAGGACTTGATCAATTTTCATTCTAACCATCATAAGAACTTTAAACGGTATAATGACGATCCAAATTCATTATACTTACCAGATAATTGGATACCCCATTGTACGATAGCAAATAGGTTATCTCCTGAAAAATTAGCGGAAGCCTTTAGATATTGTTCCCAAAGAAACAGCACAATATTTGGAAAGATAGTAGAATTAGCTTTAATTGATGGATCCGATAAAAGTAAAGCTCCAATTATTTATTCGAAGGAATTAAGTAAGTAGTAAAATTCTTGTTTAGCTAGCGGTGTATGAATATAGACATAGAAGGGTATTGGTAAATGAGTAGAAGCCGTATTGAGAATATTCAACGGGTCTATCCTGACCTTTCTATTGAGGAATTTTCTCCTAATGACATAGGGCAAAATAATGACGTGTTTATGGTAAACGAATCATTGGTATTTAGATTTCCCGAATATAAAAAATGAGATAAAAAGAAATAATATTACTGTCTTCGAAGAAAAAGGGGCTTTACTGGTCTTAGCAATCTAATTGAAATTATTAAAAGCGGGAAGTTAATCAATTTTCTAAATGACAGCTATCCTTTTTCTGATGTAACAAATTGCACAAGCTCATTACCTATGGAAAAACTGACGCAAAATGAAGTATCGCTTTTTGAAAAAGAGATTAGACATACATTCTATGGAAAAAAGGAGAGTGTAGAATATGCTGAGCAAAAAAGCGAATAATGAGGATGTTATCGGTTACTGCTGCATGAGGTTTCCGGTCTCGGATTTGAAAAAGTCGGTAGATTTTTATTGCGATGTATTGGGCTATAAATTAAATTCGGCAGATTTTCAGTTTGGAGAGGCACATATTGTATTAAAAAATGGAAATGGCCCGGGGATTTTTTTGATGGAAACCAAACCGGAAGATGTTACACAATTAAAGTTTGTATTTCCTCGTTCATTCTTTATTACAAGCAGCACGGGGCATGTGACAATGGTTGAGCTATTAACGAATAACTTGCTTGCTTTACATGAACGGATTAAACAAGCTGGAGTCCATATTGATAAAGAACCTGTATTTATGAATGATTTCGGTTATTTCACCTTTTATGATCCGGACGGGCACTATATTCGGGTGGTCGAAGAAAGAGCCCGAAACAAAGAATGAGTTTAATACTCAAACGGAATCTGACTGAGCCCGAGAATCAATTTCCATTGGGATTATGTAAAAAAAGACTGTGTGTTTGCTGCCTTTAGGATGATATTCACATTTTTTCGATCTACAGCAAGTAGACGTTAATATAATAACCTAATTGATCCCTTCCAAAAATAATATTATCAATATCATTTCCAGCCAGTTGAGTAAAATAAGTTTTTGAAATATCCTACTGAATTATGTGAGTGTTAATGCTAGTTTAGTAAAAGAAGACGTATGTTAAAATCAGTAAAAAACTGTTCAAAAGAGGGAGATTGGATTGGGATGGAGACATTCACAATTAAAGAATTGCAATCAGCAAGTGAGATTATTAAAGCATTTCCAGTAATGAAGCAATTACGAACTCACCTTAATGAAGACACATTTCTTGAATTAGTTTTAGAGGCAAAAGTAAAAGATAGATATAAAATTTTTGCTTTGATTGATGAAGGCGAAATAGTTGCTGTAACGGGCTTTAAACCAATGATAACACTATATTATGGTAAATTTGTTTGGGTCTGTGATTTAGTAACGGATACTAATAAGCGTTCAAAAGGCTATGGTGAAAAACTGCTTACATATGTTCACGAATGGGCAAAGAAAAATAATTATGAAAGTGTTGCCTTATCCTCGGGGTTACACCGTGCTGATGCACACCGTTTTTATGAAAACAAAATGGATTATGACAAAGTGAGCTACGTTTTCAAAGCTAATTTAAAGTAGTGAAATATTCACTATCGGGTGTTTTTGGAAGACCATGATTATTTTAGTAAAGTAAAACCAAAGTGGTATACCTTTTGAATGTGAAGGATTTCACTTAAGCAACGGGTGCATAAATATAAACAAGGAATAGAATGAAACATCCAAGTTTCTATGCCTCACTTGCGTATTTCCTTTTTTACATTCATAAAAGATACTACCATGTATAGCATTTTTTAATTGCCAAATACACCGTATATGCCTTTGATGTACAGTCGACGGGGAGGATAATGACGATCTATCTTCTGGAGATGTAAAACAATCCACAATGATGAGAAAAACGCGACGTGAATTTCAAGAGGGTTTCTCCCCAAACATTTAAGCCAATCCCAAGCAGTAGAATTCTGCCTAGGATTGGCTTATCTTTATTCTGAAATTTGTTTATAGACATCGATTGCTTCTTTTGAGATACCTAGTTTATAACCTTCTGAAATATGACGAATTTGCTGATTCTCATCCACTACATATACAATCGGCCACTCATTTCCAACCTTTCTGTCTGCTGGTATCGCTTGCCCAATGACATGTAAAGCATCTTCGCTGGTGGTTTCTTTTAACAAGATCATGTTGTTTGGGAAATCACCTGTGGCTTGGAGTTGTTGTGCGGTTCCCCATTTTTCTTCTCGAATAAAGCCGTTTATTTGGATATCGAGTGCTTCCCACTCCGCTTTCATTTCTCTGAGCTCTCGAAGTAAGTGTTTCGATGGTTCGCGGTCAGGTTCAATCCAAATAAAGGTGGTTCCTTTTGCACCGACATTTCGAGCTCCATCTAGTATGGCACCATCCGCTGATTCCGCTTGATAGTCCAAATTTGCCTCAGCCATCACAGGGACGTCATACACATGCTTAGGAAATTGCAGTGGTACAGTCGTTTCTGCATTTGCCTTTACTTGAAAATAGCGAAAGCGAATAAGCGCTGTGCCGTCATTTAAGCGAATACTGGTTGTCAGACGATAATATCCTGCGGGTAAAGCCAACTTTTGTTGCTCATTTTCATCAAAATTGAAAAATAAGGATTGATAGTTCCCTTTTTCAAAACGAGCAATCGTAATGTTTTCTCCATATTTGATTGGTTCTGCTGCATGTTCATCTTTTTCCCATAACACGAATCCTATTTGATCCGAGCAATCAGTAGCTTTAGTATCGATTGTACCATCACGGAATTGTACATTTTTCCATGATCCGTCCACCATATATTGTGGGCGTTTATCACTTGGTTCAAGCCGTGCTGGAATGCCAATCGTTCTTGCGAGCGCGACAAATAAAATATTTCGAGAGAGTGTGTCCCCTTTTTTCAATTTGAAGCTTCCAACAGGCGTCGCTGAGCCGCGAAAATAATTGACTCCCTCGACAACTTCGAATTCTCGATCTAAAAAGTCTACCAAGAAACGTGGATTTTCTAATGCAGCTTCCACATTTTCTACTCCAAGTTCTTTTAAGAAATAGGAACGGTAAGCTGTCAACATTTCAAAGTCTACACGCGGCCGTAAAATATACTGAGCAAAAAGTTCATCATCCAGTTCAGGGAGTATACTGTCTTTGACAATCATCGCTTGGATTAAATGATCAGCTAATGTTGGACGAAATGTATCTGTTAAATCTTTTTCGTTTAAAACTTCTAGAAGCCGCAAGCTCCATTCCTTGTATGGCTTGGAGTACTCTTTTAGAAAGTCAGCTATTTCATGACTGTTTCCACGCGCTTTTTTTAGGACCTCCCATACTCTTGTTTTCGGTAAAGAGCATTCATCGCCAAGCTTATGGGCATCTTCCTCTGTTAAAAAGGTTGCTTCATAGCTCGCGCGAATATTAGCCCCGCTTTTGACTCGATCATTATGCTTTTGTCTTTCTTCTGCAGTCACTTCCCTACTAGCATCGTCCGTAGGAGCGGAAGGAGGGACCATTTTGAAGTCTACTTCAGTATCAACGGGTATCTCTTTGGTTAGGGAAA
This sequence comes from Bacillus subtilis, assembly GCF_008764245.1. Taxonomy (GTDB): domain Bacteria; phylum Bacillota; class Bacilli; order Bacillales; family Bacillaceae_C; genus Lederbergia; species Lederbergia ruris. The sequence continues at coordinate 18,722 of NZ_VTQV01000037.1, forward strand.
TCGTGATTCCATCTGTTGTTTTGACATCACATTTACCAAAGCCCCATCCTTTCGCACCATATGTGGAAATATACACATCGCCAAGGCCAAGCGTTAAGGCGACGGTTCCCTGTTCATCCGTTTCCTTTACAAGGATATTTCTTAATCCGCCAAAATTAAATAGCTGAAATTGCACTTTGGCTTGGGTAGGCTGTCCTTCTTCATCCGTGATTCGCACGTGTATCGTTTTCGTATCGGCGTAGAGGTTCGTTAGATTAAGCTCAGAATACCAAGGATGGGCTAAGGTGATTTCCTCAGGTCCATTATAATGAGCGCCCACTTTGGTATGAATCAACATGGCGCGTTTTGCTGGATTTTCAAACCAACCCTGATTTAATTTTGGCTCAGGCTCACAAGCGCCAAAGAAATACCATTTTCCGTCTGCCCAAGCTTCTACCCAAGCGTGATTGGAATCAGAATGAGCCCATAGTGGCGTATACACTTGTCTAGCTGGAATGCCAATGCTTCTAAGTGCTGCAACTGCAAGGGTGGACTGTTCTCCACATCTTCCTAAGGCTGTACGAATCAATGTAAGGGGTGATACGGTGCGTGGGTCATTGCCAATATAATTCGCTTTCTCATGACACCAATGATTGGTCTCTAAAATCGCATCCGCCATGGATAAATCTTGAACACGAGGATAAATTTCATCAAAAAAGAGTCCACGTATATCTTCAATATTTTCATTATTGATTCTGTAAGGAAGAATAAAATGCAGAAAGAGTGAAGCTGGTACACGTTCTCCCCAAGGTACAACGCTTTGAATATGGAAGGCTTCTCTTATATGATTTAAAAATAGTGCCCCATCATAATCAGCTAAATCATTTAATGGCATGTATGCAAGCAAATATGTTAATGCCAGTTTCTCATCTTCTGTCTGGGCTTCGTTCAAGATACCAAATAATTCCTTTTCTTTCCCCTTTGCCAATTCTCTTTTGTATTGAAATTTTTCTTCCATTTGCCATTTCGTTTTATCATCTAATGTCATCCAACGTGTTTGCTGATTCATTTTGACGACTCCTCCCATACCTTTCCGTCTTCACGAATATAGATTCTTCTTTGTCCATCTGTACTTTTGACAGAGGCAAGGAATGTACGTGAAGTGGTCTCAATCTCCCAATCAACAGGCAGTTGCTGTTGTAATTCGTCACTAATATCGCTAGTAAAAGAATCATGTTCTGCGTAATAATTTCTCAGCCAATAATAAATTTTCCGCAGTTGCCATTTCTTTTCTTCATCCTCTGGAATCATTGGAAGTGGTTGATTTTTTGTATCTGTAAAGAAAACATATCCCCATAATTCTGGGTAATGCATGTTGATCACACCTTGTGGGGACCAGACCCAGTTGTCCTCCGCAAATGGCTTTGCTGTTTCAGGATTTATTTTTTTCACATATTGGCCATTTTTTACTTCAACTTGCCACTGGACACGCGAGAAGTTGACTCGCCAAAATTCTCCCGATTGTGGTGGACGCCCATCACGTGCACATTCTTTTAATATTTTCCATGGCATCGCGACCTCCACAGTCCACTTATGGTTCTTTTGCATTTGGTCAGGGGCATTGAGCTCACCATCAATGTGAACGGCTGTTTTCATGCCTGAAATGTCCCATCCATTCACAGAAGGTCCCCCATCACGATAAGGTTTGATTAATAAAAGATCCCAAACCGTATTAAGAGCATTGATTTCAAATTCATAATAATGATGGGTATCGCCATCGGGGTCGATAAAAATCTCGAAATCGTTATCATGAAAGATAACAGAATCTCTCTCTGTCAATGTTGCCCAGATTTCATCTTCTATTAATTCTGCTCCAAAGTAAAAATATTCATCATCCCATAGCATTTTGACGCGTGTTTGCTTATGGGGAAGGGGTTTCATTTCTCCTTCAATATCAACAAAGTCTTCACTCCAAGGAGCTTGTTCCCAAAAAGGTTTATCAAGCCTTCCATCTAGTTCAGGTTTTTCAGACGTTTTTTGACAAAGATAGCGATTTGGTGAATAAGTCTGAATCGTAGGTTCTGGTATAGCACTTTTCAATATAACACACCCTTTTAAAAATATAGCAATCGTTCTCTATACTAGTATAAATGACATGGAACAGATGGCGAGGCTTCCATCTTCTTTATGTTATAACATTATGGAGAGAAAGTGGGAGTATTTTGCAAAAGAAGAAGTCAAAAAAGCATAGAATAGTAGCGGTTTATTTTATTTGATGTGCATCAATACAATGGGGGAGTGAGTGATAGCGGCGCGATTTTTACAAGTAGAAGTAGTTTTAGAAAGATATTGGATAAATAGTGGAGTTTGTTTTAAAGTGATCTTTAAGCAAATTCAGGTTAAGTTTTTGACTCCCATTTAAGGGTTTGATAGCGCTGTAGAACATGGCAATGGAAACACCATCGACTTAAGTATCCAAGAGGAGGCTAATAATGAACCCAAAACTACGCAATGATTTTATATAATTCTTAACTTCTGTCAGTGTGGCAACCCTTTTAAAGTTTTGTACTGAAAGATGGGATACATGTAGAAGGATATAAGAGATTTAATGGTCGAGGGGATCTAAATGGGAAAATTGTTCTTTTATAGTGACCAAATAGCTGAATCACCTGGTAATAAAAGATTGGATAAATTTCTATTTAATAATAGGAAAAATAAAAATATTAAAATTGGCTATATTGCTTCTACGGAAGACAAAGATAAAAAATATTTTAATACAAAAGTGCAATATTATTGCGATTACGGGGTAAAGAATATAATGTTTTTTGACCTATATAGTGAATTTGACCCTTTGAAAATTAAAGAATTAATAAAATGTGATATTATCCATCTTTCAGCAGGGAACCCAATTGAATTTGGGAATGCTATCAAGAATCGTAATATGGAAAATGTTTTATGGGAGTATTTTAAAAATGGAGGAACCATTGTAGGTGTTAGTGGTGGAGCTGTTCAACTCGGCAAATCTACTAAATTATTTCAATTGTTTTCGGGGGATTTAAGTAATCAGGATTCGGATACTTTACAATTTGTAGATTTTGAATTTCTACCGCACTATAATCGTTGGAATGAGGATTTTAAGCGAGAAGTCCTTAAATACTCACAAGAAACGGGTACAATGATTTATGCGGCTAATGATGGTGATGGAATTATAGTAGATGGAGATAGCATCCAGATGATAGGTGATATCTTAGTTATTGGCAGTGAAAATTAAGTTGATTCTTCTTAAAACTTGCAGGGCGCTAATAGAATATCGGGAGTTTAGTTGGAGAGTCTTTAAAAATTAGTGATGCAACATAAATAAACGTCTCATGAAGTTTAGGTTTAAAAGGGAGGTGTAGAAAGTGCAAATCAGAGAAGCAACAGTAAATGATATCGAGGTATTAACTTCACTGATGGAGCAACTTGGTTATCCTACTACAATTGAAAGTATGAGAATACGAATGAATAATATTGAATCGAGTTCCGATTATCACACACTATTAGCATTATATGAAGGAAAAGTAGTTGGGATGATCGGATTGGTTAAAGGTTATTATTATGAGATGGATGGCTCCTATGTTCGTATTGTGGCTTTTGTTGTAGATTCTAATTTTCGTGGTAAAGGGATAGGAAAGAAACTTTTAAAAGAAGCAGAAAGTTGGGCAAGAAGAATTGGGGCTACCGGAATTGGGTTAAATAGCGGGAACCGACCGGAGAGATTTAACGCTCATAAATTATACAAGAATATGGGATATATAGAAAAAAGTATAGGTTTCGCGAAAAGTTTAATCTAAATCTCCTTCCAAAGAAAAACAGGGCAGGTTTATGTAATAAGAAATGAATGGGAGTGGAGATAATGGAACACAAAATGGGACTTTATGAAACCCCTTTTAATTCAATAAAGTCAGGCAAAAAAACGGTGGAAGTAAGGTTATACGATGAAAAAAGGAGAAAATTAAACATCGGGGACATTATAAAATTTACAAAACTTCCAGATAGTCATGAGACGTTAGTGGTTGAGGTTATCGGATTAAGGCAGTATCCAACGTTTAAAGAAATGTACGAAAGCATTCCTGCAAGTGATTTTGATGCTGTTGGTGATTCAATTGACGAAATGGTTAATCAGACTTATAAAATATACACTCCAGAAAAAGAGAAGGAATGGGGGACAGTGGCAATCACAATAAAGTTACTAGATTAAGTCAATCTTTATCAAGGAGGGATGGTTTTGAAGTGTGTAAATATTGCTGGCTTTCCCGATCAGCAGTTACTTAACCAGATTCTAAATCTTCATGAAGCAATCTTCAAAGATTCCGACACATTCATAAGCAAGGCAAAAGCTAAGCCGAAACTTCTCTTTACAGTAGGATTCAAAAAAGGAGAAGTTGTAGGGTATAAAATTGGGTATGAAATAAACTCTGACATTTTTTACAGTTGGCTTGGAGGAGTTAATGAAAATCATCGAAATCAAGGTATTGCGACTAAACTAATGAAGGAACAACATTTGTACATAAAAGATAAAGGGTATAAGCTTGTCCAAACCAAAACGAAAAATAAATGGCGAAACATGCTTATTTTGAATATCAAATATGACTTTGATGTGGTTGGTATAGATGCGGATAATCCAACTGATCCGAAAATTATTCTTGAAAAAACCTTATAATGACAAGCAAGTATGTATCAGTTGGGCACTAGTCTTAAAAGGGACTTGCAAAAGTAGTGATCGAACATAACAATCTCTGGAATTTCGAGCTTAATAATTTTGGAAAGTTCCGTACAAGTGATAGGCATTCTCTATTTTAGAAAAACTTAGCGCTGTCTATATCGGGTTAAACAACTTTGCGATGAAGGGAAAGATCGCCCTTCATAGGTTCCAGAACATTAGCTTGTCGGAGGCCTACAGGATGTAGGTCAGAACGGCGTGGCGATTGTCGTCGCGCTTTTAGCCGTTCATCCTATTTCATTAAAAGGCGCTTGTGCCATTGTGTTTATTGAGGAAGGTTTTGGATAGAGTTTTGGTCTGAAAGTCATTGTTGTCAATTCGTCAACAAATTTCTTTAGACAAGATGCCAATAAGCAACAAACATAGTACAATAAAGCAAATCGTTAAAGGGGTGTTTTGAATTGTATGTCAACATGGTTAATTATTGCTTTACTAACAATCTCCTCCAGTATTGATAATCTAGGAGTAGGTTTGTCATATGGTATACGCGGTATTTGTATAAGCACCTATTCCAATTGTATCATTGCCTTAATTTGCTTTTTGTTTAGTGTGGTTGGAATTTACTTTGGCATTTGGATCGCTCATATACTACATGGTGGTCTGCCAATTATCTTAGGGGCTGTAATACTAGTGATAATTGGAATCCGTATTATTTTATTGGCGAAACCAACCAATTCGCCAAAAGCAACATGCTCATTAAACAAGAGTGTTGCTCCTCAGGATTCTTCTTATATCGGCATTGGAGAGTCTATTATTTTAGGAGTTGCTCTATCCGCTAATGCCCTCACAAATGGGGTAGGGGCTGGGCTTTTAGGGATTTCTCCAATTCTTATTTCGTTTTTAGCAGCTGCAGGAAGCTTTATCGCGATTTGGGTTGGGGTGACTTGGGGCTTCAAATTAATCAATGTCCGCATAGGAAGGTTTACTTTAGGTGAATTCGGAACTTTCATAAGTGGCATCTTATTAATTTTTGTCGCCGTGTTATTTTTTTTATAAATAAAAAATCGGTGCAAGTTTAGAAGGTTAGAAGCTCGGGCCTGACCTTTAAATAGCTCAGGTCTGGGTGTTGACAAAATGTCAACAATTTTGTATAGTTTACTGCGAGATAAATAAGTTTTCGGAAGGGAGTATACCAATGAAGAAAAATCAAAGTGAAAATGATCAATTAGGCGTGCTTTTAAAACGTTTATTAGAGAAAGAATCCCTTTCCATGAGAAAATTAAGTGAGCGAACTGCAATTGATACAGCCACTATATCGAGAATCATTAATGGAAAGCGAAATGCTACGCTTGAACATCTACACCAATTTTCTCTTCATTTAAATATTTCCATGAATAAGCTTTTAGAGGCTGCTGGTTATCCCATTAGCGAAGAAAAAGTTGAATCAGAGCTTAGTGAGCACATTGAAAATATTCAACATTCACTCGAGCCATCTATCGCTGACCTTTCTAAGGAAAACATCGAGCGAAAATTAAAGGAATATGCTACCTTTGTGCAAACCTCTGATGGAGAGGAAGAAATATTATCAGGCTTTGAACAGAAAATTAAGAAAGTAGATAGTGTGGGGCCATTCATTAAAAATTTAAAAGGGTTTTTTGAGAAATTCCGACTAAAAAGAGCTTCTTCTGCGGAGTTAATTTTAATGGGTAGCGTTCTTTTATATTTTATTGTGCCGGTTGACGTGATACCAGATTATATTTTTCCTATTGGTTATATTGATGATGCATTAGCTGTGCAAATCGTCGCAAAAAGATTAGGGGAGTTTTAAAGGAGGAGATGATTTGAGAACGAAGACTAAAAAATCAAGATTAAAAAAAGCAATGATAGGATTATGCCTATTTACTAGCTTTTTAGTTTTGTTCTTAATTATGTATAGTGTTAACGAATATCAAAAAGGATTAGCGAGTAATGCAGATGACCAAGAAATAGGTGATTTGATAGAAACGAAGCAGGAACCTTTTCAAGGAGAGGAGGTGAGGTTTGGAGAAATTAAGATTCTCTTGATCGGTAGTGATGCTCGAAAAGGGGAACAAGGTCGTTCTGATGCTTTAATGATTGGATACTATAATCAAAACACTCACCAAATTAAGTTAGCATCACTCATGCGGGATACATATGTAGATATTCCTGGTTATGGCATGCAAAAATTAAATGCGGCTTATTCATTTGGTGGGCCTGAGTTAGTTAGAAAAACAATCAAACATAATTTCGATTTAGATATAAATTATTATGCGATTGTTAATTTTACCGGCTTTCCGAAACTAGTCGATTTGGTTGCTCCAGATGGAATAGAAGTGGATATAGAAAAAGAAATGTCAACCGGTATTGGTATGACATTGCATCCTGGTAAGCAATTGTTAGATGGAGATGAACTATTAGGTTATGTACGATTTAGGAAAGACCAATATAATGATTTTGGACGAGTTGAACGACAACAAGAGGTGTTAGCCAAGGTTTTAGATGAAGCTGTTACTGTCCATAATATTGCTCAACTTCCGAAAATTGTTGGTACGGTAGCATCTTATGTGGACACAAATATAGATAAACGTATTTTATTTACAATGGGAAAAGACATTATAACCAACAAGGCAGAAGAAATGGATAAAATGCGCATCCCTATACCAGATTCATTTACGGATCAGAATGTCGATGTGGGCGCAGTCTTAAGCATCGATCTTGAAGAGAATAAACAAGCATTAAATGAATTTTTTTCAGAAGAGAGTATAGCCTTAAAAGAATAGAGTGATAGCTGATCAGCTATAAAAGACGAGAAAACTTGATTAGGATTATTCCTGTTCAAGTTTTCTTGCTGTTAAGCCAGGAAACTATAAAATTCTAGCTTGTGGATAAGTTCTGATAGTGTGTATTGACGTCTGGCTCCAGCGCCCAGCGACTAGCAAACTTTCAGCTTCTTCCTACGATAAGTCAACATCGGCTCCTTCGTCGCCGTGTTTAGGCTAACAGGATGTTAGTCAGAACGGCGTTGCGCCAGGACGGCGCGTCTTTAGCCGTTCAACCTTATTACTTTAAGTTTGTACGTCGCTAAACGGGCGCTTACGCTTTTGCTCCTGTTTATACAAGTGTTGCATTCTTCATTCAAAAGGTACTCCATTTTCAAAAGGTGAGGTCGGAAAATACCGAAAATTTTACGGGTGATCTATGACTGAAAAAGTTTTTATCTTCCGTGGTTGCGAAATAGCATGGAGGCGAATCCGGAAATATTTCATTTTAGCATCATGATTTTCGACTACTAAATAGTAAATTATTAGAATACAATAATTTTACAGATGGATTGGAGCGAAGGGGTCAGGTGTCCTCTTTCATTATCGGTATATGATCAAGACGTTTTAAAGGGCTAGTCATGTATATATCGTGACGCGAGAAATTTTCTAATCGATTATAGGTGCAATAGAAAAACGAAATATAATAATAGGAAAAAAGGAGCTTCCTAATGATGAAACCATTTAATTCAACTTATAATGTCTCCCATTCCAATATTGGAGTAGAGGCAGAGATTGATCGACTTAAGGCACAGGTCGAGATGAGTTGGGAGAAAGAATTTAGAAACCTGAAGTGGTTGGGACTGTCTGATGGGATGAAGGTGTTGGAGGTTGGCTGTGGACCGGGATTTATTACTGAGAAACTTGTTGAACGTTTACCGCAAAGCAATATTTCAGCATTAGATATTGATAACAACTTATTAGCCACAGCAAAACAACGATTAAATAAGGCAACGAATACGAATATTGAATTTATACACGCTTCTGTGTATGATACAGGTCTTCCTGAACATGAGTATGATTTTGTTATTGCGCGCTTAGTCTTTCTCCATCTTTACGAGCCAGAGAAAGCGGCTTTAGAAATTTTTAGAGTATTAAAACCAGGGGGCAAGTTTGTGATCATTGATATAGATGATGGAATCTTTGGTGTAGTCGAACCAAAAGACGACAACTTCCGGTCTGTTATCGATAAGTTCATTGCCATGCAAGGAATGGCAGGAGGGAATCGTGAAATTGGACGCAGTTTACCCCGTTTACTTAAATCAACAGGGTTTTCTAATATTGAAATGGATGCCATTTCTGTGCACAGTGATTTAGTTGGTAGAGAGGGTTTTAAAGAGCAATTTAATCCAAAAAGATTTGAAGCATTTTATAAGTTTGGCTATCTATCCAAAAGTGAGTTCCAAAGTATTGATAAAGCATTCGAAAACTTGGTGGAAAATCCCGATTCATATGCATTAATGTTTTTTTTAGTAGCAAGTGGCACGAAACCTGTAACCGTTGATGATTAAATCACGTCATTCAGAATAGGGGAGAGTTCATTAACGATATTGTTTATAGAGGATGTTCAAAAAGTCCGGTAAAAATGACACTGCGAATTTCTTCGTTGGCTTGCTTCTTCGCTCCTTGGAAAAGAAAACCACTTTTCCGGCGTGCGATGCGGATTCGGGGAAGCTTTCCTTGTGCTCATGTATCTAAATGCATACATTCCGCTGCTCAAAGCTGCGCCGCCTCGAACTTTCGACGTACAGGACGTACTAGTGTCGGCGTTGCTGACAGGACGTCAGCGCCTTTAGCCGACTTGGTCCTTTTTATCCTCCTTTTTGAACACGTTCTTATAGACAGATTTATGCAAAAACACCATTTTGAAAAGCTCAAAAGGTATTTTTTACTAAGGCTTATTTTATCCCCAGACGCATGCGATAGCTAAAGAGGATGTCTTGCGCTTGACCATTGAAAGCTTGTTGTACATGATGTTGGAAAGCTTGAATTTCCTTATGTAAATCATCAGCCCCAAGTTTTAATGCTGTCTGTAATCCGCCTTGGCTTAAAGCAATATTGGCATAACGGGTGGCATCACAGCGCTCCCATTGATGGAACACGATTTCTTTAGAAAATGAAAAAAGCTGAGATTCGCGAATTTGTTGTAGATGTTTGTTTTTATCCCATTTAAAAGCCAATTGCCCGGCTGGTGCAAGTTCAGCTACACGAGATTCGGCAAGAGCAATCAAGGTTTGATAATGCTCCTCCACTTCTTTTGTAAAAGTGGGGGGGCAGTCACAATCATAGGCGGCAAAGACTCCGCCAACACGCAGAACACGAGCAAATTCACGCAAGGTTGGTTGCGGATCCATCCAATGGAACGATTGAGAACAAGTAAGAATATCGACCGAATCAGCATCTATATCTAGCTGATCAGATAGTCCCTTCACAAACCGAAGATTTTCCGGCTCCTGCTGCGCCCGCCAATGAGAGATGGCAGTCTCACGCATATCATCATTCGGTTCCACTCCGATAATATCCTTCGCTTGATCTAACCAAATGAAGGAAGACAATCCGGTTCCACAACCAACATCAACGACTCGGTTAGGTGCTTGCGATAAATATCTCGTTAAAATATGGACAACATCGGCTGGAGGTACAGGACGGTTTTTATCATAAAGCTGACTGTAGCCTAAAAAGCGCTCCACATTATTCGCACGAATACCCTGCATAAATTTCATCCTTTCATGATTCATCATGGTTGTTTTGATTATAGCACACGTGAATTTAGATTCTTCAAGAAGAAATATTTTATAAATCTAAAAAGTGCATATTCATTGAAGAAAAACAAATTTTAAATTTGGTTTTATCTAAGCGGCCATAGGGCTTTAGAGTTTGAATCCAATTCTGAAAATTGAGTTAAGAAGATATTGATTGAAAAAAACAGGAATCATTCCTGTAAGCATTACAATGATGATTCCTGCCTCAAACAGTGGAGTCGAAATATGTCGAAAATTTTATTTGACTACAACTAGCGAAATATGTAAATATCTAACTAGGTCTATCTTCCTGTTTTTACCTTCGTTTTATTCTCCGAAAAGTGAAAGCCTATTCATCTATGAAAAACCCTACAAATTTCTACAAACGCATATTTCCTAAGCCAAAATCTATTTTAAAGGAGGATTTATATCAGTGGGTCATGATATATATTCATATAATCAAAAAGGTGAAATATTACAGCAGGTAAGTTTTACCGCAGGAGATATTTATGCACCTTGGTTTTATGATTTGTTCGATGCGCATCAATATAATGGAGGAGTGAGTGGCATTGGGGCGACTCTTACGCTGTCACCCTCACAAGTAGAAGAAGCTTTAGAAAGATTTATGCAAATAGCGGATCATGCCTTTCTATATGAGAACAGCAAAGGGGAGATCTTTGATTGGCAGCAAAAGGCAGTCTTGAAATTTATCGAATCCTGTCTTGAAATTGCTCGCGAAGAAGGTGAGGTAGAAGTGGCCTTTGCCTAAGAGATCATTCCCCTCATTGATACACCCATACCAATGTTAAACACTGTCTAATAAAAAAGGGAGAATATAAAAAAACGTAGATTGGAAGATAGACTTGCCTCAAAAACTGGACCCTCCACAAAGGAGATTAAAGCGCTTAAAACTGATATACTAAAAATAAAAGTGCTGAGCGATTTTTTTCACTCTTCCGTAAGCAGACGCCCATCTCGAAGATTCATTTGTGTCAGATCATTTATCAAGGAGAGATTTCTTTGGAGTGTATAAATATTGCTGGATTTCCAGGTCAGCGGTTACTCAATAAGGTTCTAAGTCTTCATGAAAGGATTTTCAAAGACTCAGCCACGTTAATTAGTAAAGCGAAACATAAGCCGAAACTTCTCTTTACAATTGGACTGATAAAGGGAGAAGTTGTAGGATATAAAATTGGATATGAGATAAAATCGGACGTTTTTTATAGTTGGCTTGGAGCGGTTGATGAAAATCACCGGAATCAAGGCATTGCGACTAAACTGATGAATGAACAACATTTGTACATAAAAGCTAAAGGGGATAAGACTGTCCAAACAAAGACAAAAAATAAATGGCGAAACATGCTTATTTTGAATATAAAATGTGGCTTTGATGTGGTTGGAATAGAGATGGATAAACAAAGTGAGCCGAAAATTATACTCGAAAAATATTTGTGAATTTAACAAGGTCAGTACACTGCGATTGTCGAGAAGCTAAAATGATCTAGTTAACTCCGGGGATGTAGAAAGGGTTATCGTACCAAGACTATACAAAAAGAACAGTTGGAAAATCCTTTGTGGGATGAATAATCGCACCCTAGCATTTTGGGACATTGGTCTACATTTTGATTTTGCCTTGGAGGTGATCAGGATGAATGATTCATCAATAGTACATGTTTTGGAGGCCCTAAAAATAAGATTGGATGAAGAGAATGTATTAGCTGTTCATAGTACATCTGGAATCTATCCAAAAATGGGTTTTGTCTTTAATGAACCTCTTACAAAATATGAACTAGAGCAATTGATTAGAAAAAATAATTTGGACTTGCCTGCGGAATATCGAGAGTTTTTATTATTACATAACGGTGCTGAATTTTTTACTTACGAATATGGCTACTCCTTTTGTTTGTATTCAATTGAAGACATGATAAAAGAATACCATTCTTTAGAAGAGTATTGTGATGTGGATTATATTTTAAATTATTGCTACCCCATTGGCTATATGGTAGATCATGGTACGTTATTACTCGATCTTTCCAACTTTAAGCAAACGAATAAAGGAAATATCCTATTGATGGGGGTCAATACAATAAATTTATATTGTGATTTACCTACGTGGCTAGATAGAATGTTAATCTCCCAGGGAAATGCGTATTGGGAATGGTATTCAAAAGAGGTTGAATTTGAATGATAATAGGAAAGAAACCTAATCAATTTGGATAAAAATAGAGTGATAGGCAAGGAAAATAGTATACGATGGAGAATTTCTAATGATTGGAAAGATGTAAAAAACACCACACACGGACACTCAATTATAATAAGTAGAAACAATAGGATGGAATGTTAAAGTAGGAAGGCCATCCTATAATAGGAGTTGCATAATCGATGAAACAAAATAAATATGATGATCCCAATTTCTTTTCTGCGTATGAACAGATGGCACGGTCAGTGAAAGGACTTGAAGGGGCTGGGGAATGGCATATTATGAAAGAGCTGATTGGGGATCTAAAAGATAAAGAGGTCCTCGATTTAGGTTGTGGCTTTGGTTGGCATTGCCGATATGCTCGGGAGCAGCAAGCACGTTCTGTTTTAGGCGTGGATATCTCCGAAAGAATGATTGAAAGAGCCCGCGAAATGACAAATGATCCTTCCATTGCTTATATAAGAGCGTCCATTGAGGATATTGATTTTTCCAACGCTCAGTTTGATGTCGTCATTAGCTCATTGGCTTTTCACTATATTCAGTCGTTTCAAACAATCTGTGCAAAAGTTTATGATTATCTCATCCCTGGGGGCAGATTCGTTTTCTCGGTGGAACATCCCATTTTTACCTCTCGGGATGAACAAGATTGGTATTATGATGACCAGGGGAATCGTCTACATTGGCCTGTTGACAACTATCAAGTAGAAGGAGTGCGTGAAACGAACTTCTTGAATGAGAATGTGACAAAATACCATCGGACGATTTCAACCTATATAAATGATTTAATTTCATCAGGTTTTATAATAAGAGCCGTGAAAGAATCCGTTCCTTCTGATGACATGTTGAAGGACCCGGAAATGAAAGATGAAACCCGCAGACCGATGTTTTTAATGATCGCAGCAGAAAAAGAACATAGCTGATTATCAAGAAGTAGATCGAGATCTTCTATATTATCAGGCGCCTGGGTTTGCGTCTGATTTTTATAAGCAGGTAATACATAAAATAATAAGTGATCTAGAAAAGTAAAAAGAATCAGTTGAGAGAATAGAAGGAGATAGAAAATGAGGTTACAAGAAATCATCGGAATTATAAGGGAAAATTTTACTCTAGCATTAGTCGGAGTGATAGTAGTAGGGATTATCTTTTTTCTCGGGTATTTCATTGTGTATAGAAAACTTTTGGGTGGAAAGAAGCGCCTTTCCAAAAAGCAGTTGCTTCTTGCCAGTTTATTTATTGGCTATTTTATTATGGTGATAGGCGTGACTTTCCTGAATAGAAGCTCAACCTATCCAGGTGGGGTGAATTTAGCCTTTTTTAGTTCTTACCGAGAGGCTTGGTATAGTTTTAGTGTAAGGGAATGGCAGTTTTTGTATTTAAACATCTTGATGTTTGTGCCGTTTGGAATTTTTCTCCCGTTATGGCATGCTCGCTTTCGAAAAGCCAGGTGGACCATTGGGATGGCAGCAGTATTTACGCTTTCCATTGAAACTTTTCAACTCCTAACAGGGTTTGGTATTTTTGAGGTGGATGATCTATTTAATAATTTATTGGGTGCGATTATTGGCTATGGGATTATTATGGGCATCCTGACGATTAAAGACAAAGGAATCAAACATTCTTTGTTATATTTTTCTCCTTTATTACTAGTGGTCCTCCTATCCGGCAGTATGTTTGCCTATTACTATAAGAAGGAATTTGGGAACCTTATCATTGTGCCAAATTATAAGACAAATATGGCTAGTGCCACTATCACAAATGATGTGCAGCTTGATGATCAAAGAAAAAACGTTCCGATTTATAAGGCGCCAAGCTATACAAGGGTTTCTGGGGAGGAATTTGCTGTAGACTTTTTCAAGAGACAGCATCTTGATACAGAGGATATGGAGGTTATAACATATCCAGATGAGGGGATTTATCGGATTCAAGGATATAGTATATGGTTTCAATTTCTGGATGGGAGTTATAGATATACGGACTTTTCAAACTTCGATGCTGAATCAAAAGATACGAACAAAAAAACCTTAAAAGACAGCGTAACAACATTCGATATAGATATCCCCGAAGATGCTGATTTTCAAAAAGTCGATACAGGCATATATGAGTGGACAGCAGATAAAATAGTCAACGGAAATCAGCTTATAGATGGTTCCTTAAATGTTCAGTATTATAACGATGATACAGTGAAGAACATTGACAATCAATTGATCACCTATGACAAGGTAAAGGATGTCCAAATAAAAAGTGAACAAGAAGCATATGACGAGATTTTAGCAGGGAAGTTTAAATATTACCCGGAGAATAATCGGCTTGAAGCCTTACATATTGATCAAGTAGAAGTCAGTTATTATTTAGATTCCAAAGGTTATTATCAACCTGTTTATGCTTTTCAAAGTACAATTGATGGCAGGGAAATGATGATTTATATTCCGGGGATGGATTGAACAGATCTCAATACCAACATGTTATGAATTTCATGTGAATGAACGAAAAAGGATGTTTATAAGTGGATAAATTTATTTTGGGTGTTGCTGCTGTCATAATGATTGGTTTATCGATTTCCACTTTTTATTATGAAAGTACTAGTAAGGAAAAACCTCAGCTTTGGGATGGGCAATCTCCTCAATTGTCAACAGAGAATGAGAGAACGGAAACATTACAGCCGATTTATACTGATGAACAAATAGGATATTCTCTGCAAAATGATCAGTTGCAAATTACGTTTGATCAGGGAGAAAATTGGACGAATGTTCCGGTTGAGCCCGATCAACTCTTTTCAGGTGAATATAATGGGAATAGGGAAGAATTAATCAATCATAGTTATATTTTGAATGAAAAGAGGGCGGCATTTTTATATTCAGATGGCTTAGCTGAAGTTGGAAAAAGAGTTATTTTTATTTATTCTCTTGATCAGGGTCAGAATTGGGAGAAAGCGATTGTGACAGAACCGTACCCATCGATGCGTTTCCGGAAAGTGAATTTTCTAAATGACAAATTTGGCTATATGATTGTTTCCGGTGATCGAACGATGTCCCAGGAAATGTCAAATGTATTTTTGACGTATGATGGAGGAAGGACTTGGAAAGGAACAAACCCATCTGGTGTGACGAATTTGCTGTCGGATGGTGGATTTATTGATGAAAAGGTTGGCTTCCTTTCGATTTCCTATATAAATCCTCAAGAACCTATACTGTACTTCACAAAAGACGCCGGGAATACATGGAAATCCGCCACAATCAAGGTTCCAGAGAAGTACCTAGAGATCTTTGTCAGGGCTGAAATGCCCTTTAAGGAAGACGATCATTTGGCTGTGTTATTGAATCAAGGGCCGAATGGAGATTATCTCGGGGGCAGAGTAAAAGGAAAATTCATCTCAAATGATAGTGGGGAAAATTGGGAGTTTGCAACGGAGGTCGATCCAGATGAAGAAGAGTAGAAATAGGAAGTTCATTGGCTGGATTTCCTTATTTCTTGCGATCGGTTTTTTCTGCTTGCAAATGGTTTTTTTACTTGTTCAGCATCGATTTCAGGTTGAATATGTAGATGATCGACTATTTTATTTTATCAATATTGTGTGTGTTGTTTCTAGTTAGTGCTCTTTTATGTTTTATAACAATTACGAAAAAGTGGAAATGGCTAGGAGCTACAATCGTGATTATTTTTATAATGGGGAATGTCCTTCTACTTGTGAAGCATCATCAGGAAATGCAAAATATCACTCGTTTATCTCCTGACATGAAACATATTTTATCGCTAAAACAAAATAGGTGAGGTAGTTTTTCCGGAATGGCCAGGTTATAGCAACAGTTATACAAACGGAAATGTCGATCTTGACTATCTGATGTACTTGAATGAGGAGAATATCGAAGTTCGAAGGTAAAAAGGAAATTGAATCGGATGAGCAAGATCACTCGAAAATCCGTGAGAAGGATATAAAAGAAATATTAAATATAATTTTCTAAAAGTGATTCAAAAATCAATGTCGGACGATATTTATCAGAAGTTTCAGTTATGGTATAATATTAGTAGCAAAGGGAGAGTGTAAAGTGTCAAAGGGGATTTCGTATCAAAATAAGGATATTTTATTCAAGTCTCTAAGTGAACTTTATGAGGATGTCACTCTTGATGTTTTTGGATTGAAAGGTTTCCCGAAAATTAAGGAACTATTGCCGAATGACTTTCCAGAGGTAACCGCAGACGGGAACCGTTCAGACACCGTTTTTCAATTAGAGGATGGTTCTATTCTCATGTTGGAATATGAAAGCAGTACCCGGTTTGTCGAAAATCATTTGAAGTATATAGGATATGCACACAGAATTTCGAAAAGATACTTTCAAAAAGAAAAGGATATTAAAAAAATACGCATCGTTGTGATTTATACGAGTGATGTGGCAAAGGCTAGTGAGGAGTTAAATATCGGGGATTTAAACATTACGTCAAAAGCCATTTTGCTATCTGAGTATAACGGGGACGCTATAATGGAAAAGTTAATGATGAAGATAGATGAGGATGAACCGTTAACTCACGAGGAATTGTTCAAACTTAGTATTATTCCATTAATGCATAGCAAGAAAGATCGTAATGAATTAATCCATGATTCGATTGAACTAGCCAAACACATTCAAAATGAATATGAGCAAATTCAAGTGATCGCGGGAATTCTCACCGCAACAGATAAATTTATAGATGACAAATACGCCAGAAAAGTAAAGGAGTGGTTGAAGATGACAAAGGTAGGAAGAGCTTTTGAAGAGGAAAAACGGGAGGCTGTTGAAAAGGCAAAGAAAGAACAGGCGAAAAAAACAGCCAAATCCTTATTAGGTGTGCTTTCTCCTAAGTTAATTGCTGAAGCCACGGGGCTAGACATCGAAGAAGTGGAAAAATTAAAAGAAGCATAAGTCAGCATCCAAGGAAGTGGCTTTCACTTCCTTTTTTACATAAAAAGGGGTTTTAAAATGTTTCAAAGGAATGCGCCGTGACATTTTGAAGTCACTTAAATATGAATGGAGGGAGTCTATTGAAACTCGTTCTATTATTTGGCCCCCAAGCCGTTGGGAAGATGACTGTAGGACAGGAACTAGCAAAAATCACAGAGTTGAAGTTATTTCATAATCATATGACAATTGATTTACTTGAACCTTTTTTCGGGTTTACTCCGGAAATGTGGAGATTAACGGACTTATTTCGCGGGGAAGTTTTTAAAACATTTTCTAAGAGTGATCAGTATGGCATGATTTTTACATTTGTCTGGGCCTTCAATAAAAAATCAGATTGGAAATATGTGGATAAGACGTGCCGTATCTTTCGTGCCGAAGGGGCTGAAATATCTTTTGTTGAGCTTGAAGCAGATGTAGAAGAAAGGCTCAAACGTAATAAAACACCGAATCGACTTGAACAAAAGCCAACGAAAAGAAACATCAAACAATCCGAGGAAAATTTATTGAGTAGTATGCAGACACTACGATTAAATTCAGAAGCGGGAGAAATAAAAGAGGAAAACTATTTGCGGATCGATAATACAGAACGAAGTGCAGCCGAAGTCGCCGCAATGATTAAAAGTCGATTTAATTTATAGAATATGCCTAAAGTAAAGGCGCGTACTTGCAATCAATGTATGGAAAAGTTGTGCATTGACATGAATCGAACGCTTTAAATGGAAACACCGGTAAAGATTTATTAAAATCATTCTTTCACTTGTTGAAGGGGGATATATGAGTTAATAAGGATGTCGGACCGATAGAAATTCGGAAAGGAGGCTGATTGAACATTGATCACAAAATATGAGGTGATTTCCGCTTAGCGGAAATCCAAAACAGAGGGGCCGCATTTTTTGTGGCCCCCTTTACATTTTCCTTTTTTATGAAAAAATCATTTTATACTCGGTGAAATCTACCTAACTTCTCGCACTTCAAAAAAACGATCCTTCCTTGCTATACGCCTTCGCCTTTGCGGGATAGACGCCCAGAGTCATTTGCCAAGACCAGAAAAAGTCATCTGCCATTTTGCCCATTATCCCATCTAAAAGAATTCCTGGGACGAGCTTTTCTACAGGAAAATCTACAATCTGAAATGATTGCCCTGAATCGATCTCCTCAACGATGATAATGTGTTGTTCAACGGCTTTCACTTCAAAAATTCCTTCTACAACGTGACTATAACTTTGGACATGTTCATTCATTTTAAGTATATCTTCCATTGGATTCCAATTTTTGTCATGGAGCTGAGGATGAGCTTGTAAATACAGCGCATTCAATAGCCGCTCACAAGTTTGCAGGTCTTCACGAGCTGTTTCCGCATATTTTTCCACTTCTTTATACCAGGAACAACCTGTACGCTGATCAAGCCAATAGACAAATTTTTTCAGTTGGGAAAGAAAACTAATCGATTCTCTTTGTTTGATGGAAGTTTTCATAAAGTGAGGATAGAAGAAGTAAATAAGTTCTTCCCAGAATGTGGACTGGCATTCCTGCCAAGATGAAGGAACGTCATCTTCGAGGTAATCGGTGAGATAATTCGAAAATATCCTAAGAAATTCATTTACTTTTTGACTTGTTGGATATTTACGTTTATAGGCAATGATATCGTCACCATAATAATGAATAAGGGCTCGAAATCGCAGATCAAACTGCCTCCCTAATGTTAAGCGCTCAAGGAATTCCTTGTGTTCGTCGGGATGTGAAAACGTATGGACATGGGCTTTCACTTCCACTGGTTTTTTATTTTCAGATTCGTTGGCTTCTCCGCCAAAAGCAGACCACCTATGGTTTTTCATTTTTTATTTTTCCTCCTCTTAGAAATATGATAGCCTTTACAAATCCCCAAAAATCTTAATCTATTTTATTAAAAATCTATCACCTACTTTGGCTAATAATCTACAAGAATGGAAACCTTTGAAATGGGAAAGAAGTTAGTGGTAAAAGGGGAAGATTTGAAAGGTTACGATTATTATAAATATAATCATCGGAAACGTCAACTAAAAAAATCATGTATAGTAGAGGATGATAAAATGATTCTGTGATATGGTTTTGTTGAGGTAGTTGAAAGAAGGGTTACCAATTATGAAGGAAAGTAAGATTCATCAAATAAGAAAAATCATCCTCACACTTTTGATCGCAATCATTGGCGGTGTAGTGTTTCACTTTTTACATATCCCTGTGCCATGGTTATTAGGCCCGATGATTTCGATTTTCCTTGCAATCAATCTTTTACAGTGGCGGTTGAAGTGGCCAAGCTCCATTCGGAATTCGGGTATGATCATTGTCGGCTATACAATGGGCTTGTCGATGACTTCTTCAGCACTACTTGAAATGGGACGCCAACTCCCCTATATGCTGTTGTTGACGGTGTTATTGTTATTATTTTGTTCGATGATTGCCTATATTGTCTCGAAAATTTCGGATAGTGACTATCAAACGGCCCTATTAGCTAGTATACCAGGTGGACTTTCACAAGTTTTAATTTTGGCGGAAGAAACAAAAGGGGTGAATTTAGGGGTTGTCACGCTGACACAAGTAATCCGCTTGATGATGATTATTATCGCAACGCCTCTAATTGTGATGCTGCCGATTTTTCAAGAAACGGGAAAGCGCGAACAGACGGCGGTGGACTCGGCTCTATCCATAGCTACTTCTGCAAGTTGGGAGCAATTATTTCCCAATCTGCTTTTATTTGCGATCGTTTCCGTCGGGATGGCCTTCATCTGTATCAAAATCAAAATGCCGACCGCTTATTTAATTGGACCAGCGATTGGGACAGCGGTTCTACAGGCTTTTGGCATAGAGGGTCTCCATCTTCCTCCCTCTCTTATCAATCTAGCACAACTGATGATTGGCACCTATGTCGGCCTTTTGCTCCAACCGAATGATATGCCCCATAAATTCAAAACCTTATGGATTGCGCTTGGAAGTGGGCTCATGCTCGTCATCGGAGGGATTGGCTTGGGATGGTTGTTAACGGTCATTCAACCTGTTTCAAAGGCCACAGGTTTATTAAGCTTGGCACCCGGCGGCATGGATCAGATGGGGATCATTGCACATGCCATTCACGCGGATTTATATATTGTTTCCGGCTATCAACTTTTCCGAACCTTTTTTATCTTTTTCGCTGTCCCCCCTTTTGTCAAATGGTTGTTTAAGAGAATGGACCGGCGTAAAGGGAAGGTCATGCCTGAAACAGACGGAAGGATGGAAAATCATATGTAAGTGGCATGAACCGCATAAACCGTCCGAAAGTTCAAGCTGCTCAAATGCTGAAAATTTCCTTGTTAGACATATTCCCACTGTCCACTCAATATTCTTATATATCAGAGGGAAAATGGGAGGGAGTTTCATGGCAACAGATTTTCAGAGTGCTGCCCGGTTTGAACATCGTTTTTGGCTGCAAGTCCTAGGAGAACATGGTCGGTTTCTGCATGATGCGCTGTCACCTAATGAAAAAGCGGATATCAAAAAAGCAAATGAATTTATTCAGACTTTTGATCAATTGCTCGATCAGGTGGATACAACAGATTTGGTTCAATTAAGCCGGATCGCTGATGAAGAGGCGAGAAAGATTCGTGCATTTAAATTGTCGATCATTGAAAGACAATTAGTGGGGGACATCACGATTAGTTTGACCCCAAGCTTTATTAATCATATGGTTAATGAGGTGGAAGAATATATTCGCGTATTAGAGTACTTAAAAAAATCAGAAGTTCCCCCGATCTTCCATGAATTGCATCATCATATGGTCTGGTTACTAGATGCAGCAGGGCACGCAGGAGCCATTTCTGGAAATCTGTCCCGTGTAGAAAAACGATTGAAGGAAAAAAGCGACCTTTATACGAAACATTTTGAAGACTTTTATCTGAAAGCAGTGGAAATGGCTGGTTTTTTGCGAACAAATCTTTCCTCATTCCCTGCCCTAGAAAGAATGAATACGGATGTTTCTCTCGAAATGAAGTTGTTTATGGGCTTTCTGGAAGAATTAGAGGAAATGGAATTAAGTAAAGAGGCATTGGGCTCCTTTTCAGCTTTAATGGCTGATCATATGTATAGAGAAGAATGCTATTATCTTATTAAAGTAGCAGAAGCAACCAACCAGCAAGGATCAGATTGTGACCCCGGAAAACCGCGTATCCAGGAGTAATTCTTGTATTCCATATTTGCTAGCCTTGGTATCCAGTATTTAAATGGGTACCAAGGCTAAATGTCTTGTTTTTCTTAGCCTTCAATTATGAATCTTATTATATGTTTAGATCGTATATATCGTACGGAAAAAAATAGGAGGCAACAAATGAAAATAGCTCTTTGGATCATTGGTAGTGTTGTGGTTGTATTTGGAGTCGTGATTGGGGTGGGCATTTGGCTATTTCAAAAAGAAATCGGAAGAGAAGACCCTGAATATATTGTCGAATTTTTAAAAGAAAAAGCGGACAAAGGGAATGTAGCGCTGACCATTCATTACAATCAAGAAAGCTGGGTGCGAGTGAATGAAAATCAAGCACTTCCACTTGCGAGTACCGTTAAGACGATCATTGCCATTGAATATGCCAAACAGGCAGCGGCTGGACAAATTGATCCTGAACAAGCCGTTTCTTTTGAAGATTTGGAGAAATTTTACATACCGAAAACAGATGGCGGTGCACATGAAGCTTGGCTAAAGGAAGTAAAAGGAGACCAAACGGGAGAGGTTCCCTTAAGTGAAGTAGCCAAAGGGATGATTGTCTACAGTTCTAATGCGAACACGGAATATCTTATTCACTTGTTAGGCTTAGAAAAGATAAACCAAAATCTTGATGAGATGCAGCTTTCCGCTCATGAGCCTCTTTATCCTTTCGTTAGTGCCTTAGCGCTTCCGAAGCAAATGATTCAAGCGGAAGGAACGAAAAAGGAAGCTCTTGCTCAGCTGAAAAAGATGGATATGGCAGAATATAGGGAACGGGCCCTGAAAACACATAAAGAATGGCTACACCAACCATTAGATGCTCAAGGAAAAAAGCAACTCATGAAGGATTTAAATATGGATTTCCAAAAAGTTTGGTCAGATCGTTTGCCACGAGCGACAACCGATGAGTATGTTGCCATCATGGAGAAACTGAACAACAAAACGTATTTCGATGACAGTGTGTATACCTATCTCGATCCTGTCATGGAAGGGTTAATGGAAAATCCGCAAAATCAAGAATGGCTGGCCCATGCCGGACAAAAAGGTGGATCTACTGCCTTTGTTTTCACAATGGCCATGTACGCAACAGATCAGCACGGAAATCAAACAGAATTAGCCTTTTTCGCTAATAACTTAAGTACAATGGAGCAAGCTAAGCTATCTAAAAATATGAACGCTTTTCAGTTAAAGTTCCTAACAGATGAAGAATTCCGAGAAAAAGTGAAAAGCGAATTGTCAACACTTTAAAAGTGTAAGGAATACCGATAGCCGACCCGTTATTTAAAGGGGAGGCTATTTTTTGTTCAGCCTTGTTCAAATATATGTAATAGTAGCCCCTTGTTGTTGCTTATATTTTTCCTGAATCTCTTGTAATCGCCGTTTTTTTTCAAGTGTTTCTTCATTCCATTCCTGCGTATTCAAGTGCTCTTCATTTTGAAACCAATCTGGCAATTTTTCTGACCGAATGATTTTTCTCTTTAACTTAGTTGGAATAGATTTCTGATTGGTTAATAAGATTTTATACGCATATTTCCACGCAAAGATTGCACGCTCTGCGGTGGCTTCTATGGCTTGTAAAATTTGCTCTAAAGAAAAAGTTTTGCAAGCATGGGTTAATTCTTCTTTTTGCGATAAGTGAAGGGGGAAAAATTTCAATTTCTTTAATTGTTTCTCAACGATGGTTATTTTTTCTTGGACGTCTTCGGCTTCGTCAATCTGTGGTTTCTCCTTTATCTTCTATTCTTGTGCAAAACAATGGTCTCCCTCTTCACTAAGGGCATACCAATTCGTGCGATCATAACGATGTTTTCCGTGTTGTTCTATTCGAATCAAGCCTTGTTTTTTCAGAGAAGAAAATGTTCGTTTAATCGTGGCGATCGACCAAAATGGAAAATCCTCTTGCCATGTTTCATACGTACGCTCGATCCACATCCGTCCGTTCAAAGGTGCTCCTGCTTTTTCAACCTGTTCGTAAAGCTTCTCCAACACCATACTTTCGTTCAATCCAATCGTTTGTGCTAACTCTTTTCTAAATGTGATTTTCTCCATTTTGCATCCCTCCTACCCCTCATATAGATCCGATAGACTCAAAAGGACACCCTTATATAAATTATTTTTTTATGTTTTTATAAAGCTTTTTAAAATCAAGTACTAAAAGAAGAGGGCAAAGTGATCTGATCTAGTGGGGGCGGGGCTTATTGTCCGAGCAACTCAAATTGATTTTATCGTGAGATACAAGTGGTTCAGAACGAAAATGTCCTTAGCGCAAAGTTTTACTTAGGCCATTGTTTTTCACTCTGAATACATTTTTGTTTACGCCAATAAAAATTTTTAAAAACTGGGTATCCTTTTTTTCGGTGCTTCTCTATATAGAAGGTGAAAGGGGGCGAGAACATGGCACAGGAAATTTTAGAAGCGTCAAAAATGAAGCTTGTGTTTGATTACGGGTTAGATGAGGACAATAAGCCCATCTATAAAACAAAGACATTCAATCGTATCCGTCTGCAAGCTTCTGCTGATCAGCTCTATCAAGCTGCGGATGCAATTGGGTCCTTATCAGTCCAGCCGCTCTGGAACATCGAGCGAAATGATACGTACCAAATCGGTGAGTAATTTTGTTTTGACAGGGTAGTGTCAAAAATTCTATGAAAACAAAAGCCTAAAAGTAGCTCTAAGGTCTAAATGTGGTG
>NZ_VTQV01000038.1 GCF_008764245.1 Bacillus subtilis
GTATTTTAAGCCTTACAAATCAAGGTGTTATTAACTTTTTACTATATAAGTTTTGACAATACGGTATAATCTTTAGGGGGAGTTTAATGAAAAGGAAATATTCAATTGGTATATTTTTTATTTTAATACTAATCATTGGACTTTTTATTTCACGTCCAAAGTTAATAGATGAAAGAAGTCATGTTGCGGCATCACCCGCTATTGTTCCGACACTATTTCTCCATGGCTATAAAGGAAGTGAGCGGTCTTTTTCAACAATGTTGGAGAGAATGGACCAACAACAGTGGGGAACAAAAACACTCGTATGTTTTGTGAATAAAAAGGGACGCGTTTCATTCAAAGGTTCTATCCCTGAGAATGTTGAAAATCCATTTATTCAAGTCATTTTTGAAAATAATCGTGCCAAATTAAGCGATCAAACGAAGTGGCTACAAGAGGTGATGAAGCAACTAAAGGATCGTTATCATATTCAAGAAATCAATCTTGTGGGCCATTCAATGGGTGGGCTTGCTTTGACCAATTATTTGCAAACAACGGTGGATGAAGATCTTTATCCTAAAGCCCTCAAGCTTGTAACAATCGGAAGTCCTTTTGGGGGAATTGATCGAGAGGATTATTTTAACGTGAATTATGGTGATGCATTGATTGATCTCCATCCCAATTCCGCTGCGCTTCAGCAACTTTTGAAAAATAAAAGCGCCTTTCCCTCTGATGTATCGGTCCTCTCGATTGCAGGTGTTATGAACAATCCATTGGCTGGAGATGGGCTCGTCTCATTGGAGAGTGCGCTGTTCAATCAATACCTAGTAAATCGTGATCAATATACAGAAAATGTAATTACAGATTTAGCTGCGACCCATTCTGGTTTACACGAGATGGAATCAGTGGATCAACTCATTGCCGAATTTTTATGGGGAAATAAATGACAATAATAATTAACATTTAGCGATGACCTCGGTTTCTCACCTAGGTCATCCTTTTTTGAATGCAAAACTTTCCTTCTGTTTTTTGATAATGAAAAATATCTCGATATTGTTAACCTAAAAGCCCCGTAAACATAGGTCCCCATGCCGCCAAGAATTGCAGATCATATTGGAGACAGTTTGTATAATTCTTGATTTTAAAGTAAAATGTTTATAAAATTTAAGTAAATTTTATAAAAGAATACGAAAGAGGATATGGGGTGAGGGTTTTGGTTGGTTTAAAAGATATAGCGAAAGCCGCGGGTGTTTCTGTTTCCACTGTCTCTAATGTGATCAATGGACGGAAAAATGTCGGAAAAGAAACGAAAGAGCGGATTTTACAATTGTGTGAAGAGATGGGTTACCGGCCAAATATTATAGGAAAGAGCCTTAAAACAGGCCAGACAAATACGATTGTATTCATCTTTAGTAATTTTGAGAGAAGTTTCTATTTAAAAATTATCAACGGGATAAACGATTATTTGGCAGAGAATGGATTTGATTTAATTGTCTGTACGACTAATTCTAGTAAAAACTTTGTACGCAGTAATTTTACGAGAGGAGCGATTGTTTTAGATAAAAAGATGACGGATGAATTCCTCGTTTCGATTGCCAAGCCAGTCTATCCAATTGTTGTCATGGATCGGTTGATTGAAAATGAATATATTAAGAGCGTGGTCACAGAAAACTATAGTATTATGAGTGAGCTGGTTCAGGCACTTGTTGACAAGGGATTTCGGAATTTTGGTTATATTGGCGGCTATGAAGATTCGCTAGATCACCGAGAACGGTATCAGGCATTTATAGATACATTAACCCACAATAATATCTCCTTCCAAAGGACAAATTATTATCACGGGGATTTTTCTGAAGAAAGCGGGTATCGCGCCGCCAATATTTTTATATTGAGCAATAGCCTTCCGGAGATTTTAGTTTGTGCTAATGATAACATGGCGATAGGAGCTTTAAAGGCTTTGCAGGAAAACAAATATGAAGTACCAAAAGATATTTCCGTCACCGGATTCGATGACAGCAGGGACGCAGAAAATTTTGGTTTAACAACTGTTACGATTCCTAGATATGAAAGTGGCTATTTAGCAGCAAAAGAGTTGGTCGAAATGATCAATGGAACAAGTAATAATGAAAACTTTAAAATCACAGCAAAAATAAATTGGAGAGATTCAGTAAAATAAACTTCAAAAGAGTAAAATGATAAAAAGAATAGAACAGCTCCCCAAGTAAAAAACGTCTGATATGCTTATCATACTTTACCTAAAAATGTAATAAAGCGCTATCCCCGCCATTTTTTGAAAAAAGTAATTCTTGACAACCTTATCAAAACTAAGTATTTTATAAGTATAATGTTTTACTAGAAATTAAAAAGGGGTTGAGAATGTGAAGAAAATGAATAAAACGTTTTCCCTTATGATGGTGGTTCTCCTCATAGCGGCATTCGCATTGGCAGGCTGTGGATCAGCAAAAGATAAAAATAATTCAGGTGGAAAAGGGAAATCATCTGCACCTACACTTACGATTTTCAACAGTAAGGTAGAAATCGTTGATCAATTGGAAGCGCTGACGGAGGAATACACAGAAGAAACTGGAGTAAAAGTTGAAGTCTGGGGTGCTGCTGGTGATAAATACGCTCAACAATTGCAATCAAAGCTTACCAGTAACCAAGGTCCATCCATTTTCAGTGTAAAGGTTTCTGAAGCTGAAAAGTTAAAATCTTATCTTTATGATATGAGCAATGAAGATTACGTGAAAAATATTGCGCCCAATATGGAATTGAAAGTGGACGATAAAATCGTAGGTGTTCCTTATGGTGTTGAAGGATACGGCCTAATTTATAACAAAAATATGGTGAATCCTAAAGATGTAACAGACTATGACTCTTTTGTTCATACACTAGAAAAGTTTAAATCAGAAGACATCAATGGATTGGGGATGTCTGAAGAAGATTACTTCTTAATTGGTCATATTCTCAACACTCCTTTTGCCTTACAAGATGATCCTATCGCTTTTATTGATAAGCTAAATAAAGGTGAAGTGAAGATGGCTGATACGAAGGAATTCCAAGACTTCGCAAAGTTCATGGAAGCAATTAAAGCGAATACTAAGAATCCGTTAGAGGTTACGTATGATGGCGTCATTGGTGACTTTGCGACTGACAAAACGGCAATGATCCACCAAGGGAACTGGGCGTACGGAATGTTTGAAGACTATGATTTAGATTTTGAAATGGGTATGATGCCATTCCCACTTGAAGGAAATGATAAATTGGCGGTCGGCGTTGGGAATAACTGGGCGATTAATGGCTCGGCAGATGAAGATGAAATCAAAGCAGCAAATGATTTCCTGAATTGGATGTTCACAAGTGAAACAGGACAACGCTATATTGTCGAAGAATTTGGATTTATCCCAGCTATGACAAATATTGAAGCAAAGGATCTTGATCCATTATCTCAAATTGTGCTAGAGGCTTCGAATAGTGGCCAAACCATTCCTTGGGCATTTAATTATTTCCCGGCTAACTCAATTACAAATGATCTTTCGCCTGCCGCCCAAGAGTTTTTCCTTTCAAAAGATATGACAGGCCAGCAACTTCTTGAAAAACTAGATGCTGCATGGGCAAACAGTGTAAAGTAAATTAGATTAGGTAATTCTTTTTAGACAAAGCCCTTCACAAATGTAATGAATACATTAAGTGATGGGCCTTTGTTTTGATCGTTATATTTATAAGAACTAGAAAGAAGGGATTGGCTTGAGTAAACGAAAGGATAAGCTTTGGTTTGCATTATTTACAGTACCGTTATTGTTTATTTTTACAACGGTTGTGATTGTTCCATTTATTATCGGAATTTATTACTCATTTTTTGAATGGGATGGTATTCCATCTAATCCCAAAGTATTTGTTGGATTAGATAATTTCATCCAATTATTTGGTGATACACGCTTTCTTTCTTCTGCATGGAAGACAATCGAATTTACTGTATTGGCTCTATTCGCTGTCAATATATTAGGTCTAGCCTTCGCATTATTGGTTACAACAAAATTACGGACTGCCAAGGCAGCACGGACAATGTTCTTTATGCCAAATCTAATCGGTGGATTAATTCTGGGGTATATTTGGCAATTTATATTTACAGATGCTTTTAAAACAATCGGTGAATCTACGGGTATGGGAAAGATATTTTTCAATTGGCTGCTTGATTCGAACTATGCCCTTTTTGCACTTGTCGCCGTCTTCACATGGCAAATGGCAGGATATACGATGATTATTTATCTTGCCGGCATCCAAGGTATTCCCTCTGAACTGCTTGAAGCCGCAAAGGTAGACGGAGCCAATGCTTGGCAAAGGATCACGAAGGTCATTTTCCCACTCTTAATGCCTTCCTTTACCATTTGTTTATTCTTAACTCTTGGTAATGCATTTAAAATTTATGATGTGAATCTTTCGTTAACAAACGGTGGACCGGTGAATGCCACTGAATTATTCGCAATGAATATTTTCAATGAAATCTTTGGCTATAGTCATTATGGTTATGGTCAGGCAAAAGCCATTTTGTTCTTTATTGTTGTAGGTGCCATCACGTTGACACAAGTCTACATTACGAAAAAACGTGAGGTGGAAATGTAATGAATAGAGTAAGTAAAATTATATCAGAAATATTACTTTTCCTTCTGGCACTTGTTTTTTTATCCCCTGTTTACATTATGCTTGTGAACTCATTTAAAAACCGGGAAGAACTCTATAGTAATGCACTTGCATTGCCTTCGGAATTTAGTTTTCAATATTATAGTACAGCCATGGACAAAATGAACTTTTTACTTGCCTTTAAAAACTCTCTATTCGTTACAGTCGTTTCTATTATTTTTATTGTTATTTTATCTTCCATGACAGCCTGGATGTTGGTCAGGACAAATAATAAGCTAAGTAATATTATCTTTATGATCCTTGTAGCAACAATGCTGATCCCTTTCCAAACTTTAATGATGCCGTTAATGCAATTTATGCATGGAATTGGGGAAACGCTTGGAATTCCCATGCTTAATACGCATGGAGGTTTAATCTATATGAACATTGGTTTCCATGCAGGGATGTCCGTTTTCCTATACCACGGATTTATTAAGTCGATTCCGATTTCTTTGGAAGAGGCGGCAACGATTGATGGAGCCTCTAAATTTGGTATCTTTTGGAGAATTATTTTTCCAATGTTAAAACCGATAACCGTTACGGTTATGATATTGGGCGTAATCAGCATTTGGAATGATTATTTACTACCTTCCTTGACACTGTCTGATAAAGGCTTGAGAACGATTCCGTTATCAACATTCTATTTCTTTGGTGAATTTACAATTCAATGGAATCTTGCCATGGCAGGTTTGACAATGACCATTATTCCGATCGTCATTTTCTACGCCTTCTCGCAAAAATATATTATTAAAGGCATTGGTGAAGGAGCAATAAAGTGAGACATTATTTCACAATGCGACGTAGGTATTCGTTCTAATGTTGAATTAGTTTAAATAAAAACAGTGAGGCTTTATTACTTGCCCCACTGTTTTTTTATAGGATAGGAGATTTTGGCTAATGTTGGATCTAGCTCCAGCGCCTAGCCCCTCGAGGTCAAATAACCCTGAACCTATGAAGGGAAAGATCGCCCTTCATAGGTTCAGGAACATTTGCTTGTCGGGGCTGAGCAAGGCGCTTGCGCTTTTCTTATAAACTTGTTAACAAGATGGACTTTTGGCGAAAATAAGCCCATTCTTTAAATCCAATATCTTTAAGATGTTGACGAACAGCTTCAAAATCATCACCAACCCTTTCAGGGTCATGGGCATCAGAACCAAATGTCACCTTTGCACCATAATGAAGGGCCATTTCTAATATTTCATCGGAAGGATACCAACCACCACAATCTTTCATTTTCCCCGATGTATTAATTTCAATTGCTACATTATTTTCAGCAATGACTTTTAGTGCACGCTCAACCGCAGGCGTTTCAATCGCGGAAAATGCAGGATAAAATCCTTTCATCGCGTCAATGTGGCCAAGAATTTGAAATAGTCCACTCCTTGCCGACTGTTCTATTAAACGATAGTAAGCTTCCTTTGTTTGAACTCTTTCTTGTTCAGTAAGATGATCCCACCGAGTTTTATCAAAAATCGAAGTTCGGTTAACATGGTGGACAGAGCCAATAATATAATCGAATGGATATTGTTGATATTGGTTACGATAAAGATTGATATGATCCGGAAAAAAGTCAGATTCCACTCCCAATAGCACGTCTATTTTCCCTTTGTATTCTTCCCGTAAACGAAGAATTTCACCTACATAATCAGGAAAACTACTTTTCGCCATTGCAATACCTGGATGGAGTTGATCGTGTTCGCTTGTAAAATATGGCGAATGATCGGAAATCCCAATCATATTGAAGCCACGTTCAATCGCAGCCTCAATGTAATCTCTAATTTCCCCTTTGGCATGTCCACAACGATCATGATGAGTATGAAAATCAAACTTTAAATTAGAATTCATCCCTTTCACCCCTTCCTGACCTATTATAACACCGTCGTAACGATTAGCCCGAAACATTTAATACTAAGCGTGAAATTATATTTTCTCCGTGATTTCTACATCAATCATTTTAAATTCTCCTACATCCACTAATCCACGATTGGAAATCCGTACATCAGGTATGACTGGTAGAGCAATGAGAGAAAAGGTCATAAATGGGGCATGAATCGGACATCCTATAGCTTCCCAAGCCATTTCAAGCTGTTTGACCTCTTTCACAACCGTCTCCAATGGTTGATCAGACATAAGTCCAGCTATCGGCATACGCACTTTCGCCAATATTTGTCCATTTTCCACGACAATCATCCCACCACCGATTTTGGCTAACTCATTTGCGGCAAAAGCCATGTCTTCTGGATTTGTTCCCATCACAAGCAGATTATGGCTATCATGAGCAACCGTTGAGGCAACAGCTCCTTGCTTTAACTTAAATCCGTGCGCAAAACCGAGTGAAATTTGCCCTGTTTGATGGTGGCGTTCAATACATGCTAGCTGCAGAACGTCCTGCTTAAGATCTGGTTGGATGATACCATCTTTAACCGCTAATGTGGCTGTCATTTTCTCAGTACGGGCACTATTCTCAATGACATTGATGACATTTACCTTCGTTTCCTCGGCAGATCCTTTACTCCTTAATTGAAAGTCTGTTGCTGTTAGTGCCGCTTTTAAATGAATAGAATTCCGAATATGCTCTGGGTAGATGAAGATCGGGAATTCCTTTACCAATTGCTGATCTTGATAGATCACTTCTCCGTCAGCAATGACTGTGGTTGGTTCCAGCTCTCGAATATCTTCGATTAATAAAATATCCGCCATTTTCCCCGGTGCAATCGAGCCTAGATCGCGATCCATTTTATAATAACGAGCAACATTAATCGTTCCCATCTGAATTGCGGTAACGGGATCTACTCCTTCTTCAATTGCGCGCCGAACAACATGGTTAAGATGGCCTTTTTCAACAAGCGTTTGTGGGTAGACATCGTCTGTTACTAAACTAATATTAGCTGTTTGAACATGATCCTCGGTTACAACCTTGATCACTTCTTTTACATCTTGCCATGCTGAACCTTCTCGTATCATTAAATGCATTCCAAGCCGTAACTTTTCTAAGCCTTGTTCTTTTGTCACTGTTTCATGACATGAATCCACCCCTGAGCCAATATAGGCTTGCAACATCCTTGGATCTTCTGCTGGAAAATGCCCGGTCACTGTTTTATTTGCCTTAATGGTTTCTGCAATTTCCCCGTTCATAAGTAAATCTCCATAAACAACTCCCGGGAAATTCATAACCTCTCCTAGACCTGCAACATTTTCCCACTGCATCCCCGCTTGAATATCCTCTACACTGAGGGTTGCTCCTCCATCCTCGAAGTCAGTCGTTGCAGGCACACATGAAGGAAAGGTTGTAAATACTTTCAAAGGAAGCTGCTGTCCTTCTTCGTGCATCAATCGTACGCCCTCTTGACCAAAGACGTTGGCAATTTCATGCGGATCCATAAAGATAGAAGTCGTTCCTTTGGTAAGTCCTGCCTTCGCAAATTCCGTTACTGAAAGCATGGTGCTCTCCACATGCATATGACCATCAATAAATCCCGGAACCAAGTATTTTCCGTTAGCATTAATCACTTGTGTGCTTTCACCAATTGTATGGTCGGCCTTCCCAACATAGGCAACCCTTCCCTCAACAACTGCAACATCCATATTTTCCAATAGCTCCCCTGTAAAAACATTGACCAATATACCATTGGTGATGACAAGGTCTGCTTTCTTCTCACCTCTTGCCACTTTTGAGAGTTGCTGACTAACTTCATATAATTTCTTTCGCATGATGAAATCCCCTTTCTTTTTGGCAATCGTACAAATCTGCTTCAATTACGGAGGCCAATTCCTTATTTTTAAAAAAGAAAAAGCGAGGAATGCTCATTTTCGTGCACTCCCGCTAATTGACAATATTGAACCTATAACTCTCTTAAGCTGCCCATCCTAGATAAACAACAAATACAACAAATAGCACATACATAATCGGATGAACTTCTTTAAATTTCCCTTTGAACACCATTGTTAAGGGGTAAAAGATGAAGCCTAAAGCAATCCCAGTAGAAATACTATAAGTCAAAGGCATTGTAATAACCGTCATAAAGGCAGGTATCGCAAACTCAAAATCTTTCCAACGAATCTCTGCTAAAGAGGAAGCCATTAGAATGCCCACGATGATCAAAGCAGGTGCCGTTACTTCTGAGGTGACAACACTTAGCAATGGTGAAAAGAACAGAGCTAGGATAAAAAATCCTGCTGTGACAACGGACGTAAAACCCGTTCTACCACCAGCGGCCACCCCTGAGGTTGATTCCACAAAGGAAGTTGTGGTCGATGTACCTAAAACAGCTCCAATCATCGTAGCGACAGAATCAGCAGATAATGCTTTTCCAGCTCGTGGCAGTTTTCCATCTTGTAATAACCCCGCTTGTCTAGCAACTGCCATTAACGTACCTGCCGTATCAAAGAAATCAACAAACAATAATGTAAAGATGACCACAAGCATATGAGGAGTAAAAAGATCGCCAAAATGACTAAACATCACACCAAAAGTCGGTTCTAAACTAGGAATAGTAGAGACTATTCCAGATGGTAATGGAATTTGTTTAAAAATAATTCCTGCAATGGCTGTGACAATCATTCCATAAAAGATGGCCCCTTTAAATCCGCGTATCATGAAAAAGGCTGTAATCACAATACCGAAAATGGTTAATAATGTACCAGGAGCCGTAATATCTCCTAGAGCAACTACCGTTGTCCCAGGATCAGCATCGACGACAATGCCGGCATTTTGAAAACCAATAAAGGTAATAAACAAACCAATTCCCGCGGCAACAGCCAACTTAAGCTGCTCAGGAATCGCGTTAATAATCGTTTCACGTATTTTGGTTAAAGTAAGGATAAAAAAGATTAATCCAGAGATGAAGGTTCCTGCCAAAGCTGTTTGCCATGGGATTCCCATCCCGATCACAACAGTATAAGCAAAGAACGCATTAATTCCCATACCTGGAGCAAGTGCGACAGGATACTTAGCCCATAGACCCATAATTAAACAGGCGATTGCGGAAGATAAGGCTGTTGCGACATAAACAGCTCCTTGATCCATTCCAGCTTCACCTAGTACGGATGGATTGACAAATAAGATATAAGCCATTGCAAGGAATGTTGTTAAACCAGCAACAGATTCTTGACGATAACTTGTATTCCATTCTTTAAATTTAAAATATCGATCCATCTTTTTTCCCCCTGTAGCTCATATGAACGCAAAAAACCTGGATAATTTATCTACCCAGGTTACAACCAACAATGATGAGAGAAAATGGCCATTTTCCATTCTAATAAGCAGGATGAAAGACTTGTCATCGTCTTATGGCACGATCTATCGTCATTTTGTAGTCGGGTAATTTACGGTTACCTGGTAGAAACGCTTGAGCCATATTCTCAAGCATATACATTCAATGAACTTTTATTAAATTAAAATGATTACAGCTCTATTTATAGCATAAAGTCCCTACAATCGTCAAGACAAACACGAATATTGTTATTTTTTTTAGGGTTATTGTTCGTTAATTGACTCAGTTCATTAGATATTCACATCTTTTATCTGATCATTGACTTTTTGATAGGATATTTTCTAGTGAAGTGGTAAACTTTTTATCATATCCTCTAGCCTCCTCTTGACTAGGAGGACAAATCAATCGAAAACTGGTGGTGAGCACCATATGGAAACCAAAAAGGCTTTACCCGTCCTTTTTGCCGTTATGTTTTTTGTTATGGTAGGATTTGGTATTATTATCCCGGTCTTACCCTTTTATGCTGAGGAATTAGGGGCCACCCCTACACAATTAGGTCTATTGATGGCTGTCTATTCTCTTATGCAATTGTTATTTTCACCAATCTGGGGAAGAGTTTCCGATCGGATCGGCCGTAAACCTGTGATGATGATCGGGATTTTCGGACTCGCCATTTCTTTCTTTTTAATGGCTTTTGCTAGCCAATTATGGATGTTATTCGCCGCAAGAATTATTGGAGGGTTACTTTCATCTGCAAATATGCCAACGGTAACAGCCTACGTAGCGGATATCACATCACCTGAAGATCGTGGAAAAGGGATGGGAGTCGTAGGAGCCTCTGTGGGGCTAGGCTTTATCCTTGGACCTGCAATAGGCGGGATTTTTTCGGAGTCAAATTTAAGTACACCTTTTATACTGTCGGGGGTTTCTTCTATCATCACATTCTTCCTTGTTCTATTCATCCTCAAGGAATCACTTCCAGCTGATAAAAGGGGAGCAGAAACAGGGAAAAAGGAATCTATGTTTAAAGCATTAAATGGCCCGATTTCGATTCTCTTTATTCTGCAATTGTTTGTTTCTTTATCCATGGCTGGTCTTGAAGCCACTTTTGCCTATTTTGCTGCGAAAAGAGCAGGATTAGGCACTGTACAACTTGGTTATTTGTTTATGATTATGGGTCTTGCGGGGGCGATCGTCCAAGGAGGATTAGTAGGTAGGTTAACGAAGAAATATGGGGAAGGAGCCGTGATTCAACTCGGCATTATCATCTCTGCGATTGGCTTCGGACTTATTTTACTGATCGATAGCTTTACAACCGCCGCTATTTATTTAACGATTTTCGGAATTGGGAATGGTGTGATTCGTCCAAGTGTATCCGCCCTGTTAACCAAAACCTCAACTACAGGTCATGGCAATACAACAGGCTTATTATCCTCCTTCGATTCCATCGGCCGGATCGTAGGACCGCCATTAGGCGGTTGGCTCTTTAAAACAGCAACTGGGTTACCATATATTTCTGGATTGATTTTATCCATTATCGCGTTAATTCTATATCAAGCCTATAAAGTTGCTATTTCGAAAAAGACTATAGGAGTATAAAGTTTTTTCGGATAGTCAAAGATCACCCCTATACTTGTAAAAGATACAGGCACAACAATCCTAACGATCCGTTGTGCCTGTTCTTTAGTAACGTTCATAACGTTTAAACGAATAAACCGTGAATAAAAACAAACCAATTAGCAGCAAAAGGCTTGTGAAAATCATAAGCGTTAGTGAATCTTGCCATACGCCTGTTAGTAAATAGTCGCTCGCCTGACTTTGAGCATTAGCGGGACTCCATTTCATATATTTTGGAAAAAGAGAGCTACCAAGTGATAAGACTGCCAACACGACCACACTTACCCCTGCAATTCCTCCTACATTTTTCAAAAGGGTTCCAGCAAGTATTGTTACAGTTAAAACAAATAGAATCCATATACTATAAATAAATAGACTTCCTAAAAATGCCTTTATTCCCACTTGTTCAAACAGCAAATTCGTATAATAATAGCAAAGACTATAGCCTAGCGTGAAGGAAATTAAGAGTATGGTCGCATTGGCCACCCATTTACTTGCAATGTATTGAAAAGCTTGAACAGGACGAACCATCACAAGTGACAGAGCTCCGCTGTTTCTTTCATGAGCGATGCTGCCCATTACACTTAGAACGAAGATGGCTGTCCCGATGATTCCTAACTGGCCAAGTGTACCAGCAAGCACTTC
Organism: Bacillus subtilis; assembly: GCF_008764245.1. Lineage (GTDB taxonomy): Bacteria > Bacillota > Bacilli > Bacillales > Bacillaceae_C > Lederbergia > Lederbergia ruris. Next base: position 12,135 of record NZ_VTQV01000038.1, read on the forward strand.
TCCTCCAGTGGGAACAGGGATCTCAATGACTGTTCCCTCCGGTAAATTCCCGGCCATATCTAAAATTTGCGGCATATAATATTGACTAATAGGTTGTGAGATCGCTAATAGGCTAATCACGATTGGAAGCCAAATCCATTTTTTATCCCGCCACGCTTCTACCCATTCCTTCTGTACTAATGTTAGGAAGACACTCATCGATTGACCACCTCCATATACGCCTCTTCTAATGAATAGCTTTTTTGTTCAAAGCGAACAATGGTGAACCGATCTTTCAGGCAATCCGCTAAAAGATGATTTCGCCCCTCGTCATGGTTAAACGTGATTTCCGCGGCATAGGGAGATAAAAATCGGAGATCGCGAATATAGCTTTTACTAGGAAGCCATTCTGTTAGTTTTTCCGCGACTTCTAGGGCAAATGTTTCGGTTTGCTGCGTATGCCTTAAATCTACTAAAGAACCGGACCATTTCATGCGCCCGTCCTTCAACATCACAATATGATCACATACCTGTTCAGCGTCATGAAGAACATGGGTTGAAAATAAGATCGCCATGCTTTTCTTCAATTCTTGCATAATCTCTAATACATCACGGCGTCCTTCAGGATCTAAAGCAGAGACAGGCTCATCTAAAATCAGTAACTTTGGTTCATGGATCATCGCTTGCGCTAATCCTAATCGTTGTTTCATCCCACCGGAAAAGCCGCCAATCCGCTTGCCTTTCGCCTTTTCCAATCCAACAAACGCCAACATTTCCTCACTATTTTGTTGTCGTTTCTTTTTTGCAAGTCCGGAAAGTTTCCCGACGAAATGTAGATACTCTATAGCTGTCATCCATGGGGGAAAAGCGGGATATTGTGGCAAATAGCCTAATTCAAGGCGATTGATGTCAGGTTTCCCTAAAAATTGAATCGTGCCTGTTGTCGGTCGTAAAAGTCCAGACAACATATTTAAAGTCGTTGTTTTTCCCGAACCATTTGGTCCTAAAAGAGCGACACATTGGTTATTTGCAATGGTAAAGGATAAACCCTCTACGGCCAGTTGATTCTTATACTTTTTCGTAAGTTGATGAACAGTAAGCAATGTCGTCTCCCCCTATTGTCTTTTTCTACCAATAATAAAATAAAGGACAGGTCCAATTAAGTTTATACAAACAATAATAAGGATCCATAACCATTTTGGACCATTTGTTTCTTCTTCCTTTACACAACTTACAAGCGCAACCGTCATCAAAATAAGCTGCAAACCAAAGATTGGCGCAATCATTTCCCAAGAAATGCTCATATTACTCTTCCTCCATTTGTTTTTTTCGAAACGGACGTACCACAAAGAAATAATAAAATATCGTAGGGAATGGAAATTGCAGCAACCCCAAGATTCCCCAGACCCAAGCATAAGCCCCTTTTTTCTTCGCATCGATAAATAAAAGAATGCTCTGGATAAGTAAGATTGGCGAAACAAGCAAGAGGGTGATTAACTTTTCAGTGTCCATGTTCTGTCACCCCGTCCTGTTTCTTACTTCGCTTTCTTTCGGCTATCAAGATGACCGGTATGGCACCAATCGCTAAACCCTGTACCCAGATAAAAATAGGAGTGAGCTTAAATGCCAGCACGCTATAAGAAGTGAGTATGAATAAGGCCGTGACGAGAAAAGTAAGCAATTCTCGGCGAAAGGCGCGCTTGCGCTTTATTTTAAATTCCTGAAGCACCTGTACCATATGTGCCTGTTCAGGAACTTTTGCTTCAAACGGCTTTTCTAGCTTTTCTAAGTCTTGTTTAAATTGAGAAAGCCACTCTTGCTCTTGGGAATCTTTCATTCACGACCACTCCTTCCGAATTTTCTTCATACCATGATGGACTCGTGTTTTGACTGTACCTTCTTTTAAACCAAGCATATGAGCAATTTCTTTATAGGTGTAACCATAAAAATGTCGTAAAAGAATCGGTGTCCGTATGGTTGGATCCAATAAAGCAAATTGCGCCATATATTCCGTCCATTCAAAACCATTTATCGTTACATTCCATTGCATTTTTCTAATAACCTCAGCTTGTAATTTCTCCTGTCTTCTTCGCTCTCTCTTTCTTTTTCGTTGATGATCGATGAATAATCTTGACGCGATAGAAATAAACCAAGTTGATAACTTCGATTCACCTTTAAAACTAGAAAAATGAATATAGGCCTTCAGCATCGTCTCTTGCATCAAATCTTCTGCCAAATCGGGGTCAAGACTTACTTTCACTAAATATTTATAAACAAATTGATAATGCGCTTGAAAAAGTTGAGTGAAGGCTTCATCACTCCCCTTTATTGCCGCTCTGATCAATTGCTTTTCTTCTCTCTCATTCAATAGAAGCCCATCCCCCTTTCGGCCGTTCTAAAAGATTAGACGTTCCGGATTGTTAAACCGTTCATTTTTTATATAAGTTTTTTTATAAAGGGAGGTATTTCCCCATTGATGCTTATTAGCCATTGTACTATTTTTATTATCCGTTGCTTGTTTTCAATGGAATTCAAACAACTTTTGCTTTATAAAAAAACTCTTCGCACACGCAAAGAGTTTTCCATTAGAATAAATTCAATTGTGGTGCCACCACATTCCAAACAATACGATGACATTCTTCTATAAGAGCATTGCGACGCTTTTCATACAGAGCGTCTATTCCCGCGGAACATTCTTGTGATCTTGATTGAGCGGCCGCCGCGGCGTGTTGAGCATCCGGAAGCAAACTAGCAAAATGATAATCTTGAATCAAGTTGATTGCCTCAATCATGTCGGCATTTCCTACAGCAAAGCCGACTAGCCTTTGATCCGGACTTTTTGAACACCCTCTTAAAGTTGCAATTCTGAGCCAAATCTTATAGTCTTTAAGTCAAATTATCTAGGGGTGTGATGTATGATGAAGATTGGATGCATTCAATTGGATGTCGCCTTCTCTGATCCGGAAAGGAATTTCGCCCAGGTGGAAAAATGGGTTCGGGCAGCAGCGGCGAAAGGTGTGGAACTTGTTGTTTTGCCTGAAACGTGGAATACAGGCTTTGATTTACCTCGTCTCGAAGAACTAGCAGATCAAGATGGTACACAAACCAAAGACCTTCTATCCAAGCTTTCCAAGGAACTGAACATTCATATCGTCGGTGGATCGGTCGCTACGAAAAAAAATGGACAATTTTATAATACGATGTATGTATACTCCAATCAGGGTGAATTAGTAAGCGAATATGATAAAGCTCACCTCTTCCAATTAATGGATGAACATTTATACTTGCAAGCTGGTGATACCATGAATAGGTTTTCCCTAGATGGTATCGAAGCGGGCGGCGTCATTTGTTATGATATTCGTTTCCCAGAATGGTTAAGAGCTCATGCTTTAGCGGGCGCTAAAGTCTTATTCGTACCTGCTCAATGGCCAAAACAGCGTGTTGATCATTGGAAGGTATTACTACAAGCACGGGCAATTGAAAATCAATGTTTTGTCATTGCCGTCAATCGCCGTGGAAACGATCCGAATAATGAATTTAACGGCCATTCAATGATTATTGAACCATGGGGAAATGTTCTTTGGACAGGTAAAGAGGATGAAGAGCTTGCAGTAATTGATGTTGATTTTTCAATTGTCGATGAAATAAGAGAACGAATTCCTGTATATGAAGATAGACGACCAGAATTATATAAGGGTCTTGCCCCACTGCGATAAGACGTTAACGCAGTGAGGCAAGGCCTCCTTTATTTTCCCGATAAAAATAGACCAAATTGCGCAAGGAGGGCACTCCCCACATAAGTCCCTGTAAAAACGAAAACGGCCACAATCGCGACCTTCCAGGATGTTTTCCGCAAGTCGACAAGCCGATCGGCTACTGAAATACCCGCGAAGGTCAAAATCGGCGTGGTGATGGATAAGAAATCGACCGCGGCAATGGCTTGTACAAAGAAGTCTGAAACCAAACAAAGAACCAAGGAAACGATTGACACCCAGCCAAGAATAGGGAAATCACGGATTACTTTTACAGGTACCTTCTGCATAACGTCTGAGATCAGAATTCCAATCATCGAAAACGCCCAAAGTACAACCAATCCGGCAATCGTCATCATCGTGATTGGTGTCGATTCAGGATTTTTCAATAGTTTAATTTCTTGAGTAAATAGAATCAAAGCCACACTAAGCAATAGGACGAGACTAAACTTTACATACTTATTCGACAATTTCTCCATTATTTCTCACCTCTGATGAAGAGTCCATACATGAACTTTTGCAGTGGTGCTGCTAGAAACACCATTGTGAAGGTTCCTAGGAAACTCGTTAATAGTTGACTAGCAGAAGCATAAGCTCGAATCGTCTCCCCTAGTTCCGGCATACGTGCTACTAATGTCGAGGAAGCGGCCGTCATCATACTTCCCGAACCAACTCCTGACGCCATAGCGAGCGCTTCAACCCGGAAGCCTAGATCTAATAGAATAGGTGCAAAGATACTAAAGAAGATCGCACCAAATAATGTGCCAATAATATAGAGGGAAAGCACCCCTCTTCCTTCTGGCGATTCCAACGTATATTTTTCGGAAATATAAGCAAGCTCCCCTTCTCGTCCGATTCCAAGTGTCGCGCCAATCGCCTCTCGTCTTAATCCAATTAACAGGGCAATCGGGAGACCTAAAACAACCGTACCCAGATTCCCAAATTCCTGAATCAAGAATACCCAGCCAATGCTTAAAATTTCTTTTAACTTAGGCGCAACATCTGCGCCATATCTTGCCATTAAAGGCAACATAATAAAAATTAAATACGTACTTGCAAAATTCACATTTTCTTTACTATAAATTTTCTTTATAATGCCTTTTCTGAAAATTTGAATCCCCAAAATCATTGTGATCATAATCGCAAAAACAAGTGGCAAAAAGCCGATATTAAACTTCCCAATCGGAATCGATTGGAAACCAATCCCTTCCGCAATCGCAATTACGACCAATACAAAAATCAGTAAAAACAGAAAACTCCTCTTCATGATGTCACTCCCCTGTTAGTCTACAATCGTTTGAATTAATGCTTCATATTCTGCAAATGAGCGCTTATATAACTGATTTTTGTCCACTTTCCCATTCATATAAATAAAAACTTGTGATAAAAACTCAGGGAAAATTTCAAATAGAAATTCTTGATCAATATCGATAAAGTCGTCCCCGTGAATCGTCCCCGTAAAGCCGCTATGACCAATTTGAATACAAGGAATCATAAAGGATAAATCGCCAATATCTCCTCCTGCACTGATTGCGTTGTTATCAAGGAGAACATCAATTTTCTCATTTTTTTCAAATGTTTCTCTTACAAACTCAGAGAGATAACGATGCTGTTTGAAAGGTAGATAGCCCATTTGCGTTTGAATGTCCACTTCTCCTTGGAGGGCGATCGCACTTCCTTTTGCTGCATCGTCTAATTTTATAGCTGCTTCTTTAATATATTCAACAGATTGCGCCCGCAAATCGGTCCCAACGACGATCCGATTTGGTATCACGTTTGTCGACATATCGGATTCCATTACAATCGGATTAATCCGCACCATTTCCCGTTCATTCATTTGCTGTCTCGCTAAACCAACCGCCACATTAAACAGCGTTGACATGCTATAAGCATTTTTCGAAGAGAATGGATCAAAGCCCGCATGGGTTGCCTTTCCCTTAAATTCATAATATTTATAAAGGAAACCGGCTAATGCCGTATTAATATCAATCGTTCTTTTGTCAAACTCTCCACCGATAGCATGAACACAAACGGCACAATCAATATCATCAAACACACCAAGTCGCATCGCTTCCGGTTTCCCACCATAATAAGCAATGGTTCCATTTTTCAAAAGCTCGTCCCGATAACGAAGATCCAAATATTCTTCTGCCGGCACAAAAACGAATACAAGTTCATAATCAAAGTTTTCATAGACCTTTGACTGATATAAATACTTATAAAGGGCTAACGCAATCGCTACTTGCGTATAATGGCCACAATTATGTGCAGCACCTGTTTCAGGATCGGCGTTTCGATGGGTCGGCGCATAGACAGCATCTAATTCCGCTATAAAAGCAATTTTTAGATCCTTTCCTTCTCCTAGGCTAGTACGAAATCCTGTTGTACTAAACTCTTCTAAGGTTAGTTCAGGATTAATCTTTTTTAAAAAACTTACGATTGTTTCTTTTGTTTTAAATTCTTTATATCCCAATTCAGGGTTATTAAAAATTCTCTCTGCTATTTGCTTAATTTCCTCATACTGTGTATTAAACATCTAGATGACCTCCTTGGATGACTCCCCTATTATATACCAAAAACACGAATAAATAAATATAAATATTCAATAACATTCGTATATAGCTTTCCTCTCCACAAAAAACTAGCCATTTCTTTTTAAATGTTCGATTAAATCTTCTTGAATGAAAGTCATTTATCGACCACTTCCAATTGAATTGTTGCCTGTTGGTCTCCTATTCGCACTCTTATGCTTGTTGCACCGATCGATACGGCTTCTACCTGACCACTCGAATCGACCTTTGCTACATTTTCACTGCCTGTTTCCCAGCTCTTAGGAATAGCCGGGTATTGTGTGAAATCCGCCCCTGTTGCTTCAGGGCTCATTATTTGAAGTTTCGCTGTATCCCCTACACGCAAACGGAGGATTCCATCTTTTACTCTTTCATGAACTAAGTACATCGTTTGTTCGTAAGGAATAAATCGGTAATTCATTTTATCCTTATCAATTGTTACAATGCCTTGCCCTAGAATATTGCCCTTTTCGGGTCCCACATAACCCTTCGAAGCGCCGTTTCCAGTAATAATATAGTCTACTCCATTCAGTGTCCATTGCCGAAGAACGTGGAGGTGTCCGAATAAAACCATTATAGACACGGAAGGCTGTCTCTCTTTATACCGGCTCAAAATTTTCTCTAATTTCCTTGCATCTTTTTCTTCCATTTGATGGGCCGTTCCAAAATCATCCCTTGTTGGTACGTGAGTTACAATGATTACATTCTGTTTTTGCTGATCATTCAGTAATCTTTGCAAATAATGAAATTGAGTGGAATCCGATGCTGTGATACTTTGATCAAAGGCTGAATTTAAAAATACAAATAAAGTATCTCCATACTCCATGTGATAAGTTGGGGAACCAAACATATCCCTATACAAATCTAAATTCCCTTGGAATGCTTCGTGATTACCAGGTGTTGTAAAAATGGGAATCTTCTTCTCCATATTAGAAAAAATGATCGATAAGCTTTTATATTCTGCTTGCAATGACTGATCTACCATATCCCCCATTTGAATGATAAAGGCAGGTTCTTTTTCCGCACTCAACTGAAAAGCCTTCATACCACAGTCAAAGGAATGTGTATCAGGAATAATAAAAATTTCCTGTTTTCCTACGGGTTCTGGCAAAGTTTGCACGCGAAACTTCCGCTTTAGTGGCATCGCCGAGTTACCTGCATAATCTTGTGCGGTTATCTGTAGAATATGCTCTCCACTCACCAATTTTTTTAAAGGTAACGCATAACCCCACCCCGTGTCGATGTCAAAATAAACCTCTAATTTTTCCCCATTTAACAAAACTTCAATGGAGTCAGGGTTCACTCCTGATTTTTGATCCATTAAGTGAAAAGTGATGCGTGGCGTTCCTGTTCTTTCCACCACCGTTTCCGTTGGAGTAACCTTTGAAAAGATGGGAGGATCTAAATCGGGACTTAAATCGATCGTATAGGTTTTATCCACATATGGTAAGGAGCGGTTTCCCGCATGATCCATTGCTTCCACATGGACATGATAAACGCCTGTCTGAACCTTTTCAAATAAGTATTCAATTTGTTGATTCTCTGGATCATATGTAAAGTCTACCTTCTCACCATTCACTGTCATCCAGATCGATTTTGGGTCTACTCCTGTTTGCACATCCACTACTTTAGCTGAAAAAGTAAAATGGTCTTTGTAAATCACTGGAAAACTTGGACTGATATCATAAAATTCAGGTCCTACCAGATCTTCTGAATCCTCATAGACAAAACGAATATGATCCATATAAATGCAACCCGTATACTGGGTATCACCCTGCAGTTCCTTATTTTTCTCTACTGCATAAATCTGTTCAAGCTGGAGGGGTAAGGTCCATTGAGAATCAATGGGTGTATCAACATATTTCCAACCCTTCCAGTTGATATTCTCATTCGTCAAATTCACCCATTTACGTTCGCCATTCCCATCTAACAATGTTGCTCGTAACCACGGCGAATGTCCATCCCCAAAAACCCAAACACCAAGCTTTTTAGGCATTCTCTCCGTTATCAAGCCCTCTTTAAAACGAATATACATCGCACCATTTCCAGATTGCCAGCCACCAAAATGGTAAAAAAGCTTTAAACTATATCGGCCAAATCTGGCCTGCTCTGTACTTAATGAGAGATCATAGCTTGAAACAAATTGATGATTTGTTAGATACCGACTTCTATCTCCATGTTCAAAGTCATCTAGTATTTTTGCCTTTTCACACAACTGCATTTCACTCCGTTTTATAGAAAGGATTAGATTGAAATATTAAGCATGACAGTATTATCTTGAAAGTACAACTACCGGAACTATTTTAAATTTTAACATAGTTTTAGATGTATTTTATAGTCGGGACATTATTCTGGTAAATTTGAAGCACCATCTTGTTAACCTGGTGAATAAAAGAGGCCATTTTTGTAAAAATAACATGAAAGGAGTTGATAAATATGGACCATCTAAAGGCAATTACCATTAAGTTTTTGGCTAGCCTGGCCCTTTTATATATGATTTTGGGGATGTTGTATGGAATGTCTTTTGGGAATGTGTTCCTCATTACCTTGACATTAGGAGTAGTATCTTATCTCATTGGGGATTTGCTTATTTTGCCCAGAACGAATAATAGTATTGCCACTGCAGCAGATTTCGGACTTTCCTTGTTTGTGATATGGATCATGAGTATGGCCTTAACAACAGGTGGAAATTTATTTATGATGTCTCTCATAGCCGCTGTGGGCACCACCATCTTTGAATACTTTTTCCATAAACTGATGGCTACTGAAGTAATAGGTGAAGAAGAAACTCAGGCCCACCCCTCTCCAAGAAATATGCAATACCAAACAGAGGCCTCTGAAGAGCTTAATGAGCTTGATGATGAGCTTGATGAAAATGACCAAGACATCGAGAAAGAGTAACCAAAACTTTTGCAGGGACAGTCAATGTCCCTGCAAGTTAGCATTTTTTTCCGGACGGGAATAGGCTCCTTCTTTACATGGGTTTCTCTTCCTGAGCACGGCGAATGGGAGACACAAACCCGGTAAATTATGTCTTTCATGACGATCTAATGCATAAGGAAGCATTAATTCTCTGGATCAATTCTTTGGATAAATTCCTCTGCCGCACTGTAGCCTTGCTGCATTAAATACCAGTTGTTCGCAGCAGCCTCAATTAATCCCGCTACATCACGTCCAGGTTGCAGCTGAATTTCTACATGTGGGACGCGAACCCCCATATATTCCTTAAATTTATGATCGACCTCTAGTTCATTGTTTAATGCATTGCCTTTCCACTTTGTTAATTCTATGTCCAAAGAAATTCTTGTTTCATCTTGAAACGCCCTTCTTCCATATAAGCGAACCACATTTAATAAACCAATACTACGTAACGCCAAAAATTCCCGATTCGTTACATTATGGGTACCTAACAAAGTTTGGGGGCTTAGTTTTTTCAGCACGACAATATCATCTGCAATCAAACGATGTCCTCTTCCAATTAAAGTATGAGCTGTTTCGCTTTTGCCAACGCCAGATTTTCCACGTAGTAAAATCCCCATTCCCGAGACATTGAGACAAACACCATGAATCGCAATTTCCTCTGCCAGCGTTTTAGTTAAAAAACTATCAATTTTGGCAACAAATTCTGGTGCGCTTTCAGAGGTACGTAACAAAGGAATCCCTTCTTGATCACAAAAGCGCTTTAAATATTTTAATCCCTCCAGTTGATCTGTCACAATAAAACAAGGAGGATGATATTTCACCACATTGCCAATCCGTTGCTTTCTTTCCTCTTGGGACAGACTATGTAGGTAGGTCACTTCTTTTTCACTTAATATTTGTACTTGTTCCATTGGGAAAAAGTCAAAAAACCCAATAAATTCTAAGCCTGGACAATGTGTTTTCGGCTTTGTAACAGGCCGCTTTAGCTGACTCGCTCCCGCTAAAACTTCTAACGAAAATTTTTGAACCAAATGTTCAACCACTATTGATTCCACCTTGAATGACACTCTCCGTCCCTTTACTTTCAACTATATGAGATTGAATATTATTACCCATAATAACATGAAACCGTTCTATATTCTGTGACTATGCTGTGTCAATTGGAAGAACATGATGTTGGTCTTTTTTTAAGGATCGAGTGAAAGGATAAACAATGATGAACAGCTACATGCGCGCCGTCCTGGCGGCAGACTCAAACCGCGACGTCCTGTCGCTTCGTCTGCACTAAGTACATCCTTGTACGACGCAACGCTGTTCTGACCCACATCCTGTTGGCCTAAAAGAAATCTGGGAAGTAAGTGCTTTGGTTTGGAATTATGCTTTCTAACTGGGCAAGTTCAGCCTGATTACCTTGTATAGCTTCTACTTCTGCCAGCTCTTTGACTGTTTTATACCCAAGCATAAGGGCGGATAATTGATTGATCGTTAATTCAATCACCTTTTCCTCATTACTATCGGCCACCACTTTCCGTACCCCATCTTCGGTTAGCTCAAAAATGCCATGATTCCATGGTGCAACCGGATCTTTTACCCGCAATTTTATTGGTGTGTGAACATTAGCCGACCAAGCAAACTGTTGTAAATACTGCTCGACATCCACTATTCTCGCCATGAAATAAGGAAATACCTCCATCTGCACACGAGGATTTTTCATAATATAAGGCAATGGTTCGGAAAGGGAAGTCGATATTTCCACCTTTTCTACCATGGAATCATGTTGTCCGATAAATGCCCATAATCCTTTCCTAGCTTCATGGCTAAGAGGCATAAATTCGGCGACCTTCATTTTACTTTCTTTAACGGAATACAGCAGATATCCTTCTGGTTTTCCATTAGGAGAATAATAAATAGCTGGGGTCCATGATTGCAAACGATCGCGCCACCATGTTTGTTCACGAACAAGCATCCCTGAATACGCTTGAGCATATGTTTCATAAACAATCTGCAGATCTGGATGATGTGCCCCTTTATGGAGTCGAACGATCTTACCTTCACTTTCTGGAATCGATAAATCGGCTCTCAATATCGTCATATTACGAGTATCTGAGAAAATCTCCCAGCCAAATTTCCGATAGAAATCAATCGAAAAAGGATGGAGATAGGACAATAGCTGGCCCTTTTCCTTCATCACTTCCAAAGCGGTTGTCATCAATCCCCGAATATGGCCTTTTCTGCGATATTCGGGATAGGAAGACACACTCGCAATTCCCCCCATCGGGATACGCTTGCCGTGTTGGTAGACCTCAAAAGGAAGAATATGTAATTTCGATGCTAACTTCCCCTCTTCAAAAATACCGAGAATATGCTGTGTCTCCATCTTTTTCTTTTGCTTCTCCAATTCCTCCGCTGAAAGTTCATATTGAAAAGCATACATTGATAAATGGGCTGCCTCTTCATAATTCTCAGATGATAGTTTTACAATATTCATTTATAATCTCTCCTTACGATGTAATGAATGGCTATAGGATTTCACGCTACCTTTAACGATCTATAAGCAAATAAATGCCTGTAAATAACAAAATAATATAGGTGAAAATGCGAAAATAGTGTTGGTTGATCCAACGGTATAAAAGTTGTCCAAAAAACAAACCGATAAATACAAGCGGTAAAGCCCATCCACTCGAAATCCAAATCGTTTGATTCGTGCCGACGAAAATCACTTGAATCAGTAAACTAATAAGATAGATAAAGAGATAAAAGGCTAAGGTCGTCCCCCTTAATTTTTCCTTCTCAGTATCGGTTCCCGAAAAATAAAGTAAAAGAGGCGGACCCGGCATGCCAATACTTGTCGTTAAAGTGCCCGATAAACCGCCTGCGATAAAATCTCTAGGCTTTGTTTGTGCAATACGAAGCTTCATAATCAAAAGCAAGGTTAAAAGTAAAATGATTATGCTAACGCCCAACTTTAACCTGGGAATATCGACAAATAAAAATATTAGCAATCCTATAGGGAGGCCTGCAACACTTCCAAACACAAATCTTTTTAAAACTTGAAAATCGATATCCTTTCGAATCTTTCTTATTAATGCACACGAAATGACAAGCGATAAAATCAAATTAATTTGGATGGCCTCCATCGGAGAGAAGAGCAAGAGTAAAAATGGTGTAGCCAAAATCGAAAAGCCAAACCCCGTACTAGTTTGTAAAATAGAGGCAAATAAAATTATAATGACAAAAAGGAAAATATCCAAAAAAACACCTATTTCTTAATACGAATATCTTTATTTTACCATAGTGAGGTGAAGGCTTAAATAGTCTCAGACTTGAATTCCGTACGTAGTTTTCCCTTTTAGAAGAGGTGTGCAAGTTGCAAAAAAAGAGGGGACTCCCCCTTTTTCACAACCGATAAATCACAAAGCGCTCGTTCTCATTCTGTTCATACCAATCCGCCACTCTTATTTCCTGCAAAATGTCAAATGGTGTATGAGTATCCAAAAACGCAAGATAGTCTGATGATGGATAATACAGAATAAGATCGACAGAACGTGGATGTTGTTTCAGTGATGTAAGGATCTGCCCTACGACTTTTTTAAAAATATGGACAGCAAACGGATTAAAAAAATAAAAACGGTGATCTCGCGAATCCACCTTATAGGCTTCTGCTGGACAACATTTAAATTGAATATCAACGGGATTCCCGCCATTTTTCTCTCGATAACGTAATAAATTGGTCTCCGCTTCATCACACCGCTTCTTATTCACCTCAATACCTGTACCCGATAGCCCGAAGCGATGATGTAGATAAAATAAAAGCCGACCTTTTCCACAACCATAATCAACAAGACGATCTTTATTGGTCCATTCATATTTATGAAAAAGTGCGTCTAGCGCTTGATAAGGTGTTGCCTCATAAGGGTGATATTGGGCTAAATGGAACGACCAATCCTGCGTACCAGTCGTCTCAATACCAAGCAAGTGATCATACTCATGTTCGTTCACAATAAAACTCCTCATTTATTTTTTGGGAAATATTCGATTTCGATAGCCGCTATATTGGATATGAATGCGATTTTCAGGCTTAGCATCCACTGTATAGAGAATGATTAAGAAAAGCCATTCAAGTGGCTTCATCAGCAAATAAACGAGATCAGCCGACCATTTTGTTCGAATATGTTTACTAAGGGGATAGCCATATGTATCATACATTCGGCGAATATTTTTATGGATTGTTGGTATATATTCCTCTAATAAATGTTCAAAGGCGTTCGCAATCAACAATTGCCGATTCACCACAATTCTTGAACCATGACGAATCCCCATTCGGACAGGCCTTACCAAGCCTGGATGTCCCGTTACGGAAACTGTACATAAATAATGCCCATCTCCCGGTACCATTTCTGGAGGTGGAACTGGAATTTGCGAAAGCCGGAAACTACTTGTCTCCAAAAATGCTTGGATAGAACTATCTGGACGTTGTCCGAATAACACTAAAACAAGTTGAATTACTAAAAATACTGGGAAGAGAAAAAGAGCCCATAACCGAGGGATTTTTCGGTAGTGATCAGAAATACGAGACAGAAAGGCTGTAAAAGCATTGGAATGTTCAATTCCTTGTTCCTCCTGAGCCTCTAAGAAAGAATGCATCGACTCATTCAGTCGTGCAATATAGAAGAAGCTTAATGATACCAAGCCAATTTGCAGCAAGATAATCCCTAGTGATTCAAATAGATCTGTGTATAAAAATCCAGTATGCAGTAAGTATACGATTGTCAATAAGATCAATATGATTAATAAAACACAGTGGATGGTGTACAGAACAGGTGATAGATTTACCTTCTTAGTAGATAATAACCAGTATGAAACCATACTCAAACAAAGAAATACAAATAAAGTAAACACATGATGTCCGGAAAGGGATGCATATCCTTCCAGGGATACGCCATTTTGTTCATATACCCTTAAAGGCTCCCCGCCTTGCACACCTTGACTATCAAAGACAAGACCTAGAGTCAGGATGCAAAAGATCCCGATAAAACTTAGTCCTTCTAATATTTTGGCTCTGGCCCTTATATCTTCACTCATCTTAGCAACTGACCTCGGGAAAAAACTATGCACCATTCTGGCAAACGCATAGATTGGCATAGCTATAATGCATAAAATGATAACCCAAAACCACATGGCTCCCAACTCCCTATGCTAATAGTCTTTTTGCATCTTGTCGTACCAGTCCTTCAGCTGAATCCTACTATATTTCATTCGCTTATAATGGCATCTCTATCATAATTCGTTTTATAAAAATTGAATCCTAGCATTAGCTTTTTTTTGACCTAATTGCGCGACTCTCAAGATGAATCGCGCAACTTTAGCTCCCCAATGCGCAACTTCACATCCTTATTGCGGAACTTTGGATCTTCATTGCGCCATAGCAGATTGCATAACTTTGATCTGATTTCACATAATTCGTGTGATAAACATGGTCGCAATCCCAAAGTAAATCAGCAAAGATAAAATGTCATTAATGGTTGTAATCAGCGGACCTGAGGCAACAGCTGGATCTGCTTTACACTTATAAAGAATAAGCGGAATAATCGTTCCGGCAAGCGTCCCGATAATCAGCGTAGCCAAAAGTGAAATACCGACAACAAATCCAAGCATCATACTTCCTCTCCATACATAAGCGATAATCGCAATAATGATGGCACAAGTGAGCCCAATAATGATGCCGACCAATAACTCTCTCCATAAAAGTTTCGCAGCTTTTTTTAGATCCAGTTTTTCGGATACAAGTCCACGAACAACCACCGCCAATGATTGTGTACCTGTATTTCCAGTCATCCCCGCAATCATCGGCATGAAAAAGGCAAGTGCCACCACTGCTTCCAATGTTTCTTCAAAACTTTCAATGATTCCCCCAGAAATCAGTCCAATGAATAATAATAAGATCAGCCATGGAAGCCTTTTGCCAGCTGCTACGAGCGGACGGGTATGAAAATCAATTTCCTTGCCAGATGCTGTAAGCTTCCCGATATCTTCATCTGCCTCCTGATGAATGACATCAATAATATCTTCTACATGAATAATCCCCATCAATTGTTTCCATTTATTCACGACGGGAATCGAAACAAGATCTTTATCTCGGAAAACTTTGGCTGCTTCTTCTTGGTCCAAATCTGCTGGAAAATAAACAAGATCCTTTTTCATAATATCCGCAAGCCCCTCCGTATCGCTTGCGGCTAATAATTCACGTACCGATAATACACCTGTTAACTGTTGATCGACATCAACCATATAGACATAATGAATATTTCTTTTTCCTTGTACCAGTTCTCTTAAATGAAGAATAGCTTGCTCTACTGTACATGATTCCTGCAAAGCAACGTATCCTTGTTTCATTAATGTTCCCGTTGTTTCATGTTCATAAATGCTATGATTCATGGTGAGTACCTCCTTCTAAAGATGATCTCCCCAAGGCGAGGGGACTTTGATTTCAATTTTTATGCATAAACTACCTTCAGGGGGTTCACTCATCCCCATCACCTCCTTCATCTTAGACACGAAATCCTCACATTTCTTAAAAAACAAAAAACATCCCTCTCCACAAAGAAGGATGTTCAGCTTGAGGCCTGCACGATGCCGATCACGCAAGTGTTACCGCATGAAGCACGTATAAAGCCTGTGTTCATTTGATAGTGAATAAACCTCCTTCGCAGAGCTTTAGCACTATGTGACATAGGATTATGATCCAGCTACATTAAAAACCACCTTAAGTCGATAGTTTCTGTTGACCCATTGGAGTCTTTCGACATTTCTGGGCAGCAGCATATCTCCACATAGGAGCCTCACCTAGCGAGGAATTCCGTATAAAATTATCTATTTCCAGTGTAGTAGCCATATTCAGGATTGTCAAACCTTCTAGAATATCTTATTGATCATGAGCTAGATTTGTTCATAATCAAATCATCATGTACCCATTAAGGAAAAAGCAGCATCATACAGTTTTATTGTTTCCGTAAATCGCGCTGTGATCGAATCAGTTCCCATCACAACAGAAATAAGTCTTGTCCCGTCCCGTTCTACTGTTCCAATAAAGCAATAACCCGCTTCATCTGTAAAACCTGTTTTCAATCCATCCACACCAGCATATTCAAGACTAGAGCCAACCCCAGGGAGCATTAGATTGGTATTCCCATATGTATCCGTACTGAAATTCAATGTAGGTTTCTCCGCTGTTTCCAGGATTTCTGGATATTTAATAAGCAAACGCTGGGCTAAACGTGCAAGGTCTTGAGCAGACATCTGATTATCCTCATTGACTCCTCCTGTTGATCGGTATTTCCCTAAATCACGGTTGTTTAATCCAGAACTATTCACAAAATGGCTTTGCTCCAATCCTAACTGACCAGCTCTTTCGTTCATAAGTTTCACAAATGCCCCTTCATCCCCCGCTACCGTTTCAGCCAAAGCAATTGCTGCATCATTAGCAGAATGAATAGCCATCGCTTCAAATAATTCACGGACCGTATAGGTTTGGCCTTGCTGTAAAGAAACCGACGCTAAGCCTGGAGACTCGGAAATCATTCGTACATACTCACTTGGGGTAACAGCTTGATCCCAACTTATTGCTTGACTCTCAATCGCTTCGAGGACAAGTAGCTCTGTCATGATTTTCGACATACTCGCCGGAGGCAAGGCAAGATCCTTATTTTTCTCATACAACACATGGCCAGTATCCGCATCAAGCAAAATAACAGACTTTGCTTGAATCGGTAATTCTGGTAGAGTGATCCTCTCCGGTAAACGTTTCTCTAAATCACTTCTTTCTACGATTGAAAAGGGAGTCGAGATTCTCTCTTTTGCTGAGCCATCCTGCTGAAAGAATAGAAACCCCATTCCCCCGATGATTACTACACCTATCCATATCATAAATCGCTTCATTTATATTCTCCTTGTTTTACGGTGATCCTATTTTTATAGAAAAGTAGCCTCATTTAAACATTCCTTTATATTAACATCTCTTAATTGATAAAAAAACCTCTCCCACACTTTAGGTAAAATTCAAATTTTTCCCTTACTTGGAACTTTAAAAACTTTGTCGTAAGAGCAATATGAATAATTTCACAACTTTTCACGGTCGAGTGGCAACCTTCCTAACCACCTTTTTCATATAAAAATAATTTTCATACGACTATTTATTTTACAAGTCTCATAGATATAAAAAGAGCCTTCGATGGACAAGCATTTCCTTGAATCATTCGTACAAGAGACACTCTTCATTGATTCTGTCAAAATGGGCTAAAAAATTAAAGAAGGGTAGGAAGATAATGACGTACTTGAAAGTGATTTTGGTAGGGATTCCACTAAGTGTTTTATTATTCGCTAGTTTCAGTCCGGCTCAGGCAGCCAATCCGGCTCCAAAGGAAGAGATGCGAGCCTCCTGGATTTCGACTGTTACTAATATTGATATGAAACCGGGAATGACAGAAGCGGAGTACACTGCATGGGCGCAATCAACGATTCAAACGCTCGAAAAGAAAAACTTTAATACGGTGATTTTTCAGGTGAAGCCGACCTCAGATGCCTTATACCCTTCAAAACTCGCACCATGGTCTACTTATATTACAGGAAAAAAACAGGGAACAGACCCAGGTTTTGACCCCTTGCAAATTATGTTAGATACGGCCCATGAGCATGGGTTGGAATTACACGCATGGATCAATCCCTATCGTGTGACGATGGTGAGCCAAGGATTGGAAGATTTGGCAAGTAACAATATCGCCATCCAGCATCCTGAATGGGTTGTGAAACATGGCGGGCAATACTATTTAGATCCCGGGCTTCCTGGTGTACAAGCCTATTTAGTCGATGCCGTCAAAGAATTAGTAGCAAACTATGATGTGGATGCGGTGCATATGGATGATTACTTTTATCCGGGAGTCGAATTTTCTGATCAAGAAACGTATGAAAAGTATGGGAGTGAGTTTACCGATATTGGAGACTGGCGTAGGCATAATGTGAGTCAGCTTGTGGAAGACATCAATCAAAATATTAAAGCGATCAAACCTTGGGTACAATTCGGTATTTCTCCATCTGGAATTTGGCGGAATCAAGCAGATGACCCTACTGGTAGTGCAACGAATGGCAATGCTCATTATGATCAATTATTTGCCGATTCTCGTCAATGGATTCAAGAAGGTTCGATTGATTATATCACTCCACAAATCTATTGGTCGCGACAATTAGCTGTCGCCAGCTACTCGGTTCTATTAGACTGGTGGAGTAAACAAGTAGAAACACAAGCCTTTGTTCATCCTGTTTATCTCTATATTGGCATGGCTGATTATAAAGTGAATAATAACTTTGATACCGCTTGGGAGAATCCTCGTGAACTTCCCGAGCAAATTCTCGACAATCGTGCGAACAAGATTGCAAAGGGGCAAATGCATTTTACATTAAGAGATATTTTAAAAAATGCACTTGGCTATGCTGACATTGTGGAGGAAGAGATTTATACAGCAAAATCCTTAACACCTGCCACCCCCTGGAATGGAAGCAACGTACCGAAAAAGCCGATCAATGTTGATGTGGACAAGCAAGGGAATTCTGTTAAAATTATGATCAATAATAAAAAAAGAACAGATGCGAAAAAATATGTCATCTATCGATTTGAAGGGAATCAAACGGTGGATTATCAAAATCCAGAAAATATTGTTGGCGTCACCTATGATCAAAATGGCACAGCTACCTTCGTGGATCTGGATATTGACCCTGGCAAAAGGTATACGTATGGCGTTACATCCATTTCCCATACGGGTGTAGAGAGTAAAGATGCCAAAGAGAAAAAGACAAAGAAATAATCGGGGCGCCATCCACATCTAAATTTTTTAAATAGATCGCACATTTTGCTGATCAGAACTTTGGGAGGAAGTTTTACAGGTGGATCGTATCCATAATTTACTAGCGGATATCTTCGCAATGATAGATTACAAAAGGAAAGGTGTAGCCAATGACAGTAGAGATCAGGTTAGCCACTGTAAGCGATGCTGAGGAACTTTCCATTCTTAATCAGGAATTTAATGGTGGCGCTAGAAGGCCCATCCTAAAAATTTCAGAAAGCCTTGTGAAAAGCAATGAATTAGTGGCAGTAGCAGTTAGTGATGACAGATTAGTAGGATTTGCCTGTGCACAGATCTTTTCCTCCTTTTGTTATGAAGAACCACAAGGAGAAATAACCGAAATGTATGTAAAAGAACTAGCTAGACGAAAAGGCATCGCCACTTCTTTGCTGGCGTTTTTAGAGGAAAACTTTCGTGCCTGCGGAGTGAAAGAAGTAAAAATTTTAACAGGCGCGAAGAATATAGGAGCCCAAACAACGTATACAAAATCCAATTATACAAAACAAAATGAAACAGTTCTTTTTAAAAAGCTAGATTAATACCTGCTCTACGCTTGGTCCATGAGATCAAGCGTTTTTCCTGTTTATATTGCATTTGAGCCTGATAGGAAAACAACTTATAATAGAGTTCAACCATTCCTCGGAAATGGCTTGAGATGTATGTAAGTGAATATACAGGAGTTGGATAATGATGAAGCCCTCTATTTTAATTGCAGATGACGAACGAGAAATTGCTGATTTGCTTGAGATCCATTTACAAAAAGAAGGTTATCAAGTCAATAAAGCAGTTGATGGACAAGAAGCTCTGCAAATGATCCGATCACATCCCATTGATTTAGTGATTTTAGATATCATGATGCCAAATTTAGACGGATTTGAAACAGCTTTGCAAATACGTGCGGAGTATCAGATGCCGATTATTTTTTTGAGCGCGAAATCCTCAGATTTTGATAAAATTCAAGGTTTAATGATCGGAGCAGATGATTATTTAACAAAGCCTTTTAATCCAATGGAATTGTTGGCACGTGTGAATGCCCAATTGCGGCGGTATATGAAATTTAATCAACCGAGGACAAATGATATTTCCATTATTGAAACAAATGGGCTAAAAATAGATCCTGACCAACGCTCCGTCACACTCTATGATCAAAACATTGAACTTACTCCAAAAGAATTTGATATTTTATATTTATTGGCAAGCCACCCCAAAAAAGTTTTCAGTACGGAGAAAATTTTCCAACTCATTTGGGGCGAAGCCTATTATGAAAGTGGGAATACAGTAATGGTTCATATTCGTACATTACGAAAAAAACTTGGTGAAGATAAACGGAAAAACTTGTTTATTAAAACAGTTTGGGGCGTTGGGTATGCGTTTAATGGCTAAAATGCTCCATAGTTTTCGTGCAAAAATGCTCTTATTATTCGGCATAAGTATGCTCTTGTCTGGTTTGATTACCTATATACTCTATAAGGGACTCCAATTTTATTATCATACAATGGTTTTTATGGGCGATCCTTTGGCACGAGTACGAAAATTAGTTGCTACTATCGGCGATGTCAATGCTTTTTTATGTATCTTTGTACCCCTTTCGATTCTATTTTTCTTTCTACTGACGAAACCCTATTCAAATTACTTTAAGGAAATTTCGAAAGGCATCCATCAACTCGCTAACGGGGATTTCACCACTCATGTCGTGATTTCAACTAATGATGAATTTAAAGTGATTGCTGAGGATTTAAATCAAGCAAGCTCCAAGCTACAAGAAGCTGTGAAGCGGGGCGATTTTGCCGAAAGTAGTAAAGATCAATTAGTTGTCAATTTAGCCCATGATCTTCGTACACCGCTCACATCTGTTTTAGGTTATTTAGACTTAATGCTTCAAGACGAAAACTTAACAAAAGCCCAAGTCAGACACTATACAACCATTGCCCTTACGAAATCGCAACGTTTAGAAAAACTGATTGATGAACTATTTGAAATCACAAGAATGAATTATGGAATGCTGACACTTGAGAAAACCCCCTTGGATATGAGTGAGCTCCTTGAACAATTGAAGGAGGAATTGTATCCTCTGTTTGAAAAAAATCATCTGATTGCCAGAAGTGACAATCAATCCCCCTTACCCATTCTCGGGGACGGGGACCTATTAGCTCGGGTGTTTGAAAATTTATTAGTCAATGCTATACGCTATGGAACAGATGGACAATACGTCGACCTCCATGGTTTTGTCGATTCACAAGATGTGGTTGTACAGGTAGTCAATTACGGAAATCAAATCCCAGCAAAAGAGATTCCCCATCTGTTTGACATGTTTTATAGTGGCGACCAGGCACGGACGTTTCAAGATGGAGGAACTGGACTTGGCTTATTTATCGCCAAAAATATTATTGAGCAACATGGAGGCACGATCACAGTAAAAAGCTCGGTTATTCGGACACAATTTGAAGTGCGACTACCACTTCAGAAGAGCACGAATAGCTAAATCCAAACATTTTAAGAAAAATTTAAGAATTACCCCCCTCTTAATTTAAGATTTTTTTCCTATCCTTTTAGAAAAGGGACAGCCTTTCCCCACATCTGTGGTAATACCACTACTGTGCACATGGCTGTACCTTTAACTGTAGCTAGAGGCTAATAGGAGGAAATAATAGATGAAGAAATGGGGAGTTTTTTTATGTATCATTATTGGTTTAGGTCTGGCAATCCCGAAGATCCAACCACTTTTTCAAAAAAAGATAGATATTCAAAATTTACCTCAAACAGGGGAGCATTTTGAAGAAATGGAGGTCCCACCAGGACAAATGCATCATGGCAACCTTGTATTGGTCAATCATGAATACCCTGTCCACCAGGAGCAAATCAGCTCCGACATTGTTTCATTATCTGAAAATAGCCAATTGGTAGTGGGTTTTAAATTACTAGATCAGTCCATTCAGCTGTCAGAGTCTGTGACCAAGGAGTTTGCGCGAATGGTAAATGCTGCAGAAAAAGAAGGCGTCCAGCATTTCATGATCAATAGTGGCTATCGAGACTTTGCAGAACAGGCGATTTTATATGACGAAATGGGCGCTGATTATGCTCTCCCAGCGGGTTATAGTGAGCATAACTTAGGCATTTCCCTTGATGTTGGATCAACAGAAGGAAAAATGGAGAATGCATCTGAAGGGAAATGGATAGAAAAAAATGCTTGGAAATATGGATTTATTTTACGCTATCCTAAAGATAAGGTGGCAATCACTGGCATTCAATATGAACCGTGGCATATTCGCTATGTTGGTTTACCTCATAGTGCCATCATGCATAAGAAAAATTTTGCTTTAGAGGAATATTTGGATTTCCTAAAAGCGGAGGAATCCCTATCCGTTCAGTATAATGGCAAGAGCTACCAGGTAACCTATTTCCCGATTACTGAGGAGCAAACGATTCAAGTTCCAATTAATCAAAAATATGAACTTTCAGGGAATAACATGGATGGTGTGATTGTATCGATTTATCCAGACTAACCTACTCTTTAGGGAGAAAAGTAATCCAAAAAGCGCTAGATATTACAGGAAAAACAATAACTTCGAATACATTAAAAGCAAATAAATCTCCTCCCATCACGAATCAAGCAAAAAAGAGAAATCCGCACAAAGAAAAGGTCTAAGACTAACTTCCTTAGACCTTCTTCCAAACAGATTTATATTTTTTTCTGCAAGTCTGAACAGCCGAATCTATCCCGAGTCTCCTAATTTCGATGACGATGAATCACTTCTACTCCACCAGTAGCAGATAACACACTCCCGGTAATCATATCAGAGTCTTCCTCACAAATAAATTCAATTAATCTAGCAATATCCTCACCCGTTCCTGAACGGCCAACAGGTGTCTCTTGATCTTTTATTTGTCTTGCTGTTTCAATATTTGCTTCCTTCATGTCACCTGTAATGTCTCCGGGACAAATCATATTTGCTGTAATTCCGGATCCTGCTTCCTCTATGGCAATCGACTTTGTTAATGAAACGAGACCGACTTTCGCTGCACTATAGGCAGACCGGTAAATCCAACCAGGGCTTTGTTCTGCATCTTGGAAGCCATACATCACCATTCTGCCAAATTGTTGCTGCCTCATAATCGGAATGACAAGTTTGGAAAAGTGGAACACCGAACTTAAATTTCCTTCGATCATTTCATACCATTCATGGTCTTCGTAATCGGCTAATTTTTTGCGTTCGAAGATATAGGGACCCGCATTGTGAATCAGATAATCAATGCGGCCAAACTGATTCATGGTTGTTTCCACCATTCGGACAATATCGGCTTTTCTTGTGATATCGCCTTGGACAAATAAGATTCGGTCTTCATACCCTTTCCATTCTTCACGCAATTGTTCAACCCTTGCTTTATCACTCCGATAATTCACTGTTACAGAGCAGCCTTTTTCTAAAAAGCGCTCCGTTACTTTTCTTCCAATCCCCTTAGAGCCTGCTGTAATCATTGCGTGTTTCAACGAATCCACCCCAAACTCACATTTTTACTGAATTCATATGCTGCCCATGCAAGGTTTTATTCTCCAAATGAAAATGATTTAACCAAGAAGAGACATGAACTCCTTCCGCAAATCAGGATTCTCAGAAAAAACTCCCCTTGTGGCCGTTGTTACCGTCATGGCATCTGACTTTTTAACACCGCGTCCACACATGCACATATGTTTTGCTTCAATCACAACCATCGCACCTTGTGGCTGAAGGACTTCCTCCATTGCATCCACAATTTGGTTAGATAACCTTTCCTGAACTTGGAAACGTTTAGCATAACCATCTACCATACGAGCGATTTTCGATAAACCCGTAATTTTTTCACTTGGAATATAGGCAATATGAGCGACTCCAAAAAAAGGCGCAAAATGGTGTTCACACATAGAATGGAATTCAATATCCTTTACCATGATTAACCCTTCATGCTCCACATCAAAGACCTTTTCCAAATGATGTTTCGGGTCTTCACGATTGCCTTCTGTATACTCAAGAAAGGCCTTCAACACTCGATAAGGGGTTTCTTCTAGCCCTTCTCGATCCGGGTCATCTCCACAAATCTCAATTAAGTCTCGAATAGCTTCCATATAATTCTCAGATTTTTGTACTATTTTCTCAATCCCTGGTTCGTTACCAAAACGATCTATTAAGTGTTGAACAATGATTCTTTTTTTATCCGTTGTCGACATTGTAGGATACCTCATTTCTATCGCACATAACGAAAATGTTATGGATATTTTATAATAAATATTATTTAAGATTGATTTTACATATACATTTTAGCATAGTGATATAAGAACGAAAAGTCAATTTTCTTTCTGGTTGTTGGAAATGTCAGGGGCTTTTCTTCTAGACAACATCGACATCCGCTTGACTTAATGTTCTTCTACGTTTCTTGTTGACCAATAAATGAATGGAGAAATAAATCACTAGTAACACCGCGATCATGATAGTAGCGACTCCATACATCGAATGATAGCCAATGATCCCTGCAGTACGCCCTAAAGCAAAGGCACCGATCGCTTGCCCTAAATCCATAAAGCTTAGAGACATAGCATTCGCTGTGGCTTTCTTATCTGCAGAAACCTGACTCACGGCCCAGGCTTGGAAAGTTGGTTGCATTACCCCATAGGCAAATCCATAAAAGATTCCTGCAAAGATTAAAGTATAAATATTTCCTGTCTTCGCAAGTAGAATCAACCCAATAATCGCTGCAAAGCTAGCCGGATATATGAGATACTTATGACCAAAGCGGTCAAAGATTATTCCGGAGAATGGGCGAGTCACTACAAGCATGATCGCAATAAACAAGAAGAAGATAGAAGTTTGCCCGCCTAGACCTGACACTGCTCCTAGACCATCAAGAAAATTAACAACACCGGCAAACGTAATATAAAACAACATAACGAGAAAACAAGGTAAAAATGCTTTCCGATCAAAAGCCGCTTGCATAATAGATGTCTTAGGCTCATCATTCGCTTTTATAGGGATGGGCGAGCTTTTGAGCCAATAGCTACCAAGCCATACGAACACTAACATAAGAAATGAAAATTCTAACACAAATTTGAATGAGAACGAGTGAATCATCGAAATGGCCAACATAGGTCCTAATGTGGAACCAATACTTGTCGACATGCCAAAATAGCCAATCCCCTCTCCAAGCCGGGACGAGGGAATTAAATTGGTTGCCAACGTGGCCAACAAGGTTGTGATAAAGCCAAAGCCGATTCCTTGCATCACGCGTAACAGAATCAATAACCCAAGAGACGTTGTAAAATAGCTTAACGCCACAACAACAACGGTAAACAGAATCGAACTTAATAACCATTTCTTCATATTAATTCTAGGGATGATCACGCCAATAAAGGGGCGAGATAAAACCGCAGCAAGCATAAAAGACGTTGTCATTAGCCCACCACTTGCTGGATCTTGCGTTATGTTCGCCACATAAATGGGAAATCCACCTAATAAAGATTGCATACTAAGAAAAAAGATGATCGTCATACTGATCACTAATATATATTGCTTTGTCCATAGCCCTTCCTTCAGTTTCTCCAAACAGATCCTTCTTTCTAATATAAAATCACCAGTTTCATCTGGTGTTTACTTTTCCTACTCCTATTTGCGCAATGAAAAAAACTTCTGCCCTGATGAAAGAAGTTTTGTTACCATGACTATTTTAGAAAAACGCAAACGCCCGTTTAGCGACGTACAAATTATGAACGGCTAGATTATGGATCAAAGGCTAAATACGCGCCGTCCTGGCGCAACGCCTTTGTGACCAACATCCTGTTGGCCTCAATATCTCTATTATAATCCAATCATCCGGATAAGGAAAATGGAAATTATTTTAAATTGATAATCTTTAATGTCTGTAAACCATTTCATTGATAAATCTATTTTAAAAAGTCACAAACGTGTCGATATATTACATTGTTCGGATTGATTTTCGTAAAATCCTAATTGTAAAATGGAGGAATTTTTTATGGCAAAAAGTAAACGGAATCGCATGACGTTTAAAATACGTGATAAGTTAGCAATAGCTTTTGCATTGGTTTTATTAATCCCCAGTCTGACTATAGCCATTACGGCCTATACTAGTTCCAAAAATAATATCGAAAAACATATCTTAGACACGGCTCAAGATAATGTCGATACTGCAAGCCAAACGGTTGATCAGTTTATACAGAAACAAATGGAAAACGTCGATTATTTAGCCAATTCGTTTGTTGCAGGAGAAATAATTTCCGACGATCACGCTCAAACTAGACAAGTACTTGACAAATTTCAAGCCTCAACAGGGGATGTGGAACAAACTTATATAGGGACAGAAACTGGAAAATTCATGAATGCCCCCACGACTTTCAAAAATCCTCCAGATTATGACCCACGGGAACGACCATGGTATCAACAAGCGATGGAACACCCAACAGAGGTAATCATTACTGAACCATATATTTCTAAGTCATCCAATCAAATGGTTGTAACATTAGCCAAGTCAACCGCAGATGGCAAAGGGGTTGCAGCTGTAAATTTAAAGCTGGAAAGTCTGACAGAAATGATCGCTTCGATTAAAATTGGAAAAAATGGCTACTTAGCACTAGTAGATACAACCAACCATTATATTAGCCACCCCTATATTGAGGCTGGGGAAGAGACAACTGAAGGCTTTTTCAAGAAAATACAGGAAGAAGAATCTGGAAATTTTTTCTATACAACTAAAAAGGACAAGAGAAATTTAGCTTTTACAACAAGTGAAGTAACAGGCTGGAAAATCATCGGTACAATGTACCAGGATGAGGTAAATCAAGCTGTCCAACCGATATTTAGAACGACAGTATTGGTCATTCTCATTTCGGTCATATTGTCTGCTATTGCCATTGTCTTTATCATTCGTTCAATCAATAAACCCATTAAAACATTAGTTACAGCAGCTACTGAGATTAGCCACGGCAATTTAAGTGAAAACCTAGTTTTAAAAAGTGGCGATGAATTAGGACAATTAGCTCAGGCATTTAATGAAATGCGCATCCACCTGCATAACGTCATATCTCAAGTTCGGGAGCAATCAAGTAATCTTGCGGCTGCATCTGAACAATTAAATGCAAGTACAGAGCAAAATACATTGGCAACCGAACAGATTTCTGCTTCCATTCAAGAAGTGGCCGCTGGGGTTGAAAGTCAATCCAATCGTATAGATCAAAGTTCGAAAATGGCGGGTGATGTATCCCAATCTATTTCCCATATCGCCAAAGGTTCAGATGAGGTCGCTCATTCCGTTACCCAAACAAGGCCGATTATTGAAGCCGGAAAACAAGATATTGAAACATCGATTGGACAAATGCGATTCATTCAAAATACAGTGAGTGAATTATCAACGAGTGTGAAACTGCTTGATAGCCGCTCCCAAGAAATTAGCCAAATTGTTAATGTGATTACAGATATTGCGGAACAAACCAATTTACTAGCATTAAATGCGGCCATTGAAGCTGCTCGAGCCGGAGAACACGGGAAAGGCTTTGCGGTTGTTGCTTCCGAGGTTAAAAAGCTAGCGGAACAGTCTGGAAACTCAACCGAGGAAATTCGAAAACTCATAAGCAATATCCAACAGGAAATTCAACAAACTGTCGGCATGATGGAATCCGGAACAAATGAAGTAGACAAAGGGATCCAAGTTGTGGAGAACGCCCATACATCTTTTACAACCATCACCGAGTATGTTCAAAAAATGACAGAACAAATCGAACAAATCACAACGAATATTCAACAAGTAGCCACTGGAACAGAGCAATTCAGCCACACATTTAAGGAAGTGGCCTCTGTAGCAGACACTACTGCTGCTGAAGCTCAAAACATGTCGGCCTCTACAGAGGAACAATTAGCATCCATGGAAGAAATTAGAGGATCGTCGACTGCTTTAGCGGAAATGGCTGAAGAGTTGCACGAGCTTGTACAGCAATTTAAATTATAGTTTTTCGCATAGCGTATAAAGTGCTTGGCACACCCCGAAATTTGTCTTATGGGGACGAGTGCCTGGCACTTCTTTTTAAGTCATAAACGATTTGCATGAGTGTATAGCCAAGCGGCTGATAGGCAACGTATGAGTGGGGAGAAAAGTGAGATCTCTATGAAAACTTAAGTATCGATCGAGATTCTTATTTTTTTCCCCTCCTCTTCTTGCTTTGTTCTATTTCTTGTTGATATTGTTCCTCTATTTTCGAAGTAGCTGGGAGAAAAGGCTCCTTATTATGATCAATCCGCTTACCATATCGAATCATTTCATAAATAATCATTCCATTATTAGGCATCCCATTAAACGTAATCATAGGAAAAGAGTCTAAAAGAATATAATAAACGGCATAAAAAATAAAACGTTGCCAGAAATTATGGTAAGCTGATAAAAAGCCGTTAACTAACAAGGCATTTATGAGCAGCGCAAGGAAGAGATTTACGAATATAGGACCAGCGTATATACAAACGTACGCAAATTTACTATGTTTTTTTATAGAATCATAGGAAAACCAACTATATAGATGGTAATATTTTCGCACATCAAAAATGCCTATCCTCAAAACTCGGGGACCTGTTCCAATCGTCAAGCGTGGATTCTTCACTCCAAATATTCCACTCACAATTAAATACCCTGCTTCTCTAAGAAAAACAACAATAGGTAAGATAATAAATGCTGAAATCACAACACCGATTAGATCCGAAAGTCCAAACATGATGAAAAGATCCTTTCTGCAGGATAATCGATTTAGTTTTATCTATTTATTACCCGCTAATAGGAAAATAAACCTTGTCCACGGGTGAACCCTCCCCCACCAAATCAAAGATTTGGTGGGAGCTTTCCTTGACTTAAATACAGCTTACGTCACGCATGTTTAGTTGCCATTGGCACTAAGCGCCTGATG
>NZ_VTQV01000039.1 GCF_008764245.1 Bacillus subtilis
GACGGCGCGATTTTAGCCGTTCAACCTTATTATCCAAGTTTGTACGTCGCTAAACGGGCGCTTGCGCCTTTGTTTTCACATTGTTTCATGGAAGGTACGATTAATTACGTCGATTTGTTGTTCTCGTGTTAATTTTATAAAGTTAACGGCGTATCCTGATACCCGAATGGTTAATTGTGGATATTGTTCAGGATGTTCCATCGCGTCTAGTAATGTTTCTCTGTTGAAAACATTAATATTTAAATGGTGACCTTTTTTCACCATGTATCCATCCAGAATAGCGGCAAGATTCGTATTCCTTACTTTTTCTTCTTTTCCTAGTGCTTTTGGAACGATGGAAAAAGTATTGGAAATGCCATCAAGCGCATAATCATAAGGTAATTTGGCAACAGAGCTAAGGGATGCAAGCGCACCTTTTTGATCTCTTCCGTGAAGGGGATTTGCCCCTGGTGCAAATGGCTCTCCTTTACGTCTACCATCTGGCGTGTTTCCGGTTTTTTTGCCGTATACGACATTAGAAGTAATCGTTAGAACAGATAGAGTCGGAGTAGCCCCACGGTAAGCCTGATGCTTCTGAAACTTGTTCATAAATGTTTTCACAACTTCAACGGCGATCTCATCCACTCGATCATCATTATTTCCATATTTAGGGAAATCACCGTCAATATCAAAATCAACGACAAGCCCATCCTCATCACGAATCGTTTTCACCTTGGCGAATTTGATGGCACTTAAGGAGTCGGCCACAACCGATAAGCCCGCAATCCCTCCAGCCATCGTTCTTAAGACATTTCGATCATGCAAAGCCATCTCAATCCGTTCATAGCTATATTTATCATGCATATAATGAATCACATTTAATGTATTCATATATAGCTTTGCTAGCCAATCCATCATTTGATCAAACTTCTCTATGACTTCGTCAAATTGGAGATATTCCGTGGTAATGGGAGCAAATCCAGGTCCCACCTGAACTTTTTGAAGTTCATCGACTCCGCCGTTAATGGCGTAGAGCAATGCTTTAGCTAAGTTCACACGTGCCCCGAAAAATTGCATTTGTTTTCCGATCCGCATCGCGGATACACAACAAGCAATCCCATAGTCATCCCCGTAATGTTCCCTCATAATATCGTCATTTTCATATTGAATCGAACTTGTTTGAATGGACATCTGGGCACAGAAATCTTTAAATGCCTTAGGTAGTTTAGGCGACCACAAAACCGTTAAATTAGGCTCAGGAGCTGGGCCAAGATTCTCTAGAGTATGCAAGAAGCGAAATGAATTTTTCGTTACAAGTGGTACTCCATCAAGGTTGACTCCGCCAATCGATTCTGTCACCCATGTTGGATCCCCGCTAAATAACTCATTATAATCAGGTGTTCTTGCAAATTTTACAAGTCTTAGTTTCATCACAAAATGATCAACAAGCTCCTGCGCTTCTATTTCAGTCAATGTTCCATTCCGTAAATCTCGTTCAATATAAATATCAAGAAAAGTAGAGACACGTCCTAAACTCATGGCAGCGCCATTCTGTTCCTTAATCGCAGCTAAATAGGCGAAATATAACCATTGGAAGGCCTCACGTGCATCTTTAGCCGGCTTTGAAATATCGAAGCCGTAGCTTTGGGCAAGCTCTTTTAATTCATGAAGCGCTCTAATTTGTTCGGCGATTTCTTCTCGTTCACGAATGATTTCTTCTGTCATTGTGCCATCACTAAGCATTAAATCCTTCTGTTTCTCTTGGATGAGGAAATCGACTCCGTAAAGAGCCACCCGGCGATAATCGCCAATAATTCTTCCGCGACCATAGGCATCTGGAAGGCCTGTGATAATTCCTGCTTTTCTAGCCATTCTCATTTCAGGGGTGTAAACGTCAAAGACACCTTGATTATGCGTCTTTCTATAGGTTGTAAAAATATCATGGACTTCGTCCGCCACTTTGTAACCGTAAGCTTCTGCAGCTGCTTCCGCCATGCGAATGCCCCCAAAAGGTTGGAGGGAACGTTTAAATGGTTGATCTGTTTGAAATCCAACCACTTTTTCCAAGTCTTTGTTTAAATAACCAGCTCCATGAGAGGTAATGGTTGATACAATCCGAGTATCCATATCGAGAACGCCACCATTTTCTCTTTCCTGCTTGGTTAATTCCATAACCTGTTCCCATAGGATCTCTGTTTCCTTTGTCGGCTTAGCTAAAAAGTCGCCATTTCCTTCATATAAAGTAAAGTTAAGCATGATAAAATTACGAACATCCACTTCTGATTGCCAGGATCCTTCTATAAAATTTTGCCACTGATTCATAAAAAGCCCTCCCAGTAAAATTGTCTTGTGAATAATTGAGCAATCCATAACAAAAATTGTGAACCATTGAGCAATACATAACGTGAATGTGAAATGCTGATCAATGTTTCAATTTAAATATAACATATTTTAGTGAGAAAGGCGAGAATATAATCAACTTTTTCAGGGGGAATTTTCAAAAGTTATATTTTGGACATATTAGCATTCAAGTGTAGTAACAATAATAAAAAATAAAAATAAAATGACACCAAACTGTTTACTAATCTTGAATTTAGTACTATAATAATTAAAAAGTTGCATTAGGGAAACTTAAATTGCTGGGGTAAATTAATATAGATATATACAATATAGTTAGGAGTGAGAAAGCGTGAGTGGAGAAATATCTGTAAATAATCTAAATGTCTCCTATGCAGATAAAGAAGTGATTAAAAATGTAAGTTTCTCCTTTCAGACTGGTAAATTAATTGGCATTATTGGCCCAAATGGGGCTGGGAAGTCAACGATGATCAAGGCGGCACTAGGACTTATTTCCAAAAAATCCGGTACGATTACCTTTGAAGGGAAACCGTTAGAGGCTGTGAGGAAAAAAATTGCGTACGTTCCGCAACGTTCGAATATTGATTGGGATTTCCCCATTATTGTTCAAGATACGGTACTTCTTGGCACATATCCAAAGTTAGGTGTATTTCACCGACCAGCAAAAAAAGAAAAACAGTGGGCAAAGGAATGCTTAGAGAAGGTGGGCATGATCGATTTTTCCAAACGCCAAATTGGAGAACTATCTGGTGGACAACAGCAGCGTGTATTTCTTGCGCGAGCCCTTGCCCAGGAAGCGGAATACTTTTTCTTGGATGAACCATTTGTTGGAATAGATGTTTCCAGTGAAAAAGTAATCATTGATATTTTAAAAGAATTGAAAGAAGCTGGAAAAACGATTTTCGTCGTCCATCATGATTTAGGGAAGGTGGAAGCATACTTTGATGACCTGATTTTGCTTAACGGGGAATTAGTTGGCGCCGGACCTGTTCGTGAGGTGTTTTGTAACGAAAAAATTCAACAGGCCTACCAAACTCCGCATATGCTATTGACAGGTTTGGGGGTAGAGGTTTAATGGAGTTTATATCCGATTTAACGAATTATGCATTTTTACAAAAGGCATTTGTTACTTCCATTGTTGTAGGCATTATTTGCGGAGTCATCGGTAGTTTTATTGTGCTCAGGGGGATGGCTCTAATGGGGGATGCCATTTCGCATGCGGTACTGCCAGGGGTAGCCATTTCTTACATTTTGGGCATTAACTATTTTTATGGTGCAGTGGTGATCGGAGTATTAACATCTCTCGGAATTGGTGCCATTAGCCAAAATAGTCGGATTAAAAATGATTCGGCGATCGGGATCGTTTTTTCCGCCGCCTTTGCCCTTGGAATCATTATGATCACTTTAGCTAAAAGTGCCACAGACTTAACACAGATTTTGTTTGGAAATATTCTCGCCGTAAGAACATCTGACATGTGGCTTACGATCATTGTTGGAGCTATTGTTATTTTAGCGGTTGTTATTTTCTATAAAGAGTTACTTATTACCAGCTTTGATGAAACAATGGCGGCTGCATACGGCTTGAAAACGCGGATGATTCATTACGGAATCATGGTTTTATTAACACTTGTTACGGTTGCTTCACTGCAAACAGTGGGAGTTATTTTAGTTGTTTCCATGTTGATCACACCAGCATCGAGTGCTTATTTATTAACGAATCGATTATCAACAATGATTTGGCTTGCTTCACTTTTCGGAGCCATATCCGCCGTGCTGGGTCTCTACATCAGCTTTGAGCTTAATCTGCCTTCAGGCCCAGTCATTGCTTTAGTAGCGACAGCCATTTTTGTTGTTATATTTACACTTTCCAATGTACTTCGTCGATATAAGAGGCGTTTAGTTGTAAGTAAATGAAGTACTTACTAACGTAGAATGAATTCTACAGACTAAATAAATGGAAAAAGGAGCAAAGAGTCAAATGAAAAAGATTTTTTTAGGAACGATTCTACTGAGTATGGTGATCTTTTTACTAAGCGCTTGTGGGGGCAAGGAAGGAAATGCCAGTACCAGTGAGGATAAGCTTAAAGTGGTCACTTCCTTTACCATTATTGCTGATATGGCAAGAGAAATTGGTGGCGATGATGTCGAAATTCATAACCTTGTCCCAACAGGCACAGACCCCCATGAATATGAGCCTTTGCCAGAAGATATTAAAAAAGCGACGGATGCAGATGTCCTTTTCTATAATGGGTTGAATTTGGAAGGCGGTAAAGCAGGTTGGTTCTTTAAAATGGTTGATTCTGTAGGGCAGAAGGAAGAAAATATTTACAGTTTAACAGAACGTGTGGAGCCGATGTACCTGGCTGGAGAAGATGGAAAGGATGAAGAAATCAATCCACATGCCTTTATTGATCCGGCGGTTGGCATTGTGATGGCCGAGGATATGCGTGATGCGCTTATGGAGATTGACCCCGATCATAAAGAAGGGTATAAGGAAAGAGGAGACGAATATGTAGAAAGGCTGAAGGAGATCAATCAAGAGTATGAAGAGAAGCTTGGGGCTCTGCCTGAAAAAGACAAGATACTTGTGACTAGTGAACGTGCCTTTCAATATTTGGCGGATCATTTTGGATTAAAAGAGGCTTTTATTTGGGAAATTGATACAGGAGAAAACGGATCACCGGAACAAATTAAGAATTTAGTTTCTTATATTAAGGAACATGATGTACCTACCTTATTTGTAGAATCGAATGTCGATACCCGTCCAATGGAAACTGTTTCTTCCGAGACAGGTGTTGAGATTTACGAAAAGCCCATTTATTCAGATGAGATCGGCAAGCCTGGTGAAGAAGTAGATACGTATGTGAAATATTTAAATTATAATATTCAAATCCTTACTGATGGCTTAACGAGATAAACCGTCATATAAACTGAAGATTCAAGGGAAATCGAAAATGTCGGAGTAAAACCAATGGAAACTGTGTCAAAAAAGACAGATGCGCGGTGACACATAATAAAATTTTTGGCGTATACTATCGAGCAGATCTATGATGGACTAAAACAAGAGGAAAAACAGCTTATTTTTAAAAAGTAAGCTGTTTTTTTAATGTAAAGAAATTAAGTTCTTACTTCCGTGCACCAACTAGCGCACTTTCGGTGACTTCTTTTGGTTTAAGTCAGTATGTATTAACTCGAATGTAAAAGGGATCACAAATACATCCAAACGAACGTTTTCACCCACTCTCCGATTCTTCCGTACCCACTAGAAAATCCTCAATTTTTTTTGATAAAATATGATGGTTTTTGTCAAAATAATGTTCACCATTAAAGTAAATCGCATGTTTTTCTGCAATGGGGGAAGTTGAATATAAGATAAAAGTAAATGCCTTTGACTGTGGGTCCTCCTCCCGATAAACAACGGTGTCATTTGTTTGGTTTGATTGTAAAAGAGCTATCAATGTTTGTAATTCTTCGTTTTTCTCAATTAACTTTTTGAAGAGAAACTGATTATATTCAACCTCTTCATAGACCTCTATTTTTTTAAAGGATGGTGGATCTATTTGTTCCAGTATACGTTTATCTGATACATAACCTTCCTTCACGTAAATCTTAAACCCATTAATTTTATTTGAATCTTTAACCGCGACAAGATGAGAATGATTAATGACAGAGTATAGTTTCGTCCCCGCTTCTAAATAAGCAGCATCTCCATTTTTAGGAGTATATTTTGCATTTTTGACATGGTCTTTTAACTTTTTCTTAATTTCCCCAATGGGCTCCCCGATAAAATTCGGATCCGAAATTTCAACATGAGGGCTTGCAAGATACTGATCTCCTTGAAATTCTAGAAAATCCGTCCACTCAATCGTTGCCTCAGAGCATCCCGCTAATAATATGAGGATTGTGAATATGAACCACTTCTTCTTCATAGGCATTTCTCCTCCTTCTATATAGACGTTTCTATGTGGGAAAACGTTTCAGTAAAATGGAAAAAAACTGCGCTTTTTTTTATAACCAGTTATGCATGACTTTTATTTGAACGTTGAGACTATAGGTAGGAGGCTGAAAACAAAATGAACAATATCGCATCTTTTTCAGAGAAAAGGCGAGAAAAACAGTTAACATATGAAAGGAAATTATTACGTAATCTTTCAATAGATGAATTAAGGAAAAGTGTTCTTCATCATATGAGGACGATTGGAGTAGGGATATTTGGCGAGAACAGCTTAGAGGAAGCGTGCTTTGATATTGCGATTGAAGCGTACTTAAATGGAGGGGAGTATAGCCGATTCGTTCTTTATGGGGAGACGCTGGAAATGATTAGGGAACGATGTTATGAAGATCGAGCACATTACATGAATACCTTATATAATTTCTGGCTTTATTGGGATTATGGACAAAAGTTAATTGAAGAGAAGTCTACTTACGAAGCTTGTGAACAGTTTGTCAATAACTGGTGGAGCAGAGGTTTTCAAAACGGCGAACAGCGATATAAACTTCGCTTACATTAAAGTTCTAAAAAGGATTCTTGTCCCATAGGTTAAAAAGAGAAAGAGTGAAGGGGATTTGGGGATGAGAAAAAGTATAAAAGTGATCTTATTTTTTATCGGGGCGGCTGTATTATTTCTCTTATTGCAGTATAAGTTTATACCGAAAGATTCCTTTGATGCCTGGAACCTTCCATTATCGGGGAAGATCATTTATTTAGATCCAGGTCATGGTGGCCCAGATGGGGGCGCGGGAGACTCTGAAGCATTGGAAAAGGATATTGCCTTAGAGGTTTCGCTTAAATTGCGTGATTACCTTCAGGAACAGGGAGCTTTAGTATTAATGACAAGGGAGACAGACAAGGACTTAGCTGGTGCTGATGTAAAAGGGTATAGCAGAAGAAAAACTGAAGATCTGCATAAAAGAGTGAAGCTGGTAAATGAGTCAGACGCTGATCTTGTCATTAGTATTCATTTGAATGCCATTCCATCACCCCGCTGGAGTGGGGCCCAAACCTTTTATGCGCCACATTTCGCAGCGAACAAACGGGTTGCCACTTTTATTCAAGATGAATTGGTTGAGACTTTAGAGAACACAGACCGAAAAGCTAAAGTCATTGAACATGTTTATTTATTGAAAAAATCTAAAAAGCCAAGTGCGTTAGTGGAAATTGGCTTTTTATCAAATCCATCAGAACGAGAAAACCTACTTTTAGATTCTTATCAAGATAAAGTAGCTTTTTCAATCTATAAAGGCATTACGCGCTATTTCACAAAAGAACCTTCACTTGAATCGGAGTCCTAAAAAGTGCGTGTTCAAAAAGGAGGATAAAAAGGACCCGTCGGCGACTACGCTGACGTCCTGTCAGCAACGCCGACACTAGCACATCCTGTGCGTCGAAAGTTCGAGGCGGCGCAGTTTCGAGCACAAGGAAAGCTTCCCTGAATCCGCATCGCACGCCGGAAAAGTGGTTTTCTTTTCCAAGGAGCAGACTTGCACAGGATGTGCTGACTTCTACGTTGCCCACAGGACGTGGGCGGTTTTAGCAGAAGAACCTTCTCCTAATACATGAGCAGCACAGAAACAAGCCAACGAAGAAATTCGCAGTGTCATTTTTACCGGACTTTTTGAACATCCTCCTAAAATTATATTTGCACCTTCCTTTCATATTCTTCCCTCCAAGCGTATAACATTCTGATAAAAGTGAAGTATGTTATACTAGGAGTAGAAAGCGAATCCACAAAAAGGAAGGTGCCAATTTTGGTTACGAACGAGCAAGCAATTGAAATATTGAACAAAATGGAAGATCCATTACTACATAAAACGCTTGAAGAGACAAACGGGATTTTAGAGGTAAAAATCAAAGAAGAGAAGTCTCATATTAGTGTAAAAATCGCAATTGCCAAGACAGGAACGCCAGAACAATTACAGTTTCAAATGAAAATTGTAGAGGCTTTGAAAGAAGCTGGTGCGGCCAGTGTTGGCATTCGTTTTGCCCAATTATCTGAAGAGGAATTAGACAAGCATCGAGCTTCCGGATCCATCCCGGGCGAAGAACCTGGAGGACTATTATCTCCCAATAGCTCGACAACTTTTATTGCCATTGCGAGCGGAAAAGGCGGGGTTGGAAAGTCAACCGTTTCTGTTAATTTAGCTGTTGCTTTAGCGCGTCTTGGTAAAAAAGTTGGCTTAATTGATGCGGATATTTATGGCTTCAGTGTCCCAGATATGATGGGAATTGAGGAGCGTCCGAAATTAAAAGGAGATCGAATTTTGCCTGTTGAACGCTTCGGAGTCAAAGTCATTTCGATGGGCTTCTTTGTAGAGGATAATGCTCCTGTTATTTGGCGTGGTCCGATGTTAGGGAAAATGTTGAATAACTTTTTTACCGAGGTGGAATGGGGAGAACTTGATTATCTACTGTTAGATCTACCACCTGGAACAGGGGATATGGCCTTGGATGTTCACACCATGTTACCAAGCTGTAAAGAGATTATTGTGACAACGCCACACCCTACAGCTGCGTTTGTTGCGGCTAGAGCCGGTGCTATGGCCTTAAGAACAAACCATGAAATCCTTGGAGTTATTGAAAACATGGCCTATTTCGAAAGTAAAGTGTCGGGAGAAAAGGAATATGTCTTTGGCAAAGGCGGAGGAGACAAGCTGGCTGAAGAATTACAAACCGAGCTCCTTGGAAGACTTCCGTTGCAACAGCCTGATTGGAATGAAGAAGAATTCGCTCCATCTATATATGCCCAAGATCATCGTATTGGAAAAGTATATCAAGAAATCGCTCATAAAGTTGCCAACATTTTAGGGTAATTTCATTTATAAAAAAATGCCCCTACGTTCTTAATAGAACCTCAGGGGCATGTATTTATCTCGGCTACGTTTGACACATTACGGTCGTGAATCATGATTTATCTTTGTCCTTCTCCCCCTTATCAGCTTTCTCCCCTGCCTCTTTTGCAGCCTTCAGTAAGAGGTCTTCTATTTGGGCTTTATATAAGGGACTCTCGATCGTCTCTGAGATGACGTTTTGTAAATGCTCACGGAATTCTTTGCTTTTGACAACTGTAGAGTATTCCTTTTGAAGTTCGGGATCTTTAAGGATATCAATGAACAACTGTTGATACTGTGGGTCCTTCATTAGATCTTTAAGCAAAGCCTCATGTTCTGTTTTCATGCTTTTTGCAACAGCTTCTGCAAATTTAGGATCCTGAAAAGACCTTTTCCAAAACTCCTCGGCTTTCTCGGAAGTCAATGCTTGCTCAATAGAGCTTTTGACAACATCTTCGTTCATAATCAACTGTTGCTTTATATCTTCATCACTAATAATTTCTTGAATGGCTTTTTTTCCGTCATCTGTTTTAAGTATGTCGACAATCATTTTCTTTGTTTGATCATAATCCAGTTTTTCATTTCCTACATCCGCTCCACCACAGGATGCAAGCATAAATACAGATATTATGAGGAGCAGAGAGACT
This sequence comes from Bacillus subtilis, assembly GCF_008764245.1. Taxonomy (GTDB): domain Bacteria; phylum Bacillota; class Bacilli; order Bacillales; family Bacillaceae_C; genus Lederbergia; species Lederbergia ruris. Next base: position 9,813 of record NZ_VTQV01000039.1, read on the forward strand.
CTTGTTTTCATGAGTGAGGAACGCTCCTTTCGTGAATGTAAAACAGTAAATGGATCCCCATTTTCCCTTACCTTTAATATGGTGGTTTGTGAAGAATTTATGCACAATCTGTCCAAACATAGCTTTTTTGTGTGAAGACTGATAAAATCGGTGTGATAAGGACAAGTTATGGAGGATTAAACGTGACGATACGCAACCTGATTAAATTTTTATTTAATTCCCTTTTACTGGGTGGTATTATAACAGGAATTTTAGGGTTTTTAATTCGCTGGAATGAATTTCAGCCATATTTCACTGAGGTAAAAATAGGCGCCATTTTATCTACGTTTATTTGGCTAGTTGGTGTGGGCTTAATCTTCGCTGTTGTAAGCCAGGTCGGTTTTTTTGCTTATTTATTCATTCATCAATTTGGATTAGGTATTTTTAGGTCTATTTCATTATGGAATGCTGTTCAGCTTGTACTGATTGTATTTGTTTTATTTGACCTTATTTATTTTCGTTTTCAAGCCTTTGCAGGAGAAGGGGAGAGTATTCTTCCATATGTGGGATTGGCCATATTTCTCCTTGTAGCCGCATTAATTGTCGCATTCTTTAAGGCAAAAACGACGAATCGTACAACCTTCGTCTCGGCGCTTTTTTTTATGGTCGTTGTCACGATTTTAGAATGGCTACCAGTATTACGAGTGAATGAAGTAAGTTGGGTATATTTAATGATTTTTCCATTAATTGCGTGTAATGCCTATCTCATTCTAATGTTACCTAAATACAATAAATTATCGGCTGAAGAACGTGAAAGAAAGTCGTCTCAGAAAAACAACGTCCAGACAGATCATAAAAAACAAACAAAAAAAGCGAGCCGCTAATCGACTCGCTTTTTTGATACTTCTTATGGAACGAGTTTTGTTTTGACATTGCCGTTGGTAATTAGGACGGATAGGTTTACTAACTCATCTTTTCCCTTTAAGATCGATATGATTTCAGGCAAAGCTTCAGCTGTTTGTGTTGCTGCATCTGAAGCATGCATTAGGATGATGTCTCCTTTTTTGGCCTTTTTAACATTCTCGATGATTTCTTTTGTTCCTGGGTTCTTCCAGTCTTGTGAATTCACACTCCAATGTATGACGGTTAATCCTAGCTGGTCCGCTATTTTCAGTGTGCGTTCATCAAAATGGCCTGTTGGGGAGCGCAGGAGTGTAATCTCTTTAATGTCCTGCTTTTTCAAAATCTCAATCGATTTTAAAATATCTCCTCTTACTTTTTCGTCGTCCAATTCAGTATAATCTTCATAAGCATAGCCAAGGCTTCCTATTTCATAGCCTAAATCGACAATTCGCTTGACAGTGTCAGGGTGCTTTTCTGCCCAGGCCCCCGATAAGAAAAAGGTGGCAGACCTTACTTCTTTCTCCTCTAATACGTCCAAAATTGGCTCAGCTTGTACATCCCCCCAACCAATATTAAAGGTTAAACCAATCCCTTTATCCCCCTTATATATCGCCTTTGGACCGTCCTTAGTGCTAAATACAGGAATATATAAAGAGGACTGGGAGAAAAATAATAGGGCTGTAAAAAATGAGATTAAGACGACAAACATTCCTTGCTTTACTCTTCGACCATTTACAGCTAAAAAGAAATTCATTTTCTCTCCTCCTCATGCCCGTCCATTATTTAATCTATGCATAAGAAGTCGACCGATATGATTACAAATGTGATGAATTGGAAAAATAAAAAGGGTTGAAAAAAATATAAAATGGGTTATAATAAAATATGTCTATTGATAAACTTATTCCGCAGTAGCTCAGTGGTAGAGCTATCGGCTGTTAACCGATCGGTCGTAGGTTCGAATCCTACCTGCGGAGCCATGCTTCCATAGCTCAGTTGGTAGAGTGCATCCATGGTAAGGATGAGGTCACCGGTTCAAGCCCGGTTGGAAGCTTAGCTTACAAGCGTTGATATGAAGCGATTCTTGGAGGGGCCAAGGGTCGCTTTTTTCTTTTGAAGTTGTAGTCTTGCCGACATTTTGACGGTAGATCGCTGTTTTTATTTGGAAATTTGTTTTGCTCATTTTGACGGTACAAATACATGGAGGCAGAACGATATAAATATTCGAAATAAATGGTATAATGTTTCTAATCATTGATAGATGATAATGAAAGTAAGGAAAGTATTCTACCAGTAAGGAGAAATGACCTAGATGGATATAGCTGGCCTTTTTCGCAGGAAAAGTACGAAACGTTTGATTATTTTCGGACTCATTATCTTGGTCCTATATAGTATGAGGAGTATGATCAACTTAATTTTACTAACATTCATTTTTTCCTTTTTAATGAATCAGCTTATTGAATTTATCGTGAAACGGTTGCCGGTACCACGGTGGATCTTAGTTTTAATCACCTATACGATTATTGTAGGGTTACTAACGTTTGGACTTGTTAAATATTTCCCAATTATTACTTCCGAAATTACGACTTTGATTAAACAAATTAATAGCTTTTACACGCAGCCGCATGACAATATGATTTTAAACTATATTCAACAGATCATCTCAGAAAACCAAATTGCGGCATACTTAGAAAATGGATTTTCCTTTCTGATTAAATCATTTACGGATATTAGTAAAACAAGTGTTCAAGTTGTGATTGCTTTAATCTTGAGCTTATTTTTTCTATTGGAAAAACCGCGTTTAAAGGAATTTACGGCCAAGTTTAAGGGAAGCAAAATCGCTCCATTTTATTATGAAATTGAATTTTTTGCTAAGAAGTTTACAAGTACGTTCGGAAAAGTTATCGAAGCGCAATTTATTATCGCGCTTATCAACTGCTTTTTAACCGTTATAGCACTAGCAATTATGGGCTTTCCGCAATTATTCGCCTTAGCGATTATGGTGTTTATTCTTGGTCTTATTCCGGTTGCTGGGGTGATTATCTCTCTCATACCGCTTTGTATTATTGCTTATACAATTGGCGGCTTGATAAATGTTGTGTATGTTGTGGCTGTGATTACGGTAATCCATATGATAGAAGCCTATATATTAAATCCGAAATTAATGTCAGCCAAAACGGATTTACCTGTTTTCTACACCTTTGTTGTTTTAATCTTTTCGCAAAATTTCTTTGGGGTGTGGGGCTTGATCGTTGGAATTCCCGTGTTTGTTTTCCTATTAGATGTTCTTGGGGTTACGAATAAACCGGAAAACACTGGGGAAATAAGCCCGTAAAAGAGAGAAAGGGATCCTCCATTATGAGTTCAAGGATATGACCTGAAAAAATCATGTCCTTGTCTTAGTGTAGGCTTTAAGGAGGATCAATTCCTTTTATAATTTCTTCTTTGATTTATAATTGGGAAGAATCGGATTGAATCTCATAGAAATCCACTTATCCATTTTTTGAAAATAAAAATTTCCTTTTTCTGCTTGACTATATTCTCACTTTCCACTATACTCTTTTTTGGGTCGTAAAAAGCCTGTCTGCAAATTTCAAAGAATAGGCCCCTTGGTCAAGCGGTTAAGACACCGCCCTTTCACGGCGGTAACACGGGTTCGAATCCCGTAGGGGTCACCATCTTAAAAAATTGCAACTTCTAAAGAGAGAAGAAGTGAGCGTACTCCAGTACGTGACCGACTGATTAAGAGAGTTGACGCAGTCATGCGCCGCTCATCGCACCTCCCGTTAAAATTGGGAGGAGCAAGCAGGACAAGGAAACGAAAGAGAGAAGGAGCGAGCGTACATTAGATACGTGACCGACTGATCGAGAGAGTTGACGCAGTCATGCGCCGCTCATCGCAATTTTAACATGGAGGATTAGCTCAGCTGGGAGAGCATCTGCCTTACAAGCAGAGGGTCGGCGGTTCGAACCCGTCATCCTCCACTCTTATTTAGTGGACAAGTTGTTGTTTCTATAAATAAGTAGACATATATTTTGGTGGGGTAGCGAAGTGGCTAAACGCGGCGGACTGTAAATCCGCTCCCTCAGGGTTCGGCGGTTCGAATCCGTCCCCCACCACCATTTTTTTATTTCATGAATATTTTTTATCCGCATGGGTAAGATACATATATCATCGTTGGGCTATAGCCAAGTGGTAAGGCAACGGACTTTGACTCCGTCATTCGTTGGTTCGAATCCAGCTAGCCCAGCCATGAGCCATTAGCTCAGTTGGTAGAGCATCTGACTTTTAATCAGAGGGTCGCAGGTTCGAATCCTGCATGGCTCACCATTTAATGCGTCTTGAGGAATTCAAGGCTTTTTTAATTTCCTAAAAAATTTTAGCTTATATAAAAAGTAGACGAGCAACAATCTTCCGGTGGATTGTTACTCGTCTATATTTGTTGTAAGAGCGTGATATTTATTGAGAAGCTTGTCCAATTGATCACTAACATGAACAACCCGTTCGTCTGCGAAGGAAAAGGTCAAACCGAGTTCAATCATCTGTTGTCTTTGTTGTTCAATTTTATTGAGTAATTCCGATCTCCTTCCCATATGTATCACCTTCCCATTCGTTTCTTGTTGTTTCTTGTATTCCCAATTTCAGATAAAATTAAACAAGTAGCGAGAAATTTGGTACTATAAGGATAATGTGTGCCTATATTTTTAATAAATGTGGAAAAAGGTATTTTTTCTTTTTTATTTTGAAACTTTTTTTTGCACGATACGTATACATGGATAACCGCATGAGCGGGGGGTAAATTAGGGATGGATTTGATTATCAACCAACGGATCAAAGAGGTTTTAAAAGGTGATCGGGAAGCATTTGGCGAAATCGTAGAATTATTTAAAGATAAGGTATTCCAGTTATGTTATCGAATGTTGGGAAATCGGCATGAAGCAGAGGATATCGCTCAGGAGGCTTTTGTCCGAGCGTATATTAATATTCATAGCTTCGATCAAAAGAAAAAATTTTCAACATGGTTATATCGGATTGCCACAAATCTTTGTATTGACCGAATTCGCAAAAAGAAGCCTGATTATTTTCTTGATGCAGAAGTGGCAGGAACGGAAGGCCTGACCATGTATTCACAAATTGCGGCTGAAGGAAAATCTCCTGATTCTGAAGTGGAAACTCTTGAACTTCAAGAGCTTGTTCAACGGGAAATTATGAGATTACCGGATAAATATAGGATCGTCGTTCTCTTAAGATATATTGATGACCTTTCACTGAATGAGATAAGTGAAGTTTTAGAAATGCCGCTGGGGACAGTGAAGACGCGAATCTATCGGGCGCGTGAAGCGCTTCGTAAACAGCTGAACAATTTGTAGGAAAGGTGAGAAGGAAATTGAAGGCGTGTCCTGAAGAGATCGTTCTCTATATGCATGATTACTTAGATGGTGACCTGCCTTACGAGAAGGAGCGAATTTTAAAAAATCATTTACAGCAATGTTCTAGCTGTCAAACACATTTTCAAGAGCTAAAGAGAACCGTTGCTTATATACAAAGTCCGTCGAATTTACAACCTTCAAATGATTTTGCTAAAAATGTGATGGCTAATCTCCCTAAAGAGAAAGGGAGTGCGGGTGTTAAGCGCTGGTTCCGCCATCATCCGATCCTTGTTGCAGCCTCACTATTCCTTGTTTTGATGGCTGGAAGTGTTTTCAGCATGTGGAGTGATGACCAAAGGTTTTCAGTGACAAAACAATCTAATCTTGTCGTCGAAAATAATACTGTCATCGTACCAGAAGGAAAAGTTGTAGATGGAGATATTACTGTCAAAAATGGTGATATTCGAATTGAAGGCGAAGTAAAGGGTGATGTGACCGTCATTAATGGCGAGAAATATATGGCATCTGCTGGAAAAATTACAGGAGATGTGGAAGAAATCAATGAATTATTTGAATGGCTTTGGTACAAAATAAAACAAGGCGGAAAGAATATTGTTCATCTGTTTGAAAGTGATTAAACGGGACTGTTGGGGGATCAGCAGTCCTATTCTTTTTGCTGAATAAAAATAGGATTGATCACGATGTGTATAATGGTGATTAGTAAATAATGTATGTTATAATGTATGAGTTATAATACATAGTATAATGGAGAATATACACCATTTTGAATAAACAGATGGAGGAAAGATAATGCCGTTTGCCGACCTTCCCATCCTAAAATATGTATCGCAAATCGTTGATATTTTTCTTGTTTGGTTTGTTGTCTATAAATTGATCATGGTTATACGTGGAACAAAAGCTGTTCAGCTACTTAAAGGTATTTTTGTTATTATTATTGTGAAATTACTTAGTGATTTTTTCCATTTAAATACATTAAGTTTGATGATGGAACAGGTGATTACGTGGGGATTTCTAGCAATCATTATTATTTTTCAACCTGAGTTAAGACGTGCCTTAGAACAATTAGGACGTGGGAAGTTTTTTGCTAGGAGTGGAATCCAAGAGGAGGAAGAACAAAAGCATCGAGTCGATGCCATTATAAATGCAACCAATTATATGGCGAAAAGGCGAATTGGTGCCCTGATTTCGATTGAAAAGGAAACAGGCATGGGAGATTATATCGAGACGGGAATACCAATGAATTCTAACTTGACTCATGAATTATTAATTAATATCTTTATTCCGAACACCCCTCTGCATGATGGGGCAGTGATCATACAAAAAACAAAGATTGCCGCGGCAGCTTGTTACTTGCCCCTATCGGAAAGTCCGTTTATCTCTAAAGAACTAGGAACGAGACACAGGGCAGCACTAGGGATTAGCGAGGTTACAGATAGTTTAACCATTGTTGTTTCAGAAGAAACGGGTGATGTATCTGTGACAAAAAACGGTGAGCTTCTTCGTGATTTATCGAATGAAAAATTCAAGGAAATTTTAACGAATGAGCTTATTGATGATCCTAAAACTAAGCCATCCTCCCCATCAATCTGGAAGAGAAGGGAGAAGACAAAGAATGGATAATTTTATGGAAAACCCTTGGTTTGTTCGAATTATCGCTTTGTTGCTAGCTATTTTCCTTTTTGTGACAGCTAATGATATCGGAGGTAAAAATAAAAGTTCTACACCTAATAGCATGGAGAATAGCGATATCGATACCATTGCCGATGTCCCTGTTGAAGTGTATTATGACTCCGAAAATCTAGTTGTTTCTGGTGTACCGGAAACAGTTGAAGTAAAATTGGAAGGACAAAGAAGGTTTGTCGAGGCTGCAAAAAGGCAGCGGGACTTTACAATTTATGTGGATCTATCAGATTTAGAAATTGGGAAACATCGCGTTCCGATTTTATATAAGGATATTTCTGATAAATTAAAGGTGGCAGTTGAACCATCTTATACGGAAGTGAATTTACAAGAGAAGGTTACAAAAGATTTCAGAGTCGAGGCCGAATTTAACCGGAGTATTTTGGCTGAAGGCTTTGAAGCAGAACAACCGGAAGTAGAGCCAAAAACCGTAAAAGTCACGGGGGCAAAGGATGTTATTGAAAGGATCATGTATGTAAAAGCGACAATTGATGCGAGCGGCCTGATTAACGATACAATAAAAAGAGAAGCGCGTGTCACCGTACTTGATCGAGATTTGAATAAACTAAGTGCGAGTGTAGAGCCTGAAACAGTTGCTGTGACGATTCCCATTACGAATCCAAGGAAAAATGTCCCCATCAAGATTAATAAAGAAGGGGAAGCTCCTAAGGGGATCGATATTAAAGCTGTAAGCACCGTCACGCCTGAAGTGATGATATTTGGGACAACTGAGGTTTTAAAAGAGATAGACGAGCTAGAGGTATCTGTGGATATTAGTAATATACATGAAGATACCGAAATCGAAGTTCCTATCGAGCCGCCTGCAGGTGTCAATAAAATTACTCCTGAAAATATAACGGTCAAAGTAACAGCGGATAAACAGCAGCATGAAAAGACTTTAGACGGAATACCCATTGAGGAAAAAGGCCTGAATGCGGGGATGGAATTTGAGTTTTTATCACCGGCTACAGATTCGGTAGCATTGAAAGTGTTTGGTGAGGAAAAGGATGTAAAGGACGTTAAAAAAGGACAGTTTCATGTCATCATGGATTTAGCTGGTCTTAGCTCGGGAACTCATGATGTGGAACTTGCGGTTGAAGCACCTGAAAACGTAAAATGCGAACTATCACAAAAAACAGTAAAAGTGCGAATAAGAGATAAAGAAAATGGTTAAACCATTTTCTTAAGAAGGAGCGAGAATTAGAATGGGTAAATATTTTGGAACGGATGGAGTAAGAGGGATTGCAAATAGTGAACTTACGCCAGAATTAGCATTTAAGTTGGGAAGATTTGGAGGCTATGTTTTGGCTAACCAAACGGAACGCCCTAAAATTCTCATTGGTAGAGATACCCGGGTTTCAGGTCATATGCTAGAAGGTGCCCTTGTATCTGGATTATTATCGATTGGCGCGGAGGTTATGCGTCTAGGTGTTATTACGACGCCCGGAGTAGCCTATTTGACAAAAGTATTAGGAGCGCAGGCGGGAATCATGATTTCTGCCTCTCATAATCCTGTTGCCGATAATGGCATCAAATTTTTTGGTCCAGATGGATTCAAGTTATCTGATGAACAAGAGAATGAAATTGAGCAATTATTAGATGCGGGGGATGACCTACCTCGTCCTACCGGAGCTGCATTGGGGGTTGTCAATGACTACTTTGAAGGTGGGCAAAAGTATTTGCAGTTCCTGAAACAGTCTGTGGATGAAGATTTTACGGATATACATATTGCATTAGATTGTGCGAATGGTTCGACATCCTCTCTTGCTACTCATTTGTTTGCAGACCTGGATGCAGATATTTCAACAATGGGTTCATCTCCGGATGGACTTAATATCAATGATGGAGTAGGCTCAACCCATCCAGAAGCTCTTAGTGCCTTTGTAAAGGAGAAGGGAGCAGATATCGGGCTTGCATTTGATGGGGATGGTGATCGAATTATTGCGATTGACGAAAATGGACAGGTTGTAGACGGGGATTATATTCTTTATATCTGTGCCAAGCATTTACAAGCGGAAGCACGCTTGCAGCAGTCTACCGTTGTTTCAACCGTTATGAGCAACCTAGGCTTCTATAAGGGGCTGGAAGAGCTGGGGATCCAGAGCGTCCAAACAGCTGTTGGTGACCGTTATGTAGTAGAGGAAATGAAAAAGAATGGCTATAATTTGGGTGGAGAACAATCAGGTCATATCATTTTTCTAGATTATAATACAACAGGTGATGGCCTTTTAACCGGTCTTCAGCTTGTGAACATTATGAAGCTGACAGGGAAACCATTGTCAGAATTAGCAAAGGGTATGCAGAAGTTTCCACAAACACTGATCAATGTGCGTGTGAAAGATAAATATCATGTGACAGATAACGAGAAGGTTGAAGCAATTATTGAAGAGGTAAAGGCAGAAATGAATGGAAATGGCCGTATACTTGTTCGTCCATCCGGTACTGAGCCACTTGTACGAGTAATGGTAGAGGCTGCAACAGAAGAAAAAAGTGAGGCATTCGCAAATAAAATTGTTACCGTTGTCCAGGAAGAAATGGGTCTCCCTTCCGAAGAATAGAAGAAAGGAGATGCGAACAGCTAAGGTATAGCTTTTCGCATCTTTTTGTCTATATGGCCGTCCCCGTTTTTGCGAGAAAGTGTAAAAAGGAGGACAGCGAGAATGGTGGCCGTCCCCGTTTTTGTGAGAAAGTGTAAAAAGGGGTACAGCGAGAGGGGTTGCCGTCCCTGTTTTTGTAAGAAAGTGTAAAAAGGGTTACAGCGAGAAAGGTGGCCGTCCCCGTTTTTGCGAGAAAGTGTAAAAAGGAGGACAGCGAGAATGGTTGCCGTCCCCGTTTTTGCGAGAAAGTGTAAAAAGGGTTACAGCGAGAAAGGTGGCCGTCCTCGTTTTTGCGAGAAAGTGTAAAAAGGGTTACAGCGAGAATGGCGACCGTCCCCGTTTTTGTAAGAAAGTGTAAAAAAGAGGACAGCGAGAAGGAAGGCTGTCCCCTTATTTTTATATATAAATTATCTATCTATAAGTGATTGACTCGCTGCTTTAAAGGCCTGTTTCACATCAGCGATCAGATCGTCCGCTTTTTCAACACCAACAGAAAAGCGTAATAATCGCTCACATACTCCCCTTTTAATTCGCTCTTCCCGTGGAATATCCGCATGGGTTTGAGTTGTTGGATAAGTAATGAAACTTTCAACCCCTCCTAGACTTTCTGCAAAAGCAATGAGCTGTAAATTTTGCAGAAATGGATCGACCCACTCGCTATCCTTAATTCGGAAAGAGATCATCCCACCTTTTCCGGCGTAAAGCACATCTGTAATAAAAGGCTCACTTTCTAGGTATTTGACGATTTCTTTCGCATTTTCTGTATGTTTTTCCATTCTGAGATGAAGGGTTTTTAAGCCTCTCACGAGTAACCAAGAATCAAGTGGCGATAATATCGCTCCTGCCGCATTATGATTGTTAGCAAGTCGTTCGCAAATTTCTTCGCCTTTCGCTACTACAATCCCAGCCACAACATCATTATGTCCTCCGATATACTTGGTCGCACTATGGACAACAATATCAGCTCCTAATTCGAGTGGACGTTGATAGTATGGCGTTAAGAAAGTATTATCTACGATTAGTAATAGTTGGTGTTTCTTAGCAAGTTTCCCGTATTGTTCAATATCAATTTCTTGCATGAGTGGATTTGTTGGTGTCTCGATTAGCAAAGCTTTGGTTTGCGGTGTGATTAATTTCTCCGTTTCGTTGATATCGTTAAACTCAGAATAAACCGTACGAATTTGATAAGATTCCTTGTATTGTTTAAGTAAGCGATAGGTGCCACCGTATAAATCGGCACATGCAATTATTTCGTCGTTTGACCGGAATAGGGAAAGGACTAGCTGAATGGCTGCCATCCCCGAACTACAAGCGAATCCGGCATCACCAGATTCGAGATTAGCCATCCCTTCTTCTAATACAGAGCGGGTAGGATTTTTCGTCCTTGAGTAATCATATCCTGTGGAAAGACCGAGTCCTTGATGTTCAAAAGCAGTCGATAAATAAATAGGTAGATTGATTGCGCCCGTTTTTTCATCTGTTCGGTTTCCTAGTTGCGCTAGCTTTGTTTCAATATCATTGACTGGCATCGTGTTCATCCTTTTCTAAAAATAGTAAAAATAAAAGACCTTCCCAGGTAAGAAGGTCTCCATAATTGAAAACGAACTTCTTATCTTCTAGGTTAAAAAAACCTATTGGAGTTAGCACCATTGCCTAAAAAGGCCGGTTGCTGAGACTTCAAAGGGCCAAATCCCTCCGTCTCTCTGGATAAGAAAAGAAACATATTAATTTTTTGAAAGGTTCAATGATTTATAGTTTAGTACATATTTCCGAAAAAGGCAAGAAAAATAATTACCTATATTTCCGAAAAAGCCTTGTCTTCGTATATGTTAAAATAGAGTCACGTAAAAAAGGAGGCCCATGAAATGAATTCAAAATGGCATGAACGCTTTTTAGGGGATGAGTATTTTTATGGTAAAGAGCCTAATTTGTTCTTAGTACAGGCGGAGCAGCAATTACCTAAGGGGAAAATTCTTTGTATTGCCGAGGGGGAGGGACGGAATTCGGTATTTCTCGCTTCCAAAGGGTATGATGTAACCGCGTGGGACTTTGCCCCATCTGGAATTGAAAAAACGAAGAAATTGGCTAGAGACCGTGGTGTAGTCGTTAAGACGGAATTGCATGATTTGGCTGATGTCGTTTGGGGAGAAGAAGAATGGGATGCGATTATACATATATTTGGGCATTTTCCGCCACCTATTTTTGAAAGAACAATGGAGGGGATTCGGAAGGCATTAAAGCCCGGTGGTTTTTATGTGAGCGAATTGTACACAAAAGAACAGATCAAATATGAAACAGGTGGCCCTAAGGAAGTCGATAATCTTTGTAATCCCGGCATACTATTAGGGAAATTTCCAGATTATTTCATTCAACACTTTTATATTGGAGAGGTTGAGAGAATCGAAGGTCAGGGGCATACGGGTGTCGCTCATGTTGTCCAAAGTATTTTTCAAAAAAGGGTGCCCCATTAAAATGGGGAAGGAGAATAAATTTTAGATCGTCATGAATAAAGATATGTGAAGAGAATGATCAACTTTTTAAGCGGCTATGGGGAATAGTCGCTTGTGTATGGAAAGGATGTAACAAATGAATGTAAAGGAAAAATTACAACCCATTACAGCTGCCTATGATCCTTGGGAAGCTTATATGGATGTGAATGAATTTGGAGAGATGGTGTTATCCAATATTGAATTCACAACGACGACGCTATGTAATATGCGATGTGCCCATTGTGCAGTTGGATACACATTGCAAGATCGTGATCCGGATGCCTTGCCAATCGAATTGCTGTTAAAACGCCTCGATGAAATTCCTCATCTACGAACCCTAAGTATTACAGGTGGGGAGCCCATGATGTCGAAAAAGTCGGTGAGGGAATATGTAAAGCCTCTTTTGGAATATGCGCATAATCGGGGAGTGAGGACGCAAGTAAATTCGAATTTAACTCTACCCTTTAGCCGTTATGAATCGATTATTCCCTACTTAGATGTGATGCATATTTCTCATAACTGGGGGACGGAAGATGAATTTATCGACATTGGTTTTGCGAATATGGATCGAAAGCCCTCTAGGGAAAATCGCGGCCAATTTTTAAAGCGTATGTTTGACAATGCTAGGGCACTTTCTAAGGCGGGAGTGTTGGTTGCCGCGGAAACCATGTTAAATAAACGGACCTTTCCTTATCTCGAGAAAATCCATAATGAAGTAGTGGAGATGGGCTGTGCGCGCCATGAAATCCATCCCATGTACCCCGTTGATTTTGCTAGTAAACTAGAAACATTAACTTTAGCTGAAATGAGAAAAGCAATTGAGCGTCTATTAGACCACCATGATCCATCGATTTGGATGATGTTTGGGACTCTTCCTTTCTATCCATGTAGTGCTTCAGAGGAAGACCTAACGTTATTAAAACGATTGTATCAATCATCAAATGTGACGGTCAGAAATGATCCAGATGGGCGTTCACGGCTGAATGTGAATATATTTAATGGTGAGATCATTGTAACGGACTTTGGAGATGAACCATCGCTAGGAAATGTACAAACCACTTCCTTACTAGAAGCCTATGATAGATGGAAGAAGACGAAAACGGCAAAATCACTGAATTGTCATTGTCCAGCTGTCCAATGTTTGGGGCCTAATTTGCTCGTGAAGAATACCTACTATCAAGATGTTGATTTTCAGGAAAGGGAGGAGAGAATCACTTCACAAGGTTAAGATTTTCATTTGTTTTCCTCTCAGACTGAAAACGAAAAGCAGGATATTAATCGTTTTTGTTTAATGGTAACAACAAGATCATTAAAAGGGGAGGAAATTTTGAAAAAAATGAGCCTGTTTTTGCTGATGTTTGTTCTGTTTAGCTCGCTTTTTATATATGGCTCGCCGATTCCAGTGCAGGCTTGTTCTTGTGCGAAGTTACCAGGGGTAGAAGAGGAACTTGAACAATCAAAAGCTGTCTTTTCAGGAGAGGTTATAAATATAAAAGAGAAAGTGAACACATCGGGATATAGGTACAAATCAGTTTTACTTCAGGTACATCATATTTGGAAGGGTGTAAAGGAATCACAAGTCATCATTTCAACAGGTCTAGGTGGTGGAGATTGTGGGTTTGATTTTGCAAAGGGACAGGAGTATTTAGTTTACGCATTTACGTCGGACACGGACATGTATGATAGCGATACATTATCTACAAACATCTGCAATCGAACGAATACAATTCATGCAGGACAGAAAGATTTAGAAATATTAGGTGAAGGGGAAAATCCGACAGATAAGATCAGTCTAATAGAAAAAGAGAACGAAAGAGAAAGTACACCAAAAGATCTTGATCATACAGAGGATCAAAAGGAAGGGAAGAGTATTCCTTTAATTATCTGGATGCTGGGTCCTGTAGGTCTGCTATTCCTTGTAGCTTTGATTGCTTTCCTATTTCAGAAAAGGGAAAACTGATTGATTTAAAAATTTTATGTTAAAATGACAAAAAAGCGGGTAGATGCTATCTCACCTGCTTTTTTTATTGAGGCATTTGCACAAATAAGCCGACCAATGAAACAATAGGAATACTCATAGCTAAAGAAAGACCAATCATAGCAAATGTCATCACAAGGTTTTTAATATCTTCAGTCACATCGACCTTTGTTTGAAGAAGGATAAAGCTAGGTCCGATTAAAATGGTGAAGAGAATGATGATAAAAGGTACGAATAACTCACTCAATTCTTGCACAGGTTGCATGGTTGCAAACCCGCTAACCACTAATATGAGTGGAATGACCTCACATATCGCCACTCCTATAAAAAATTTCGTTTGTATTTCTGCCTGTTTTTCAGGATTCATCTTTAGCTTATCCAAGTGAATTTTGAACGTGATGATAATGCTTAGCACTGCGATGATCGAAGCGATTGCAAATAAGTATGGAGACAACGATATTTACCCCCTATGAAAATGTTGTATATAAATTACACCTTAGTGGCTCCGATTTGTAAAGAACCATTTTTACTAAAATTATTTGTTTGCGGTTCCATGATAAATTAGTTTTTGACCAAGTTTCTACTATGCTGGAGGTATTAAAACGATCGGTTTTGCCAGAAATAAAAATTTTATTTAAAAGAATAAATTCCCCTCTAATCAACCGCCTCTTTTGGTGGTAATGAAAAAGGAGGGTGGATGACAATGAAAGGAACACAAATGTGACACTCAGAAATGACCCAGATGGGCGTTCACGGCTTAATGTGAATATATTTGTGAGATCATTGTAACGGACTTTGGAGTTGAACCATCGCTAGGAAATGTACAAACCACTTCCTTACTAGAAGCCTATGATAGATGGAAGAAGACGAAAACGGCAAAATCACTGAATTGCCATTGTCCAGCCGTGAAATGTTTGGGGCCCAATTTGCTCGTGAAAAACATGTATTATCAAGATGTAGACTTTCGGAGTAAACAAGAAAACATCACAAGTCATGGTTCGTATTAAAGTGTACCTTATTGAATAGATATCGGAAAACTACCTATTATGTAAGATAACCTTTGAATAATCGCGCTGGACATAAGTTGTTGTCCAGCGCGGTTCATTTTTATCAATGAAAATCAACATCAATTTTCTTCGTATTTCCATTTTTTGCCTTTGGCATTCGCACTTCTAGTACACCGTTTTTATAGGTTGCCTTTACATTCTCATCTAATACAGAAGTAGGAAGCTCTAGCGTACGAGAAAATTTACCTTGGTACCGCTCTTTTCGATATATATTATCTTCATTTATTTCGCTTGATTTATGAATGGTGCCGCTTAATTTGAGGATGTTGTTATTCACTTCAATTTGAATATCATCCTTCTTTTCCAGACCGGGAACATCAAATGTTGCAACGACCTCTTGATCTGTCTCATGAACATCTGCGCGGACACCGCTCATATGATCGTTCCCTTGGAACATGGAAGGGACGTTGGAGAAGAAATTATCAAATTCCCTTCTCATATTCGAAAGTTGTCTAAGAGGATCCATTGGTACTAAAGCCATTTTAACATCACCCTTCTCATATTATTTTACACTTTTTATTTTTCCCTCTTCCCAAAAAAATAAACATAGAAACGAGAAAGGCTGCTTCGACTATTTAAAATGACGTACAACTTATTTTTTCATAGTGATAAGAGGCGTCTCTAAGTGGTGATGTTAGTATCCATAAAAATGAAACCAGGCAGCAGTAAGGAACGTATTTATTCTAATGAAGGATTTATACTTCCCTAGAAAGGGTGAAAACAATGACTAGAAAAGCCGTATCTCTATTTGCTATTGCATGTATGACATTTATCATTACGGGACCTTTTGCTGCATGGATAGTATACAAGTTAGCACAACCGCCTGGTACATTTTCTAACCAGGTCATTCATCCAGGTGAAACCTTTTCACAAACAAAGGCAGGTAAAACATTGGCAGTGTGGGGAGCACCTGCTAGCCTTGAAATTCAAGAGGTACAATGTAGAGTAGATGATCGACCAATTAAGTTAAAAAAGGAACGGACTACTACTGATAATAAAGGAAACGAGGTTATTTTGTTATTTGATGGAAATTATACCGTTTTTGATCGTGTATCCTGTGAAGGTGGCGGGTTGGAAGAAATTCATTTATCGAATCGATTTCCAATAGATAGGGCGCGGAAAATTATGATTGGTTCACTTGTCGCAACTCCTTTAGTAGGAGGCCTTGGTATTGTTTTATTCAAACGTACTAGATCGTTCAAAAAACATCGATAAGCCTTTACGAATGAAAATGGGTATATGACAGTTAACCATGTTTAAAGGACATAGCTTGTATTATGAATCTATGGTTTGAGGCTTTTTCTTGTATAAAGGAATCTACTACCTATGGAACGTAGTGGTTATCCTAATATGTGGGTATACCCTATAAGGATCTAGTTCTAGCGTCAAGCCTTAAGAAGCTTACAAGATGTACGTTCATCTAATGTAGCTTTTGCCCCAGTTGGAGGTTAAAACGAGAAATAAAAAATTTTTATTCAAAAGAATAAATTCCCCTCTATTCAACCGCCTCTTTTGGTGGTAAGATACCTTTTGTTTGATTATGAAAAAGGAGGGCGGATGACAATGAAAGGAACACATACGAACGATAAACAACTTCATTTATTGCATCTTACTTGGCCCATTTTTTTAGAGGTCTTTTTATTTATGTTTATGGGGATTGCAGATACGTTAATGTTGAGTTCGTTATCAGATGATGCTGTCTCCGGTGTAGGGGCAGCGAATCAGTATTTGCAAATTGCCATTCTAATCTTAGAAGTCGTCGGGAATGGGGCGGCCATTGTCGTCTCTCAATATCTCGGTTCAAAAAGATATAAAGAAGCAGCTAAAATTTCCGCGTTGGCGGTCACGCTAAACTTGCTGGTAGGGATCGCCATTAGCGTCGGTTTTCTTATTTTTTCTAAACATATGATGACGGCGATGAATTTACAGGGTGATGTTCTTTATTATGCCACGCATTATTTGGGTATTGTTGGAGGAGCGATTTTCCTTCAAGCTATCATTAATTCATTAGCAGCGATTGTCCGCGTACATGGATGGACGAAGCAAGCAATGCTTGTATCGTTAGGGATGAATATAATCCATATTGCCGGTAACTATGTATTGATCTTTGGAAAATTTGGTTTCCCTGAATTGGGAGTACAAGGAGCGGCTATTTCATCTGTTGTCAGTCGTTTTCTTGCCCTTATTGTATTCTTTTGGCTCTTGTATCAGGCTTTGGATGTACAGATTAAGATTAAATATTACATGACATTATCGAAAGAATACGTGATGAAGATTTTAAGAATTGGCGTTCCATCCGCTTTTGAACAAGTCATGTACCAAGGCTGTCAACTGATGTTTCTTTACTATGCGACATTTCTTGGCGCCGAGTCATTAGCAGCCCGGCAGTATGCGATGAATATTTCCATGTTCACCTATTTATTTGCGATTGCGATCGGCATGGGTACTTCTATCATCGTTGGTCGATTAGTCGGGGGCAATGAAAAGGATCTAGCCTATACACGGGTATGGAGCAGTGTAAAGTGGTCGGCAGGCATTACCTTTGGAATGGTGTTATGGGTGATGATTTTCCGTAAATCTTTAATGGGTGTGTTTACGGATAATCCTCAGATCATTGCGTTAGGTGCATCTGTATTATTGCTTAGCATTGTCCTTGAAACAGGTCGCTCGATCAATATGGTACTTGTCAATTCTTTACGTGCTTCAGGAGATGCAAAATATCCACTCTTTATTGGCTCTTTTTCAATGGTTCTTATGAGCTTGCCACTCGGGTATTTTTTAGTGTTTCATTTAGATATGGGCCTTGCGGGCATTTGGTTAGCCATTGCAGCTGATGAGTGGACACGAGCTTTCATCTTCTTCTTCCGTTGGCGCAGCCGAGCTTGGGAACGACATTCACTCGTACAACCAGAGGTTACAGATAAACCGGCACCGATTTAAGTGTCGTTTAAAAAATATCTGAAATAAAGCAAGTGGGGAAAAGTAGTTTTTTTCTTTCCACTTGCTTTTATTATTAAAGCTGTGCTTGAACATGGACAAGAAGGCAGTATATGCAGAAATTCCCCGGCAAGAATACGGGTTGAAGCCGAACTCCTGATTATCACTTTTTTGCACGCCATTGAGGGATCCTTAGAATTTCTGTGATATGCTGAGGGCATCATACTTTGTATAAAGTAAAGAGGGCATATTCAGGTCCATCAGAATCAATGGTTTGGTAGGCCGAAACATTGAAAAAAATCAAGAAGGTAGGTTTAGACATGATCGCGACAATTAAGCAAGTTGATGATGGGTATATGGCTCGATTCGAGCGCCATTTCAAACACCCTGTGGAAATGGTGTGGGCGATGCTGACGGAAAATGAAAAATTAAAGCTTTGGTTTCCAGAGTTAGCCATTGAAGAACTCCGTGAAGGAGGAATCATTCAGTTCGATATGCAAGATGGGACATATGAGAAAATGACCATCACCGACTATTCCCCCAAGTCTGTTTTAGAATTTACATGGGCGGATGATTTGGTTCGCTTTGAGTTATACGAAGAATCTGCAGGATGTTTTTGTATCATGAAGGAAAAGCTCCAAACAATCACAGAACATACTCCGCGAGACCTTGCAGGCTGGCATGTATGTCTTGATGTGATTCAAGCTTTACTAGATGGGCGAGTGATAGAGTCTAGAAAACAAGAATGGGAAAAATGGTACGAGCAATATAAGAATGCTGTAAATAAGGTCATCTAAAGTAACCTTCTTTTTTCTTTTCTCCAGGAGTTGAGAAACCTCTTTGGTCACTAGTTATCTAAATGGGCTACTTGAGATCTCTTACTAGCGTAGAAATTGAACATAAGAATAGACTGACAGTGTGCCCTAATATTACTATCCCAACTCCTTGCCTGTTACGGCAATATAAATAATTAAAAATATATTTAAAACAATGATGACCGTTGTACAAATCCAAGCAAGGATTTTGGTCCAAATCCTATTGGAGAATTCACCCATTTTATCTTTACTGTTTGTAAATACAACGAGCGGTACAACCGCAAATGGAAGTTGCAGGCTGAGAATAACTTGGCTCCAAAGCAAAAGGTCGGCCGTTCCTCTTGAACCGGCAATCCATGTCACAACAAAAGCTGGGACAACGGCAATTAATCGTGTGATGATTCGGCGAAGCCAAGGAGAAATTTTTAAAAGGATAAAGCCCTCCATCACAATTTGCCCTGATAGGGTTCCAGTGATTGTTGAGTTTTGTCCAGATGCCAACAGGGCAATAGCGAACAAGGTGCTGGCAATTCCCACGCCAACCGTAGGACTTAAAAGGTGATACGCCTCTTCAATTTCGGATACTTGAATTCCTTTGCCATGAAAAGCAGCGGCACCTAGGATTAAGATGGCTGAATTAATAAGAAAGGCTACTGTCAAGGAAAAGGTGGAGTCCATGACAGAGAATTTGATCGCTTCTTTTCTACCACCCGTTGTTCGTTTATATTGCCGTGTTTGGACAATCGATGAATGCAGGTAAAGATTGTGAGGCATCACGGTCGCCCCTAAAATCCCCAACGAAATAAACAGCATTTCCGGGTTCACGACAATCTCTGGATCAGGAATATATCCTTTAAAAAGGGCAGAGATCTCTGGTTTAGAGGCGATAACTTCAAATACGAAAACACCAAATATCGTGACCATTAACACAATGACAATCGATTCAATAATACGAAATCCCTTTTTTTGTAATAATAATAGCAATAAAACATCTAAGGTCGTGATAAGAATCCCGGCAAGTAAAGGAATTCCGAACAGTAAATTCAAAGCAATCGCAGAACCAATGACTTCTGCTAGATCGGTTGCAATAATGGCGAGTTCTGTTAAAATCCAGAGGATGAAGGATAGCTTTTTACCTGTTGCGTCTCTTGTTGCTTGGGCTAAATCTCGTCCAGTCACAATGCCAAGTTTAGCGGCCAAAGTTTGTAAGAGAATCGCCATTAAATTAGCAATGAGAATAATCGACAGTAATGTATACCCAAATCGTGCCCCACCTGCTATCGAGGTTGCCCAATTACCGGGGTCTACGTATCCCACAGCCACAAGTGATCCAGGTCCTGCAAAGGCAAAAAATTTCCTCCAGAAACCAGCATTTTCCGGTATGCGGATAGAATTATTCACTTCTTCTAAACTTTGATTCGAGCTGTGCTGTAACCAACCGCGAAGTGGGTTTGATGTATGATCATGTTTATCCAAATTACCACCTCACAAAGTACGCGATAAGAGAAAATGTTATATAAAAAGTAAAAAATCCCTTCCTATCTCCTTAAAGCGAATGATTTCTATATAGCTATAGTACCCATTTGATGAATTTTTAACATTCTTATCTTCATCGTAAAACTTTTCGTGGAAAAGGAATTTGGCTACCAAAAAAGACAGATATCAAATGAAGGCGAAAACTTTTAAAATGAAAGGAAGGGAAATCAAGAGTTTTCGAGGAATTATAGATTGGGGTCATAAAATAAGAAAATATATAGGTATAAGTTTATATTTTCTTTATACCTTGTTTGCTAAAGGAAAATATAGTAAAATAAGAGTAAATTATTTTACTTGAAATAAAGAGGCGATAGCAATTTTAATATAAATCATTCCAGAAAAGTTATGGAGGGAAATTTATTGGCGACGATTAAGGATGTTGCTAAGAAATCTGGTTTTTCCATTGCAACAGTTTCACGCGTGTTAAACAATGACGCAAATCTTTCAGTCACAGAAGAAACAAGAGAAAAAATTTATGAAGCAGCAGACGAATTAAATTATCGAAAAAAGGTCGTACAGCCCCTTATTAAGAATATAGCTTTCCTATATTGGTTGACAGATAAGGAAGAGTTAGAAGATGTCTATTTTAAAACGATGAGAGAAGAAGTGGAAAAATGGGCAGAAAAATATAATATTGATTTAACAACCTATAAAATCTCCGGTGGAATCAAACAAATACCAACTGATATAGAGGGATTCATTGCTATAGGTGGATTTTCAGATGAGGAATTAAACTATCTACGAAGTATCACATTATCTGGGGTTTTTATTGACTCTACACCTGATCCTGATCACTATGACTCGGTACGTCCTGATTTGATTCATATTACAGTAAAAGCGATCGATTATTTTCTTTCAAAGGGACATACAGAGATTGGCTTCATCGGGGGTACTTACCATGACCCGAATACAGATACAGAGCAAATGGATATTCGTGAGCGGAAATTTAGAAGATATATGGAAGAAAAAGGCCTGTTAAAGGAAGAGTATATTTTTCGTAATCGGGGTTTTTCCGTCGAAAACGGGTATCATTTAATGAAAAAGGCGATTTTAAAATTAGATGATCGATTACCCACAGCTTTCTTCATTGCATCAGACCCGATTGCGGTTGGGTGCTTACAAGCCTTGAATGAACATCGAATTGCGATCCCGAACAGGGTGAGTATAATTGGAATTAATAATATAAGTGTAGCCAAATACGTTTCTCCTCCTTTAACTACTTTTCATATTGATATTCATGAGATTAGTAAAAATGCTGTTGAATTATTATTGGAGCGTATAAATGATAATCGGAAAATCGTCAAAACTTTACACATTGGTGCTAAATTAATTGAAAGAAAAAGTACAAACTAATAAGCGGAATCTTAAAAACCAAAGGAGAAGTCCTTTGGTTTTTTTAACTAAAACTTTTAATGAAAATAGTAAAAATATATTTATTAATTTTACCGAATGTGATATATTTATTTTAGTAAAACGTTTCCGCCTATTTAGGTAAAAATATTTTAATAGGATGTGTTGATAAATGAAAGGCTATAAAAAATCTCTCTATCTTCTATTTGGATTCGCTTTAAGTTTGGTACTAGTGGGATGTGGTCCACAAGATGATGGAGAGAACGAATCAGCCGGGTCGAAGGATTCAGGCAAAGAGTATGACTTATTAGTGTGGGAAGATCAGGATAAAGCGGACGGTATTAAAGACGCAGTAGCTAAATTCGAAGAGGAAAATGATGTCAAGATCAAGGTTGTAGAAAAAGCCTATGCCAAACAAATTGAGGATTTACGTTTGGATGGACCAGCGGGTACTGGGCCAGATGTATTAACAATGGCTGGGGACCAGATGGGAACGGCTGTTACAGAAGGCTTATTGAAGGAATTGAACATTGAAGATGATATTCAATCTATTTATACAGATGAAGCTCTATTATCTCAAATGGTAGATGGAAAATTATATGGATTACCAAAAGCAGTGGAAACGACTGTACTTTACTATAATAAAGATTTAGTTTCTGAAGAGGACTTACCAGAAACATTGGATGAGTGGTATGAGTTTTCAAAAGAAGTAACAGATGGCAAAACCTTTGGGTTTTTAGCTTTATGGGATCAAGTCTATTATGCGCAAAGTGTAATGGGTGGTTATGGCGGTTACATTTTTGGCCGTGACGATAAGGGGAACTATGATCCAACAGATATTGGGCTAAATAATGATGGGGCAATCGAGGCAGCGGAATATATGAAAAAGTTTTATGATGAGGAGCTTTTTCCTACAGGAATTATAGGGGAGCAAGGAATCAATGTATTGGATTCCCTATTTTCAGAGGGGAAAGCGGCAGCTGTTATTTCAGGCCCTTGGAATCTTGAGCCGTTTGCAAAGGCCGGTATTGATTATGGGGTAAAAGCTTTACCTAAACTTCCAAATGGAAAAAACATGAGCGCATTTGTTGGTGTTAAAAGTTATAATGTAAGCTCTTTTTCTAAGAATCAAGAACTGGCAGAGAAATTTGTAGAATTTCTAACAAACGAAGAAAATTCAAAAACAAGATATGAAGTAACGAAAGAAGTACCTGCAGTGAAGGCTTTAGCGGATGATCCTGTCGTAACAGAAAGTGAAGCCGCTGCAGCTGTAGCAGAGCAATCTCAGTATTCAGAGTTAACACCAAATATTCCAGAAATGAACGAAGTTTGGACACCGATTGATGCTGCATTGCAAACAATCGCTACAGGCAAAGCAGCGCCTAAGGAGGCTTTGGATCAAGCTGTTCAAACGATTAAAGGACAAATTGAAGCCAATCATGGCGGACAATAACCTTTACGACTTCATTGTTATGAGTGCCAAGTGTTCCGGGCTTGGCACTTGTTCGCAATAAGCCTATGTAACGAATGAAAAAGGGGTGGAAGAAGTGCCACATCGACAAAAGGCATTGTTTTTGTCTATAATTCCGGGATTAGGGCAGTTTTACAATCGGCAATGGGTAAAAGGCTTTCTGTATCTCATCATCACATTTTCCTTTTTTTGGGCTTTTAAAGATCTACTAAACATGGGATTTTGGGGGCTATTTACTTTAGGGGAGAAAGTCCCGCGTGATAATTCCATTTTCCTACTAGCGGAGGGGATTATCGCTGTCATTGTCACATGTTTTGGATTAGGCGTCTATTACTTGAATCTCCGAGATGCCTATCGAAATGGAAAACTACGTGACGAGAAAATGCCGTTAGGATCATTAAAGGAACAGTATCATAATTTAGTGACTCAGGGTTATCCCTATCTTATTACGGGTCCCTCTTTATTCATCCTAATCTTTGCTGTCATCTTTCCTATTTTGTTTAGCTTTTTATTAGCTTTTACAAATTATGATTTATATCATTCTCCACCAGCACAATTAGTAGATTGGGTTGGTTTTGAAACATTTGCAAAAATATTTACAGTAGACATATGGCGATCCACATTTTTTGATGTATTAGGGTGGACGGTTATATGGACTGTGGTTGCCTCTACTTTACAAGTGAGTTTGGGAATTATTTTGGCGGTCATTGTGAATCAAAAAGATTTACGGTTTAAAAAATTTATCCGTACGGTGTTGATCTTGCCGTGGGCAGTACCCGGATTTGTGACCATTTTAATCTTTGCTGGACTATTTAATGATAGTTTCGGTGCGATTAATAATGATATTTTAGCAGCATTAGGCATTGATGCGATTCCTTGGATGACGAATGCTACATGGTCGAAAGTCGCGTTGATATTTATGCAAGGATGGCTAGCATTTCCATATATTTTTATTGTGACAACGGGCGTCTTGCAATCGATTCCGCAAGATCTTTATGAGGCGGCAACGATTGATGGGGCTTCAGCCTTTGCGAAATTCAAAAAGATCACGATGCCATTAGTGTTAACGTCGATCGCACCGATTGTGATTACACAATATACATTTAATTTTAATAACTTTAATATTATTTATCTTTTCAATGGCGGTGGTCCAGCTACACCGGGATCAACAGCTGGTGGAACCGATATTTTAGTCTCTTGGATTTATAAATTAACCATGAAGTCAAGCCAATATTCTCTTGCGGCCGCGTTGACTATCTTACTATCAACTTTTGTTATTTTGATAGCATTGTGGCAATTTAGACGCACGAATTCATTTAAAGAGGGGGCTTAACTGATGGTAAGTGTAAAAAGAAGTAAATTCTTTCGACTTTTTTTCTCTTATTTAATCTTGGGTTTTATGATGGTCATTATTATCTACCCCCTCTTATGGACAGTGGGAGCTAGTTTTAACCCAGGTAATAGTTTAGTAAGTACATCGATGATCCCTAAAAATCCGACATTAGATCATTATAGAGAATTATTTGCTGGGAAACAGAGCTTGCAGTATGTTCAATGGTTTAAAAACTCTATAAAGATTAGTATTTTTACGATGGTTGGTACTTTGATTAGTGTTGCGTTTACGGGATATGCCTTTTCGCGATTTCGTTTTAAGGGGCGAAAAAATGGTCTTACCTTATTTTTGCTCTTACAAATGATCCCTCAGTTTTCTGCATTAGTGGCTTTATTTGTGTTAGCCCAATTATTAGGGATGATGAACAGCCATTGGCTATTAATCTTCTTATATATTGGTGGTCAAATACCGATGAATACTTACTTATTGAAGGGATACATGGATACCATTCCGATGGATTTAGATGAAAGTGCGAAGATTGATGGGGCAAGTAATACGCGAATATTCTTCCAAATTATTTTACCTCTTTCGAAACCAATGCTTGCCGTAGTGGCGATGAATGGTTTTACGGGACCACTGGGAGATTTTGTATTATCGTCGACGATTTTAAGAACACCTGAATCTTATACTCTTCCTATCGGATTATATAATTTAGTGAATGATGTAATGGGTGCAAGCTATACAACGTTTGCTGCAGGTGCAATTTTGATTAGTATTCCAATTGCTCTTCTCTTTGTCTTGTTACAGAAGAATTTTGTCAATGGTTTAACTGCCGGTGGAACAAAGGGATAGGCAGAGGTTTTTACTAAGAAATGAATTGTTAAAGGAGAATAAACATGACGAAACTAGATAGAACCTATGTTACGGAAGCAAAATATATGCTTCATGGGGGGGATTATAATCCAGACCAATGGTTAAATAGGCCGGAAATATTAGAAGATGATATTCGACTGATGAAATTAGCGCATACGAATGCTTATTCCATTGGGATGTTTTCGTGGAGCTCACTTGAACCAGAAGAAGGCCGCTATGAATTTGCATGGTTAGATCAAGTGTTTGATCGAATTCACAAAAATGGTGGGAAAATTGCTTTAGCAACGCCAAGTGGCGCTCGGCCTGCCTGGTTATCACAAAAATATCCGGAGGTTTTACGAGTAGATAAAAACCGGATGAAACAATTACATGGTGGACGTCACAATCATTGTTTTACTTCTGAAGTATATCGTGAAAAAACGCAAAAAATGAATCGTATGTTGGCAGAAAGGTATGGGAAACATCCCGCTCTGTTAATGTGGCATGTTTCAAACGAATACGGTGGAGAATGTCACTGTGACCATTGTCAAAATGCTTTCCGTAATTGGCTTAAAGAAAAATACAATCACGACTTAAACTCACTGAACGAAGCTTGGTGGGGACCATTCTGGAGTCATTCATATAATGATTGGTCGCAAATCGAATCCCCATCGCCCATCGGAGAAAATGCCGTACATGGTTTGAATTTGGACTGGCGTCGATTTGTCACGGACCAGACGATCTCCTTTTATGAAAATGAAATCGTCCCATTACGAGAGATTACTCCTAATATTCCTGTTACAACGAACTTTATGGCGGATACAGATGATTTAATTCCTTTTCAAGGCTTAGATTACAGTAAATTCTCCAAGCATGTAGATGTCCTGACATGGGATGCTTATCCAGCTTGGCATAATGATTGGGAATCGACTGCAGATTTGGCGATGAAAGTTGGCTTTATCGATGATTTGTATCGTAGCTTAAAGCAACAACCATTTTTATTGTTAGAATCCACACCAAGTGCGGTGAATTGGCACAAAGTGAATAAAGCGAAGCGCCCAGGGATGCATTTGCTGTCTTCGATGCAAATGGTTGCTCACGGTTCAGACAGTGTGATGTATTTCCAATGGCGAAAATCACGAGGTTCTTCAGAGAAATTTCATGGGGCGATTGTAGATCATGACAATAGTACGGAAAATCGCGTATTTAAAGAGGTTGCAAAAGTTGGTCAGTCTTTAGAAAAGCTTACTGAGGTGACAGGAACACAACGACCAGCGAAAGTTGGTATTTTGTATGATTGGGATAATAATTGGGCGCTTAACGATGCACAAGGTTATGGTTTGGAAACAAAACGTTATCCACAAACATTGCAGCAACATTACCGAACATTCTGGGAAAAGGATATCCCAGTCGATGTGATCACAAAAGAGCAAGATTTCTCCTCTTATCAATTAATTGTAGCGCCAATGCTTTACTTGGCTAGCGAAGAGACGCTTTCTCGTCTAAAAACCTTTGTGGCGAATGGCGGTACCCTCGTGATGACCTATATTAGTGGAATCGTGAACGAGCATGATTTAACTTATATAGGTGGATGGCCACAAGATTTACAGGATATCTTTGGGATGCAGCCAGTCGAAACCGATACGCTTTATCCAAAGGATAAAAATTATGTAAACTATCAAGGGAAACATTATATGCTAAAGGACTATGCGACTGTTTTGGATTTGAAAACAGCCAAGTCGGAAGGGGTTTATGAAGAAGACTTCTATGCCAATACTCCGGCTGTTACAAGTCATGATTATGAAAAAGGGAAGACGTATTATATTGGGGCAAGATTAGATGCTGACTTCCATCATGATTTCTATAGTCGTCTTATTGAAGACCTTTGCCTCCAGCCTGCCTTTTCAGTCAAACATGGAAAAGGGGTTTCCGTGCAGACAAGACAGGATGAAGAGCATTATTATGCCTTTATTATGAACTTCACGGAAGAAAAACAAACGATTACTCTACCTTCTAAGGGAACGGATTTACTATCTGGAGATGAATTAGAAGGAGAGATCGTCTTAGATCAATACGAAGTAAGAGTTTTAAAGACTCCAAGATAATTGAAATAAATAAACTTAACATCCATTCCATCCAGACAACAACTATGGAATGGATGTTTTTCTTTATTCTACGAGCACTAAATACACTACTCTATTCTTTCACTCCGACCACTCTAATTCTTTTATAATCAGCCAGCCATTGTCCATTTTGGAACATCGTTGGCCGCAAATGGTTTTCCGTATCCGTTATGAGCTGATCACTTTCGCGGTCAGTTAGTCCTTTGAAAAAGGAATCACCAAACATGTTAAGCCAGTTTCTTAATCCGTCTTTCCCTTCTAGAGGAGTTGGGCGAGCAAAGTGCTGAGCAAAGCTTACATGAAATCCGGTCTCTTCCATTAAAGTGGTGTATTCTCCGATGCTAGGGAAATACCATGGGATTCGATTTGCTCCATCCTCAATTCCATTCCTTTGGAACTGAAGAAGTAATGCATCAATAATTTGTTTTACATTATCTTTACCTCCAAACTCTGCAACCAATCGCCCACCGGGGATTAATGCTTTATGTATAGAGGAAAGGACTTCTTCAGGCGCTTGAATCCAATGTAAAGCAGCGTTAGAGAAAACTGCATCGAACTCACGCTCATAAGAGAGAGAGCGTGCATTCTCTACTTTAAAAGGAATATGAGGATATTTTCTTTTTGCTTCTGTAATCATGTTGTCAGATTGATCTACACCGATCACTTGAGACCCTAAATCAGCGATTTGCTTAGCTAAATCTCCGGTACCACAGCCTAGATCTAAAACTCTTTCTCCAACTTGTGGGGCTAATAATTCCACAATACTTTCTCCAAATTTTGATACAAACGAGTGATTTTGATCATAAAGCATTGAATTCCACGAATCAGCAATGTTTTTCATCTGCAGTCCCCTCCTACCTCCATTGTAATGATAGTATATCGCTTAAGTTCTATAATGAAAATAGACAATTTTGCAAAGAAATACATAACGTGGCTTTCACTTCATTTTTTTGTTCCTTTTTCTTTAGGGTTTTTGTCCAAAATGGAGCGCAATTCTTTAATATCATCTTCTGACAAAGAATCCTCTTGGATGAACTGAACTAACATCGGCTTTAAGGCTCCACCATATATTCGGTTAATAAAAGAGTGTGCCTCAGCTCTCTGACATTCCTCTTGTGAATAAAGTGGATAGAAAGTATAGACTCTTTGATCTTTATTGACACCGACCACTTTTTTCTGAGTAAGACGATCTAAAAGGGTGCGGATGGTTTTCGGCTTCCAATCCGTTTTCTCTTGTATGGAAGATATAACTTCACTAGCTGTTCTTGGAGACTTTTCCCAAAGAACATGCATAATTTCCCATTCTGATTCTGAAATATTGGGGGTTTTCTTTGTCATCCTTATTCTCCCTCCTTTGTCATACATGTGAAATTCAATTATTCTCTAGTGTCGTAAATGATTCCCTTATTTCTCAAAAAAGATAACGTGATTTTTGCGGACTTGCTTCTATAACTATTATCTTCATTTTGTATATTGGTTGCAAAGAAATATGTATTGTCCTTTGTTTCTCCACTGGATCAAATGGATGAACAAAGGATAAACGGCTAAAGGCAGCAAGTCCGCATGACTCAAAAGAAACTTCCTGTTGCTGCGCCTGCACTAGTACGTCTCTGTACGTCGTAACGCTGTTCTGACCAACGTCTTGTTGGCCTAAATTCGCGGCAACAATGGCCACGCCTTTGTTACCTGCATCCTGCAGACCCTGGTAAAAATGACATTGCGGATTTCTTCGATGGCAACAAGTATATTTGCTGATCTAATAGCGAAATCGAGTTTTTCAAATTAATCTGCTTGACATCGATTGATTACATCTGTAGTATTGGACTACGTTAGTAATCTTAAGGAAGGAGGAAGAGTTAATCTTGAAATGTTGTATAGAAAAAGATAGAACTATAGGTTAATAATGAAGCGAATATTAAATAGAAAGAGGTTATGAATATGACGAAAATATATAAACACAAATTCAGCGCACGAATATTTACATTCTGTATGTTGCTGTTCATGCTGATTACACTCTCGGCTTGTGCGGATAAAGAAAATACAACAGAGGCCTCATTCGAAGAGGTGAATGAAGAAGAACAATCAGCAAATATAGATGAAAAGTTTGCCCAGCTCGAGGATGATTTTGATGCTCAAATTGGTGTCTATGCGATTGATACAGGAACAAATCAGGCCATTGAATATCGGCCAGAGGAGCGTTTCGCCTTTGCATCCACGTACAAGGCTTTGGCCGCTGCCATCGTTCTGCAGCAGAATTCTATGGAAGATCTGAATGAAGTCATCAGTTACAGCGAAGATGATTTAGTTCCTTATTCCCCGGTGACTGAGAAACATGTAGATACTGGGATGACCCTTTTGGAACTTGCTGAGGCAGCAGTCCGGACTAGTGATAACACAGCTGGTAACCTCTTATTTAAAGCATTGGGCGG
Source organism: Bacillus subtilis (assembly GCF_008764245.1). Classification (GTDB taxonomy): domain Bacteria; phylum Bacillota; class Bacilli; order Bacillales; family Bacillaceae_C; genus Lederbergia; species Lederbergia ruris. The sequence goes on from NZ_VTQV01000039.1 coordinate 39,741, forward strand.
CCCTGCTGAATTTGAACAAGCTCTGAGGGATATTGGGGATCACGACACCCAGTCAGATCGATATGAACCTGATTTAAATATGTTCAGCCCAGAAGATCCTCGTGACACTAGTACTCCAAAGGCTCTTACCACTAGTCTTCGGGCATTTGTGGTTGGCGACTTACTTTCGGATCAAGCGCGTGAACGGTTCACGAATTGGCTGCAGGGAAATGCGACAGGAGATACACTCATTCGTGCGGGTGCACCAGAAGGATGGGAGGTCGGCGATAAGAGTGGGGCCGGAAGTTACGGAACAAGAAATGACATTGCAGTGGTTTGGCCACCGAACAGAGAACCAATCGTCATTACGATTATGTCCCGCCATAATACAGAGGATGCCGAATATGATGACGCCTTGATTGCGCAGGCTGCCAAGGTCGCACTTAACGCCCTAAAGTAAGTGTGAGATGTGGGCGGGAAAAGAATTAAATAAGATTTTCCTAATGGTATGTAATATAATAAGGGAACAAAGTAGATCGGCTATCTCGAAAGGATGATTTTCTTAATGGTGCAAGCAGTGATATTCGATTTAGATGGGACATTATTGAATCGCCAAGCATCTGTAGAAGGTTTCATTCAACATCAATATGAGCGGTTATATGAGTTTGTTCGTCATATACCAAAGGAACAATATGTATCGAGATTCATAGAGCTAGATCATCGTGGTTATGTATGGAAGGACAAGGTCTACCAACAAATGGTTAAGGAATTGTCCATTCAAAAGCTAACTTGGCAAGAGCTATTATCGGATTACGTAGAAAACTTTCATAAGTATTGTGTAGCTTTTCCGAACCTAATTCCTATGTTTGAACAAAAAAGCGAAGGTGCAGTCCCCTTCAAAATGCGCCGCATTTAGTGGGGGGTTAGCCTTCGCGGTCTTGATTTTTGATATATTCCTTTATTACTGATATCGGTGCTCCCCCTGTTGTAAGCAGAAGGTAGCTTTTACT
>NZ_VTQV01000003.1:0-64151 GCF_008764245.1 Bacillus subtilis
CTGCTCGAAGGCTTCGCCGCCTCGAACTTCTTGGTCCTTTTTATCCTCCTTTTTGAACACGCATTGATAGGGTTATTTTTGACACATTTGGTAGCTCGCATTATACTACATAATGATTGTGAAAGGGAAAACAATAGCTAAGGGAAGTAGTATATGAAGAAGAAGTATATTTGGCTTGGATCTGCAATTCTAGTTTGTCTCGCCATTTTCGTGACAACTGCATTACCCGTATCAACAGGTGGTCAGACGAAACTTCTGATTTTGCAGTTATTGCCTATATCAGAGGAAGTAGCGGCTAATGTAAACTTTCTATTCCGAAAATTAGTCCACTTGACAGCATTTGGCTTTCTCGCCATTTTATTCTACAATAGTTTTGAGAAAAATAGATTTCTACGGGCATGGATGATCACAACAAGTTATGCGGCAACAGATGAGATTCATCAAGCTTTCATTCCTGACAGAACAGGTTCGTTATGGGATGTAGGATTGGATTCACTTGGTGCATTCCTCGCTTTGTTGGCCCTGCAATTTCTGCAAAAATATGTAGTGAGACGGAAGAAAGGATGACAACATGATGGAACCTTTATTTTTACAACCTGTTTTTCAAGAAAGAATTTGGGGCGGCACGGCCCTGAAAACGCAATTTGGCTATGAGATCCCATCTGACCATACAGGAGAATGCTGGGCTATTTCTGCCCATCCAAATGGTCCTTCTATTATTAAAAATGGGCGATTTGCCGGCAAGACATTAATTGAACTTTGGGAAGAGCAACCGGAACTATTTGGAAACCATCCGACAAAGGTATTTCCGCTCCTGACGAAAATTTTGGATGCAAATACAGATTTATCTGTGCAAGTCCATCCAGATGATGAGTATGCCAATGTTCATGAAAATGGCGAGCTTGGTAAGACGGAATGCTGGTATATTATTGATTGTAAAGAGGGAGCAGAGCTGATATACGGGCATACTGCGAAAACAAAAGAGGATTTCATTAGTATGATTGAGAAGGATGAATGGGATCAGTTGCTTCGCCGCGTGAAAATTAAACCAGGTGATTTCTTTTATGTTCCGAGTGGCACGATTCATGCATTAGGAGAAGGGACACTCGTGCTTGAAACACAGCAAAGTTCTGATACCACCTATCGATTATATGATTATGGCCGAGTTGGACAAGATGGGAAGACACGTGAACTACATATTGACCAATCGATCGCTGTTGCTACAATTCCACATAAAAATGCCGATGTTCAAGAAGCGATTAGCAAAGTACCTGGAGCTGAAATTACGACTTTCGTGGAAGCGGAATATTTCACAGTCTATAAATGGGAAGTTGATGGAAAGGCTATTTTCGATCAAGACAAACCATTCATGCTCGTTAGTGTCATAGAAGGTGAAGCAGACATGATGGTGGATGGCCAATTTTATCCGATTCAAAAAGGGGACCACTTTATTTTACCTGCTGAAATAGAAGCGATTGAATTAGATGGAAAGGCACAACTGATTGTCTCGCATGTGTAATAAGAAACAGCGCAGAAGGGCGTTCCTCTTGGGGGGACGCCCTTCTGGATATCGTGAAGAACTCGACCAAAGTTCAAATGTAGTAGTCCTGTTAAATTTATTTTAATGCCCTTACTAAAAGTGGTTGCATATCTGTGTAAATTTCGTCAAATTGGGAAATAGGGAGTGGGTTTTGGCCAAACCCTAACTCGATTGTAAAGCCTGGTCTGCGGAATTCTTGGATAAACCAATCCTTGTAGCCTACAAAGCTATCAACATATTGGACGGCTTCATAGCCACTTGCTGCAGCAAAATCCTGGGCAAGTGCAGCAGATTCAGCCGGTTCCATACCTTCATATCCCCAATAAATTTCTTTGCCTTGTGTGTGCAAAGAAAGAAGACGATCAAATCCTTCTCGTAAAGCTGACTGGGCCATGGCTTTCGTCTCTGGTTCACTAATCGGAGTAAGCCCGAGAAAATCACGAGGGCCGGGTTTAGTAGGTTTTCTTTTCTTTTCAAACTCCCAGTTGGCAGGAAATTGTTTATTTAAATCTACCCCGCGAATATTTGCTTTCCAGCCAGAAAAGTCCGTAAGGCCATTATTCAACGTAATTAATTGTTTTTCCAAATCTTTAGGGGGGCCATTTAATACTAGGTCTACCCCATCCGGATTGACCATCGGAATGGCGAAAAGCTGTGATTGGTCATAAAGAGAAAGAGCTTGAACACCACTGATCTCTTGATCATCTACGAGAGCCCGTAAATAATCATTTAAAAATTGCATCAATATACAAGTTGTGATCCATTCATTCGCATGAAAAGAGGCGTTGATCTGTATTTTTCTCTTGCCTTTTCCAATCTGTAGTTCATATAAGGGGTTGTTAAGAACACTGTTCCCGATCTGACGTTTCTGCAAAAAAGGATAATATTCCAAAAGAGCCCTTATATCCAAATTGAGTTGAGTAAAATCATAATGAACTTTTGGATCGACTATATTTTGGGTGATCCGCGAGGGAATAAGAAGTTTTTCACCTATTGAAAGATCTGTTGACTGATTTACAAGGAGTAAAGCATCCTGTTCAAGTTGGTACGATTTTGCAAGTCCCGATATTGTATCTCCATGCCGAATGATATGCGAGCTTATCGTATATCCGGGAATATGGACGGTTTGACCTACCCGAAGTTGTTCCACATTACGATCTGAATTGGAGTCGACGATTAGAACAAGGGGGATGGAGAATAATTGACTGTAATATTCGAGTGTATCCCCAGAGCGAACTTGTATTTCCATAAGGCTTCCCTCCAAAAACATTCATCATATTAGATATATGAGATCTATTATAAAACATGACAGATGTGCTATCTGTAAAATTTTACTAGCCGCTTTTTTCTCCTATTCGCTTCCCAATGAAAATTCACCTTCAAATATTTCTCCTAACACTAAAGCAGCTGCGCCATTGGCTGTGGCAAAAACGCCTTGTTTGGAACAAAAGATTTCCGTATCTCTCGCTTGTTTGGTCAGTGCTTTACTTGCAATTGTTTCTTTTATTTTTGGCAAGATAAATGCTTCTGCTTGGGCAACACCACCACCGATAATAATTTTAGTTGGATTCAAAATATGAATAAGATTGGTTAAGCCGATTCCAATATAGACGCCTGTTTTTTCTAGAATCTCTACAGCTAATTGATCCCCAGCAAGAGCGGCTTCATACACCAACTTCCCATCTATATTCCCGCCATCTTTGGCAGCCATGGTTTTTAGAATTGTGTGCTGTCCTTGCTCAATCAATTGTTGTGCCTCTCTTCCAATCGCCGGACCAGAAATAAGCGTCTCCCAACACCCATAGCTACCACAAGAACATGGTTTTCCATGAATATCAATCGTCATATGGCCAATTTCTCCAGCAAGATCATGTTCCCCATGAAAAAGCTTTCCGTTTAAGATAATCCCAGCTCCAACTCCACGCCCTATATTGAGAACAGCCATATTGTCATGATTCTTTCCATTTGAGAACCAATATTCTCCGAAAGCCATTGCCCGTACATCATTATCTACTTTGACGTGAAGGTCAAACCTTTCCTCTAGTTCATCCTTTAAAGGAATCTCATGCAGATTTAAACCAGGCGCATAGACACTGATCCCTGTTTCTATATCCACTACCCCATGCATGCCAATCCCAATCCCAATCAATTCTTTATCTTGATGGAGATGAATAAGTTTCGTAATCGTATTTTCAATTAATTTAAGCAAGGAATCCTTGGAAATAGATAAAGGGATAGGGGCTTCCAATTTTTCAATGATCGATCCCGATAAGTCGACAAGCACAGCGCGAATCATTTTTGTCCCAATATCGAGTCCAATAATATGATAATGGGTCTGATCAATGATCAGCATGGTTGGCTTTCTCCCACCAACAGATTCGCCTTGCTCACTCTCGATTACGAGACCCGAAGCAATCAGTTCATTCACAAGATTACTTACGGTTGGTGGAGTTAATTTTGTTTGTTTTGCAATCGTGGCTCGGGAAATGGGGCCCTCCGTGCGAATTTTATTTAAAATAATCGTGCGATTTAACGATTTCATCCATTTAAAACTTCCTTTTTTCATTGTGTCAAATCCTTTCTTTTAAATAGGGGCTCATACTATCTAGAGAGGAAAAACGGATGTTTTTATCAGTTTGTTCCTCCTTCAGGTTTCAGAAAATTAACGTTGCAAAAATGTTATTTTTATAATAACATATAAAGTAAGTTAAATTAATTAATAAAGTTTTTCGGGGATTAAATTTTAAAAAATAAAGAGGTGACCGTTTTGGAAAATCTAGTGAAGTTAAAGCAGGAATTTGAAAAAGTATATGGGAATAGCGAAAATGTGCGCGTTTTCTTTGCGCCGGGACGTGTTAATTTAATTGGAGAGCATACAGACTATAATGGTGGTCATGTTTTTCCATGTGCTTTAGATGTGGGGACAACGGCTTTAGTGAAAGAAAGAGATGATCAGACGCTAAGATTTTACTCAATGAATTTTGCTGAAAAAGGTGTTATAGAAGCGAATGTAAATGAACTTGTTTATAAGAAAAGTGATGATTGGGTGAATTATCCAAAAGGGGTGATTGATACCTTTCAGAAAGCCGGTCATAAACTTTCAAATGGTTTAGATATCTTGTATTTTGGCGATATCCCGAATGGCGCTGGTCTCTCTTCCTCTGCGTCACTTGAACTTGTTACATCTGTGATGATCAATGAATTATTTGGTTTTCAAGTGGAAATGCTCGATATGGTGAAGTACTCGCAAAAGGCGGAAAATGAATTTGTCGGTGTGAATTGTGGAATTATGGATCAGTTTGCAAGTGGGATGGGGAAGAAAGATCATGCGGTTCTCTTAGATTGTCAGACACTTGAATATCATTACACCCCTTTCCATTTGGAGGATTATGCTTTAGTTATTGCGAATACAAATAAAAGTCGCGGATTAGCAGACTCCAAATATAATGAACGTCGCGCGGAATGTGAGCGTGCTTTAAAACAACTACAAAAAGAATTAGATATCCAATCACTAGGGGATTTAACGGTAGACGAATTTGAAGCTCATAAATATTTGATTGAAAATGAAACAGACCGCAAACGGGCGAAACATGCGGTTTCCGAAAATGCTCGGACCTTAGTGGCCGTGGACAAACTGAATGAAGGGGACCTTGCCGCTTTTGGAAAATTGATGAGTGCTTCTCATCTATCTTTACGAGATGATTATGAAGTGACGGGGAAAGAATTGGACGCGCTCGTAGAAGCAGCTTGGAATGAAGATGCCTTAGGAGCACGAATGACTGGAGCTGGCTTTGGTGGTTGCACGATCAACCTCGTGAAGAAAACCGATCTTGATACTTTCATCGAAAATGTTGGTGCAAGCTATGAAGAAGCGACAGGAATGAAGGCAGACTTTTACACGGTTGCCATCGGTGATGGTGCAAGAGAACTGCGGTGACACGCACGAAGCGAATAATATCGAATGATATTTTAATAGGAGGGGAAATAGATGGCGATTTTAGTATGTGGTGGTGCAGGGTATATTGGCAGTCATGCAGTGGCGCAGTTGCTGGCACAAGATGAAGATGTGGTTGTAGTGGATAATTTGCAAAAGGGGCATAAAGAAGCTTTATTAGATGGGGCCAAGTTTTACAATGGGGATATAAGAGATTTGGCGTTTTTAGATCAAGTTTTCACGGAAAATAAGATAGAAGCTGTGATGCATTTTGCAGCTAACTCTCTTGTAGGGGAAAGTGTGGAGATCCCGCTAGACTATTATGATAATAATGTTGGCGGAGCGCTCTCCTTATTACAAACGATGAAGAAGCATAAGGTAGACAAAATTGTATTCTCCTCCACAGCCGCGGTCTTTGGAGAACCTACAGAGATTCCGATTCCTGAGACAGCGATGACAGATCCAACTAATCCTTATGGGGAAACAAAGTTGGCAATCGAGAAAATGTTGAAATGGACAGAAGCAGCTCATGGCATTCATTATGTCGTTTTACGTTATTTTAATGTAGCAGGGGCTCATCCTAATGGCATCGTCGGAGAAGATCATGATCCGGAGACTCATCTCATCCCGATCATTTTACAAGTAGCACTCGGAAAACGGAAGGAAATTTCTATTTTTGGAGAGGACTATGATACCCCTGATGGCACATGCATTCGTGACTATATTCATGTCATGGACCTAGTCGATGCTCATCTGCTTGCCATTGAGAAATTACGCAAAACAGGAGAAAGTGGAATTTATAATTTAGGAAATGGAAATGGTTTTAGTGTGAAGGAAGTGATTGAAGTAGCACGAAAAGTAACAGAAAAAGAAATTCCCGCTGTTGTCGCCCCAAGACGTGCCGGTGATCCTGCTAGACTTGTCGCATCTTCTGAAAAGGCGAAAAAAGAACTTGGGTGGAAGCCACAACATGCTTCATTGGAATCCATGATCCAAAGTGCTTGGGATTGGTTTGTTGAACATCCTAATGGCTACGAAAAATAAGTGTTGGTGAACAAATGGAACATCAGGTGAGGGACAATCTCACCTGATTTCTCTAAAGGACGGAAAAAAATATCGCCTTATGTAGAAAAAGGTGGTCAGCCGTTCAAAACAGAAAGAGGAGGTCGCTTGATGAATATCTATTCCGCATTGGACCAACTAATCCAGTATGGCTTGAAGAAAAAGCTAATTGAAAAATGGGATGTTGACTTTGTGCGTAATCAGTTGCTGCAAGCCCTTGATTTAGAGGATTGGGACGCAGATACAACGTCAACAGAGACAGATTCCATAGAGGAATCTCTTGTGCATATTTTGGCGAATATTTTAGATTGGGCAGCTGAAAACGGAAAATTGGAGCATAATACCGTCACGTTCCGAGATTTGCTTGACACAAAATTAATGGGTACTTTCATTGCCAGACCTTCAACCATTATCCGCAACTTTTATTCGATTTATAAAGAAGAAGGGCCTCAGAAAGCAACGGAATACTTTTATCAATTGGCAAAAGATTCCCATTATATTCGAACCGACCGAATTGCCAAAAATGAACATTGGTTTTCTGCGACTCCTTATGGTGATGTAGAAATAACGATTAATTTATCAAAGCCTGAAAAAGATCCGGTCGCGATTTCAGCAGAAAGAACAAAAAAGACGTCTAGTTATCCAAAATGTTTATTATGTAAAGAAAACATGGGGTATTCCGGAAGAGTGGATCATCCAGCTCGCCAAAATCACCGGATTATCCCAGTGGAATTAGAAGGAGAACAATGGTATTTACAATATTCTCCTTATGTTTATTATAACGAGCATGCGATCGTTTTCTCTGGTGAACATGTTCCTATGAAAATATCGAAGACAGGTTTTAACCGTTTATTAGCATTTGTCGAACAATTCCCCCACTATTTTGTTGGTTCCAATGCTGATTTGCCAATTGTTGGTGGCTCAATCTTAAGTCATGATCACTTCCAAGGTGGGAACCATATCTTTCCAATGGCAAAGGCAGAAATGGAATACACTTTTTCCTTTAATGGCTATGAAGAGATAGAAGCGGGAATTGTGCACTGGCCTATGTCTGTCATTCGTTTAAGAGGAAAAAACCGTCAGCAAATAGCGGAATTAGCTGACTATGTTTTGAAACGTTGGCAAGCTTACAGTGACCCAACAGTGGAAATAATGGCTTCAACAGATGGTGTTCCTCATAATACGATTACACCAATTGTGCGCCGTTCTGGAGAATTTTATGAATTTGATCTTGTCTTAAGAAATAACCGCACGAATGAACAACACCCACTGGGAATCTTTCATCCGCATGCGGAAGTTCATCATATCAAAAAGGAAAACATCGGCTTAATTGAAGTGATGGGCTTAGCTGTGCTGCCAGGACGATTGAAGGATGAGCTTCAACTTGTCGGTGAATATCTTCTTCTGCCTGATTATGAATCAAAATTAAAAGCAGATCAACTGACAGAAAAGCATGCTGAATGGGCATGTCATATCAAAGCTGAGTATCCAAATTTGAGCGAAGAGAATGTTTTGGATATTTTGCACAAAGAAGTTGGCCATGTATTCTCAACGGTATTAGAACATGCTGGTGTGTTCAAACGAACAAAAGAAGGAAAAGCAGCCTTCAAAAAATTTATCGAGACAATTTCGTAAAAAACTAACTAATTTTTAGAGGTTTATTTTTTTCAACTAAGAAGAATTTCTTGCATTTTTAATAGTCGAGTCAATTTCCTAATTGCTTATTAATGTCATTACACGAACTTTATTGTTAAAGGAGATTGAATTGCTAGTCCATGTATTTCCTTAACTTAGTTGATTGGAGCGGAAGGTGGTAACTCCTGGGGGATTAGCGTGACAAATGAGATCCCGCAGGAGCATATGAGCTGCCCCCCGGAAAGCGTCACCTGAAGCGTAAATCAACGTTGTTCGGATTTGAAGGCTAAAATCTCTATCAGGAAAATGATTCAGTCAACATAGATTCATAAAAAAATCGTCCTTTCTGAAAATGAAGTTTTGTAACTTTTTTTACTAGATTGGACGATTTTTTCTGTGCTTTTAGAGATAGTTCTTAAAAGAAACGGCTATATTTTAAGTGCGAGATTGACGCAGAAGGCGGCGACTACCGCGGGATTTGAGACATCTTAAGTTGTTACATGACCGAAAAAGCAAAAGCCGCCCGAGAAAAAGGAGATGTCCAATTTATGGTATTCAAAAGCTAGATCTCATTCCATACTATTTTCCGATTACTCAAAATAAAATACTTTGTTTTGTTGATTATATTTAGAAAAACTGAAAAAATAATATGGAACGATCTAGAGGGATTGACATTGTTTTTCTAGATTACTAAGGTATAGATGTAAGATTAGCAATGAAATAAGGTTAAGAGATAAATATAGGGATCGTCTAAGAATATTTGACAGCGGTTTCCATGAGTGACATTAAAAAGTATGTAAGTGATTACTAGAAAGGACTGGAGCAACATGGCGAAAACAACAGCACATATTATTTCCCATTCACATTGGGATCGTGAGTGGTATCTGCCTTTTGAGAAACATCGTTTTTATTTAGTGAAATTAATGGATGCTTTACTAGAAAAGCTAGAAAATGATCCTGAGTACAAAAGTTTTCATTTAGATGGACAAACCATTGCTTTGGATGATTATTTTGAGGTTCGACCTGAAAAATATGATTTAGTTAAAAAATACATCCAAGAAAAGAGAATTATTATCGGACCTTGGTATATTTTACAAGATGCTTTCTTAACAAGCGCTGAAGCAAATGTGCGTAATTTAGTTATTGGAATGAATGAATCGAAAAAATATGGACAATATTCCAAACTTGGTTATTTCCCAGATACATTTGGGATTTATGGACAGGCACCGCAAATATTAAAACAGGCTGGAATTGATACAGCCGCATTTGGACGCGGCGTAAAGCCAACAGGCTTTAATAATATGGTTAGTGATTCCGAGAATTTTGAATCTCCATATTCGGAACTAGAGTGGCAATCGCCTGATGGTTCGAGTGTGCTAGGTGTACTATTTGCCAATTGGTATTCAAATGGGAATGAAATCCCTTCCTCCAAAGAAGAAGCGGAAAAATTCTGGGAGCAGAAGCTAGCAGATGCTAAAAAATATGCTTCTACACCACATTTACTTTATATGAATGGCTGTGACCATCAGCCATTGCAGAAGGATCTTCCGGAAGCGATTAAGTTAGCGAATGAAATGTATCCTGATATCGAATTCAAACACTCTAGTTTTGAAGAGTATATGGAAGAGGTGAAAAATAGTCTTCCTGAAAAACTTCAGACAGTGACAGGAGAATTACGTAATCAGCGTACAGATGGTTGGTCTACTTTAGTGAATACAGCTTCCGCACGCATTTATTTGAAACAAATGAACCAATCTGCGCAAAATAAACTTGAGCGTTTAGTTGAACCACTTGCTACATTTGCTTATATGAATGGTGAAGAATATCCAGAGGATTATCTTCGTTTTGCTTGGAAACAATTGATGCAAAACCATCCACATGACAGTATTTGTGGTTGTTCGGTTGATGAAGTCCATGAAGAAATGGTGACTCGCTTTAAGAAAGTAGATCAAATGGCAGACAAGCTTATTGAAGAGCAAACGGAAAAATTAACTGCGAAAATGAATACGACTGCGCCTGCTGAGTTTGATAACGCGATTCCACTGATTGTCATGAATACAACAGGTTATAAGCGTCATACTACAATTGAAAAAGTAGTAGACTTGGAAAAAATATATTTTAGTGAAATGCCATTTCCAGAAATACATGCCCATTTAACGGATAAATCATTACCAAAATTAACGGTAGTCAACGCAAATGGGGAAGAAATTCCTGCAACCATTGAAGAGCATGGGGTGGAATTCGGCTATGATCTGCCAGATGATAAATTTAGACAGCCACATTATGCTAAAAAGGTAAAAGTGATGTTTACAACAGATGAATTACCAGAATTCGGTTATGCCACTTACTTTTTAGTAGAAAAAGAGCCAATGGTTTCTCCGCAAAGAATCACTCAAGCGGAAAATATTCTGGAGAATGACTATCTTCGTGTAAGTGTTCATGAGGATGGAACATACGATGTGCTAGATAAAGTAACAGGACATGAACTAAAAAGTGTTGGAAGTTATGAAGATACTAGTGACATTGGCAATGAATATATGTTTAAAAAAGCAACAGGAGAAAAGGCATATACAACAAAGGGCTTACAAGCAGATATAAGAGTCACAGAAAATAACCCATCAAGAGGAAGTATTGAGATTATTCATCAATTCAAAATTCCAGTCTCAGCCCATGAAGAGTTGGAGGCGCTGAAAGATCGACTTGTATGGCATAAAGATCGTGAAGCAAGACGTTCTGAGGAAATGACCACTCTTGAATTGAAAACGATATTGACACTAGATAAACATGCAAAAGGGCTTGCTGTAAAATTAGCATTTAATAATACAGCTAAAGACCATCGCTTGCGCGTTGTTTATCCAACTGGATTTACAACAGATCACCATTTAGCTGAAAGTGCTTTTGAAATTGTGGAAAGACCGAATAAACCGGAAGTTGAATGGAGTAATCCAAGCTTTGATCATCACCAACATTCATTTGCTTCGTTATCAGATGGCCAAAATGGTTTAACAGTTGCGACAAAAGGTTTGCAAGAATATGAGGTAGTAGAAGATAATACAACATTTGCTATTACAGTATTACGTGCCGTCTCTGAACTAGGGGATTGGGGTTATTTCCCAACACCTGAAGCACAATGCTTAGGTAACCAAACAGCTGAATGGTATGTGATCCCACATGCAGGAGATGCAATTTCCGCAAAAGCCTATGAAGCAGCATATGATTTTCAAATTCCTGCTGTCTGTGTACAAACAGACATACATGATGGAGAATTACCAACAAACGGTCAATTTATTCAATGGGAAAGTAATGGACTTGTGCTAACAAGCGTAAAAAGAGGAGAAACAAGCAAGGATCTTTTCTTCCGAGTCTACAATCCTTCAAACGAGGAAAAATTACTAACCATTCAGCATCCTAATGATGTGAACTATTACGATAGTAATTTGATCGAAGAAAAACTAAGCATGATTGGCGAAAAATATCAAGAACGACCAGTCGGAGCTTATAAAATTATAACTGTGGGTATGGAAGGGGCTAACTAAATCATGACAAATATTCCAGCTTCATTACAAGCAATTATTGACCAAGTAAAAACAGCTTTTCCTGGAGAAGAGAAACTGCATGAGATGTTTGCACAATGCTTTGTTAACACCTATTCAACGACATTGAAGCATCTAGATGATGGGACAACATTCGTTATAACAGGAGATATTCCTGCCATGTGGCTACGGGATTCTGCAGCCCAAGTTCGTCCTTATTTAATGGCAGCTAATGATGACCCAGCGATTAAAGAAATGTTGCTAGGGGTTGTCAATCGACAAATTCAATTTGTTTTACATGATCCATATGCGAATGCTTTTAATGATTCAGCAAATGGAAAAGGGCATCAAACTGACCAAACAGAGATGACTCCATGGATTTGGGAACGTAAATATGAAGTCGATTCTCTTTGCTATCCGATCCAATTATCCTATTTGCTTTGGAAATCGACAGGTGATACAAGCCATTTAAATGCAGATTTCCATGAAGCGATTCGAACGATTGTAAAGGTATGGAAGATTGAACAAGATCATGAGCAAAACTCCTCCTATCGTTTTGAACGTACAGAAGATCGCCCACAGGATACATTGATCCGTGATGGAAAAGGATCAAAAGTTGTACCAACTGGGATGACATGGAGTGCATTCCGCCCAAGTGATGATGCATGCACATACGGTTATTTAGTTCCAGCTAATATGTTTGCTTCAGTTGTTATGGGCTATGCTGCGGAAATCTGTCAGACTGTTTTACAGGATGAAGAGCTAGGCAAAGAATGTGCAGCATTGGGACAAGAAATCCGTGATGGTATTGAAACTCATGCGGTTATCGATCACCCGATGTACGGGAAAATTTATGCTTATGAAGTTGATGGAGCAGGTGGTTACCAACTAATGGATGATGCCAATGTGCCAAGTCTTATGTCCGCTCCTTATCTAGGATATTGTGATTTTGACGATGAAATCTATCAAAATACACGTAACTTTATCTTAAGTCGGGATAATCCATACTATTATGAAGGAAAGGCAGCGAGCGGAATCGGCAGTCCCCACACACCAGACCATTATATTTGGCATATTGCTCTTTCAGTACAAGGTATGACAAGCATTGATCAGAAAGAAAAAGAGGCGTTACTTCGTACACTCTTAAATACAGATGGTGGCACAGGGTTCATGCATGAAGGATTTAATGCCTCTAATCCGGAAGAATTTACACGCGAATGGTTTGCTTGGTCCAATACAATGTTTAGTGAATTTGTTCTTAGTTATATTGGAAAAACCGTTCAAGGAAGTCCTTTAAACGAGAAAAAATAACTGGATAAGATAGCTTGATCAGGGTCTTGGTTTAACGACACGACCCTCACGATAACGGTCCCCCGTCAAGTCTCTAATGTCTCGAGCATGACGGACGGCTCTTTCAAGGGTGAATGGCTCGATCCTATGCTCTAAGGCTTGCGCTCTGTCGTAATCGATTTGAAATCTAGTGACAATAGTTCGACTCTGGGTTTTGTTGGCGCAAAGGCGAGTCATAAATTCCGCCCCTAAAGATCTACAACTTGAGTTGTTGATTTTAGGGGCAGAATATATAGTAAACAATGTAAGAAAATATATGGAGGTTGGTCAGAAATGAAATTATTTCAAATTGTAAGTGAGTGGCTGCTCCGTTTGATATGGACCAACCTCTTATGGATTGGATTTACACTTCTCGGACTAGGTATTTTCGGAATCATGCCCGCCACTGTGGCAATGTTTACAGTTGTTCGCAGATGGACTATGAAAGACTTTGATACTCCGATATGGTCGTTATTCAAAACTACATATTTTAAAGAATGGAAAAAGAGCAATTTGATTGGCGTTATCTTTGCGTTGATTGGTGGCTTTCTTTTTCTAGATCTCAGTTTTTCTGAGCAGATGACAGGTTTTTTCTCGCTTTTTTTATATGTCTTTTTTCTCGTTTTATTTATGATTTACATCTTAACATTGGCATTCTTTTTCCCACTTTATGTACAGTATACATTTACGATTAAAGAGTATATTAAGCAATCCTTATTCCATGCGATTGCGAGTATAAAAGATATTATTATTCTTTTGCTTGGGCTTGCCTTCATCGTTTATCTCCTAGCAAAAGTTCCAGGGTTAATTCCGTTTCTAGGGGGAGTCCTTCCAAGTTATTGGATTATGACAATTTGTATGAAACGCTTCCGTAAAATGGAAAAAACAATAAAACTTAAGGAGTGATTAGTTTGTTTCTTACAGAAAATAAATTTGAAAATCGTATTCGCGAATTAGCTGATTTTCGTTATCGAGACAGAATCTCGATCAAAGACTTTATGATTCAAGAAGATGATGGGGAAATTGGTGCCTATCCCCCTGGACAATACGATCCTCAACAAAAAATGAGTTTAGGTGATTATTGGAAAGGACGAGACCGCTATTTATGGCTTCATACTACTGTGGTAGCTCATCAGCGATTAGCGGGAAAGCAATTAGTTGGCCTTTTCTCTTTTGGTCGTACAGGTGGTGGAAACAACTCTGGGTTTGAGTCATTACTATTTGTAAATGGTAAGCCTTATCAAGGGGTGGATTCCAATCATGAGGAAGTTTTATTTGACGAAGCCTATGCACAAGGTCCATTACGCCTTGACTTTCGTCTTTGGTCGGGAATGGAAGGGGGCGGCGTCCCGCGTGAACAAGAATATAAGCTGGAAAAAGCAGAAATTGCTTGGCTTGATTCAAAAGTCGATAATTTATTTTATACACTTTATGCTGCCTTTGAAATTCTTAAAGAGACAACAGAAGCAGACCCTGCTCACATTACGTTAAGCAAGCTGATCAGTGCTGCACTTAAGTTGATTGATTGGACAGAACCAGGGAGTGAAGAGTTTTACCAGTCATGTTATGAAGCGGAAGATCAACTTATGCAGGCTGTTGAAGCAATCGATCCTTCCTCCGAAATCACGATCCATGCTGTCGGCCACACGCATATCGATGTTGCTTGGTTATGGAGATTGAAAAACACTCGGGAAAAATCGGCTCGTTCATTTTCAACAGTCTTGAACTTAATGAAACGATTTCCAGAGTATTTGTTTTTACAAACGCAACCACAATTGTATGAATATATCAAAGCCGATTATCCGGAAATCTATGAACAAATGAAAGCTAAGATTGCGGATGGAAAATGGGAAGCTGCTGGTGCGATGTGGCTTGAGGCGGACTGTAATATCCCAAGTGGAGAGTCACTTGTACGTCAAATTCTGTATGGTAAGGAATTTTTCAAAAAAGAATTTAATGCAGATAGCCCATACCTCTGGTTGCCAGATGTCTTTGGCTATAGTTGGGCCTTACCACAGATTTTGAAAAAATCTGGAATTAAAACAATGATGACAACAAAAATTAGTTGGAACCAATATAACCGGATGCCACATGATACGTTCTATTGGAAAGGGATCGATGGTTCGGAAATTTTGACTCATTTTATTACGACTCCTGAACCTTGGAATGGACCAGATTCTTGGTTCTATACGTATAATGGCTTTATTACAGCGAAAACCGTTAAGGGAGCTTGGGAAGGTTACAGAGATAAAGAATTGACAAAAGATCTCCTGGTTTCCTATGGCTATGGTGATGGTGGCGGTGGTGTCAACCGGCATATGCTTGAAATGAGACGCCGTTTTGATAAGCTTCCTGGTATGCCAAATGTAAAAACATCCACAGCAGGAGAATTTTTCGAAAAGCTTCATGCGAATGTGAAAGAATCGGATGGTTATATTCATAAATGGGATGGTGAATTGTATCTTGAGTATCACCGTGGAACTTATACAAGCCAAGCCTTTATGAAACAGATGAATCGCCAATTAGAGTTACAATATCGGCGCGCTGAAATCCTAACTAGTTGGCTATCGCGAACAGGAGAATGGCAAGGAAATGAGGCATTAAAAGCAGGTTGGAAAATCATTTTGCGCAATCAATTTCACGATATTATTCCGGGCTCTTCGATTACAGAGGTATACGAAGATGCGAGAAAGGAATATGAGGAAGCTTTTGCTATTGTCGATCAAGTTGAAGCAGAGATCTTATCTCCACTGTTACAGAAGATTGGTCAAGCTGTCACACTTTATAATGCATCCCATATGAAAGAAGCAAGAAATGTATGGATCCCTGAGCATATAGAAGAAAATGGTATTTGGAAAACAGCGGACGGAATGATGTTGCCTGCACAAAAGCAAGCAAATGGTTGGCTTGTGGAAGTGGACTCTCTTCCAGCCTTTGGTGCGAAAACTCTTTATTTTGAGGCTGATGCTAAGTCAAAAGAAACATCACCTTTCCAATATAAAGATAAGAAAGTTGAAACACCTTTCTATACAGTAGAATTTAATCGATACGGTCAAATTTCACGCCTCTATGATAAAGAAGCGGAACGCTCCATCCTAGCGGAAGGAGAAAATGGAAATGTTTTGCAAATCTTTGAGGACAAGCCACTTGCCCATGATGCATGGGATATTGATATTTTCTATCAAGAGAAAATGGAAGAAATTCGTGAGTTAGTCGAATTCGAGGTCGTAGAAAATGGGTCGCTAGCGATTGAAATTCAAGCGAAATGGCATTATCATAAATCAGAATTCACACAGAAGATTACTTTCTATGCAAATGAGCGCCGGATTGATTTCAAAACAGAGGCTGACTGGCATGAGAAACATAAATTACTAAAAACTGCATTCCCTGTGGATATTCGTGCGACTGAAGCGACATATGATGTCCAATATGGGAATGTGAAACGTCCAAATCATTGGAACACAAGCTGGGATATGGCACGCTTTGAATCGGTGGGACACCAATGGGCTGATTTATCTGAAGCTGGTTTTGGGGTCAGTCTTTTGAATGATTCCAAATATGGCTATGATATTAAAGAGCACCGGATGCGTCTAACTCTACTAAAGGCTGCAACACATCCTGACCCACATGCTGATCAAGGGCATCATACATTTACGTATTCCCTTTATCCTCATACTGGTGATTGGCGTGAAGCAAAAACAGTAGAAAAAGCATGGGATTTGAATGACCCTGTAATGATCCTCCAAGGTGAATGGAAAGATGAAAACTCCTTCTTAGATTTACACTCTGACCATGTATGGGTGGATGCAGTGAAGCCTGCTCAAGATGGCAAAGGTGTGATTGTGCGGGTTCATGAATATGAAGGACGGAGAGGAAAAGCAACTGTGCAAATTCATAAGCCAGTCGAGAATTGGATAGAAACTAATCTAATGGAAGAATCGATTGGAGAAGAGCAACAAGGTTCAACAATTGAATTTAAGATTAAGCCATATGAAATTAAGACATTTAGACTGCAAGTCAAATAGGTATAAAGTATTTGATGTACAAATGAGCAGATCCAATTGGATACTGCTCATTTGTCGTTTCCAAAAGTAAATAAAGAAAGAATTCTAGTTAATAAGATTGTTTAGTTAGTACAGTGAATATCAATAAAATCAACTACTATTCTATTATAGTAAATTTTATAATAAGAGTATGAAAATGGTTTCAAAAGTAAGGAGGTTAGTGAAAAAGTGAATTTTATCAAAGACATTTATAAAAACCGTGTATGGCTTCTTATGGTTTTACCTGGCACAATTTGGTTATTACTTTTTGCTTACTTGCCGATGTTTGGTAACATTATTGCTTTTAAAAAGTTTCGAATAGATAGAGACGGCTTTTTTGCTAGCATAATGAACAGTGAGTGGATTGGATGGGACAACTTTAAGTACTTGTTTAGTACTGATAGTGCCTTTTTAATTACTAGGAACACAATATTATATAATTTAGCTTTTATTATTTTAGGTCTTTTAGCGGCTGTCACAACAGCGATTCTATTAAATGAACTAACACAAAAAAAGCTAGCGAAGTTTTATCAAACAGGAATGCTTTTTCCCCATTTTCTTTCATGGGTAATTGTAAGCTATTTCGTCTTTACCTTTTTAAGTCCTGACCAAGGATTATTGAACAATATTTTAGGCTGGTTTAATATTGAACCGATTTCTTGGTACAGTGATCCGAAGTATTGGCCAGTCATTCTTATATTTATGAGCCTTTGGAAAGGGATCGGATACGGTAGTATTGTTTATCTCGCTTCAATAGTTGGGATTGACAAAACTTATTATGAGGCAGCCATGATTGATGGAGCAACAAAATGGCAACAAGTGAAGCATGTTACATTGCCAATGATTAAGCCACTTATTGTCGTCCTACTCATTATGGATATCGGTAAAATTTTCAATTCTGACTTTGGTTTATTCTTCCAAGTTCCACGAGATTCAGGTGCACTTTATTCTGTTACAAACACAATTGATACGTTTGTTTATAGAGGTTTGATGTCATTAGGAGATATTGGAATGAGTACGGCTGCTGGCCTTTATCAATCAGCTGTAGGCTTTATTCTCGTCATCATTGCGAACTATATTGTAAGAAAAATTGACGAAGAAAGTGCTCTGTTCTAAGCTATGATTTGATGAAAGGAGGAAGGTCGAGATTATGAGTAAAAATAATAATGAACAATCTATTAGTCAGGTTGCACAAATGGATCAAGTGAATTTAAATGGAAACGTTATAAAGAAGCGGAAGAAGCACCGCGATTATCACAATTTCCATCCGGTTACAAATACTATTATGGCTATTATCTTAGGGATCTTTACGACCATGTGTCTGTTCCCTTTCGCTTACGTTATTATTATATCGTTTACAAGTGAAGAAAGTATTGTCAGGAATGGATTCCAATTGATCCCAGAGGCTTGGAGCCTTGATGCTTATAAATTCCTATGGAGTGTTAAAGATCAATTACTTCAATCTTATTGGATTACGATAGTTGTTACAATTGTAGGTACTGTTATCAGTGTAATGATGATCACTTTTTATTCCTATGCTATTTCTAGGCCACAATTTAAATACAGAAAGTTTTTCACATTTTTAGCTTTATTCACAATGCTATTTAGTGGTGGAATGGTTCCAACTTATATCGTAGCAACTCAATTTTTGGGAATTAAAAATACGATATGGGCTTTGATCTTACCGCTTGCGATGAACGCATTCTACATCATCATTATGAGAACCTTCTTCATAAGATCTGTTCCAGAAGCGATTTTGGAATCAGCGAGAATTGATGGAGCAAGTGAATTGAGATCGTTTTTCCAAATTGTGTTTCCGCTATCTTTACCCGGAATCGCAACAATTGCTTTATTTAGTACATTAGGGTATTGGAATGACTGGTTTAACGCCTTACTTTATATAGACCAGCCAAACTTAGTTCCATTGCAATCCCTATTGATGAAAATTGAAGCCAACCTCGAATTTATGAGGCAAAACGTAGAGATCAGCGCTATGCAATCAAGCTTATTTGATACCATTCCTGCTGATGCTGCAAAAATGGCTATGGTGGTAATCGCCACATTGCCAATAGCAGTTTCCTATCCATTTTTCCAAAAGTATTTTGTTGGGGGATTGACTGTTGGCGGCGTTAAAGAATAAATGGGTATCGAGAAAATAATGTGGAATATGATATAGCTTTTGAATAGTACAAATGGAATATGCCCTTCCGCGGGCGAGTGTCAAGTCTCCCTTGGCTATGCCTTCCCGGGCCTTGCCGCTCCTTACTTCCCGCAGGGGGTCGCGTCTATTCCATCTGCTAGGATCACTTATCGCTTTTCCACACTTGAATCGCATACCTAAATAAATCAAAAAGAAAAGGGGAGTTCAAAATGAAGAAGAAGCTTGTGCTACTATTAGTTTTGCTTCTTAGCCTTGGTACTGTTCTAGCTGCATGTGGAGGCGGTAACAAGGAAGGCTCAAGTAAGGGTTCTGATAGTGAGAAACCTTATGAAATTAAATGGTATACTATTGGTACACCACAAAAGGATGCTGAAAAAGTATTCGAAGAAGTCAACAAATATACGAAGGAAAAGATCAATGCTACCGTCAAATTGACACAAATTGATTGGGGAGATTATAACCAAAAAATGCAGGTTATTATTTCTTCCGGAGAACCATTTGATTTAGCTTATATTGATGGAGCTAACTATGTGCAATATGCTCAAAAAGGAGCATTTGAACCTGTTAATGATCTATTAGATTCTCATGGAAAAGAATTAAAGGAAACATTAGATCCTGCATTAATAGAAGGTGCCCAAGTTGATGGTACATTATATGGGATTCCTGCTAACAAAGAAGCAGCTAGACAAACTGTTTATACATTTAATAAGCGTTTAGTTGATAAATATAATTTTGATATTTCTAAAGTGAAGAATTTGGAAGATTTAGAGCCAATGCTAAAAGAAATTAAAGAAAATGAACCTGATATTACACCAATTGCAACCTTTAAGGCATTGCTTCCATTTGACTTTATCATGTCTGAAGAGCTTCCATTTGCTGTGCCATTTGAAGGAGATACAGACAAGGTTATTAATGCTTTTGATACAGATATAACAAAAGACATCTATAAAACAATGCATAAATATTTTAAAGCTGGTTATTTAAAATCAGATGCAGCTACAAGTAAGGATAGCTGGCCAATGGATGTAGAGAACTGGTTCGTTCGTACAGGTGGATCACAACCATATGCTGACTTACTATGGACTCGTTCAGCTAAATATGAGGTTGTTTCAGTACCTGCAGAAGACCCAGTTACTGTGAATACATCTGTAACAGGTTCGATCCAAGCGATTTCATCTACTTCAGCTAATCCTGAAAAAGTTATGGAATTCCTAAACTTGCTTAACACAGATCCTTACCTACGTAACTTAGTGGACAAAGGAATCGAAGGTGTCCATTATGAAAAGAATGATGATGATACAATTAAGGATCTTCCAGCACGTATAGAAAATTATAATATGCCTTCTTATTCTCTAGGAAACCATTTTGTTCTATATCTATATGAAGACGATCCAGCAGATAAATGGGAAAAATTCAAAGAGTTTAATGAAAGTGCAACAAATGCTCCAACCTTAGGTTTCCATTTCAATAGTGACCCAGTGAGAACTGAAGTTGCTTCCATTACCAATGTTTCAAATGAGTTTTACGATGCTTTGGCAACTGGTTCAGTTGATCCAGAAGAGTACTTGCCTAAATTCAATCAAAAATTGAAAGATGCAGGTCTTGACAAAGTAATGGATGAAATTCAAAGTCAATATGACGAATGGAAAGCTGAAAACAAATAAAAGATATCAAGCTGGATGAAAAGTCCAGCTTGATTTTTCATTTTAAGAGTAATCGGAAAAAGTAGGAAATGAGATATAGTTTTTAAAGATCGGAAATTGACTATGCTTCCTTACCGTCGGCGGCTAATGAAGAGCCTTGTACTATGTACACTTCGAAATATCAGCTAGCTGATCACTTTATATTTTTCATAATGGTCGTAAATGGAATATACTTGTTGTAGTGAGCAAGTTAATTAGGTCGACGGAAACTTAGTCATAAAGATATACCATCACTGGATAGTGAGATGTATACTGTAACGACTAGTTAATATTAATCATCCACAGGAAATCTTTCAAATCGCAATTCTAAGATGCTCATTTAGTAAACGTTGTAAATTTCCTATGCAAAAGTCATTATGATGAATATTGGCTTTTACTGAAAAACGTCAATAACCTTGCTTTTTCAGGAAAACTTTTCGAAAATATACTTAAGGGAATAATTCTTCCCTAGCCCGAATAGCAAAACAGTGGACGGGGGCTAGCATTATGCTAATGAAATTTATTAAACGGATCAAGCATCATATATTTAATCGGTTGTTGCTGACGTCCTCTTTAACAATCATTGCTACAGTGGTTGTATTGATTGTGGTAATTTCAAATTATTATTCAGATCTCATTATTAAAAGAGAAATGGATTTAAATATTAGAACGCTTGAAAGAGTAGAAGATTATTTTATAAATAAAGAAGCAGATTGGAATGGGATCACTCGGACACTTTATGAAAAAGGAAGTCTAATCGATGATATTTCTTACGCACTTCATAATGATTATGAAGATTATCTAAAGTATCGGCTCGATAAATTTACAGGTCATCCTTCGTTTATTCCAAGTAATATTGATACCTATTTCTATGGATATTTTAGTCAAGATGATGATATTAATGCAGTTAGTTTATTGTCAGAGGATTTTTCTGACATTAGCTATTTATTTATCTATAATTATGGACGTTGGAATCAAAGTATTGCTAAGGAAAATGAAGAATCAATCGAAAATGAAAGCATTATCCCAGAAGATCGGATAGAAGATACATTTATCAAGCATATTGCCATAAATAACCCGGCGACATTGCAAAAAATGGGCGAACTTGTCATCTATTATTCCACTGAAGGTTTAGATAAAATTGTTCAGCGAGAAAATGCAGAAGTTAAATCATCTTTTTTCTTATTTAAAGAAGATGGACAATTAGTTTATGCTAATAATCAAAAAATCCCAGAAAAATTCGTTGAAAATCTTCCGAATGCAAATTACGAGAATCAAGTGAAATGGCAAGGCGATACCTATTATGTCAATTCCATTAAAGGTATTGGTCAATATACGGCTTTTACAGTTATTCCTCATAAAGAAATGAATAAATTAACGGTTGTAAAAGGAACGATGTGGCTGTTAATTATTCCGTTTATTACGATTGCCATTATACTCACTTACTCTTTTATGCGTAATTATTCGGCGCGCATAAGAAGAATTGATGCCTCTATCCAAGAAGTGCAAAAGGGAAATTTAGCGATTCGAATTCCGGAATCGAAAAAAGAGGATGAATTGGCAACTATTGCTTCCAGCTTTAATGCGATGTTAGACGAATTAAATGAATATATCGAGAGAGTCTATGTTTTAAATTTGAAACAGAAGCAAGCAGAGTTAAAAGCTTTACAATCACAAATTAATCCACATTTTTTATTTAATACTTTAGAAGTGATTCGGATGACAGCGGTTGTAGACGGCTCGAAAACATCGAGTAAAATGATTTACCATCTATCAAGATTATTGCGCTATTCTCTTGAATCGAAAGATATGGTTCCTTTACAAGTAGAGATGGAAAATGTCCAACAATATTTACAGCTTGTTCAACTGCAACATCCTGATAAATTAACGGTTCTCTTTGATATCCCTAGGGAAATCGAGAGAACCCCGATTCAAAAATTGGTACTCCAACCGATCGTAGAGAACTATATTGTCCATGGATTTCAAAAGGATCGAAAAGATAATCGATTAGAAATCATCGCAAAACAAGAAATAGATCATATTCAGATAGTGATTCAGGACAATGGAAAAGGCATTCAAGAAGATAGGCTGAACACAATTCTTGAACATATTAATGATGAAGAAGGGGAGAACATGAATTCAATTGGTATGAAGAATGTTCATCAGCGTTTAAAATTAAAACATGGTAAAGGGTATGGCCTAACTATTGAAAGTAGAGAAAATCAGGGGACGAACATCACCCTTATCATCCCAAGAGGAGGGGATGAAATTGTATAAAGTCTTATTGGCAGATGATGAACCTTTAATTACAAGGGGATTAGGGGCGCTTATTGATTGGGAAGATTATGGATTTGAGATTAAGCATATTTCGGAGGATGGAGAAGATGCTTTAGCATTTATTCGAGAAAACCCGATTGATCTTATCGTAACGGATATTATCATGCCGAAGCGTACAGGCCTGTCGCTATTTGAAGAAGCGAAGAAAATCCGGCCACAAATTAAATGTATAGTTTTATCAGGTTATGAAGAATTTGATTATGTTAAAAAAGGTATGATACTAGGCATTGAGAACTATCTAGTGAAGCCTGTTGATGAAGATGAATTGTTGAAAACCGTTCAGACTGTAAGTGAAAAGTTAGCGGCTGCTCGAGAGGCAACCGAAGACGTTGCTTTCCATACTTTAAAAGATAATACATTATGGCGTTTATTGAATGGTGAAATCAATAAAAATGAATGGGAACAACGCTTGTCTTTATATGGAATGAGTAGTTTACGCCCATTTTATAATGTATCGACATTGGAATTCGCCAATATAGCTGATACAGAAATAAGTGTTGAACTGCGAAAGAATATTGAAAACGATTTTTCTGCACACTGCTTATTAAGTCCTGATCAAGAATTATTGATTATTTTGGATGGAAAGGCTCCTGCAGACCTTTATCAAACAAACCAGGAACTAGCTCATTATCTGCATGAAAATTGCCCTGAAATTGGTACTTTTTATTTATCAATGGGGGATCCAGTAGATTCAATGGAAGGATTAGGAGAAAGTTATTTCCAAGCACGTGAATATTCACTATACCAAATTTGTCTTGAACCTAACACAGTCATTTCTAGCCAAGTCCACGTGGATCGGCAAACATTATTAAAAAACCAACAAACCTATAAAGCGGATATTGTAAAAAGAATTCTTGATTCAGATGAAAAAGTAGAAGAAGGAATCGAACAATTTTTTCAAACTTTAACGCAGCACACCAAATTTCTTGCACCTGCTGTTGCCAGAAAATATACGATTGATCTGATTGCCTATATCCATCATTCCATTCAAGATGTAAAACATTATAATCATACCGCAGCTATTGAGAAATTAGTATATGCGACAGATTTACAACAAATCAAAAGCATTTTATTAGACTATTGCCAGGAATTGGTGGCAGCAATTGAGAATCAACAAGATTCGAGAAGTCCGATTGTCCAAAATGTCTTGGATTATATGCATGCCAATTATAATGAAGAGTTATCGTTGAAAACTTTGAGTCAACGATTTCACATTAATCCTATTTATCTTGGTCAATTATTTCAAAAAGAAATTGGTGTTGTTTTTTCGGAATACATCAACCATTTTCGCTTAGAAAAAGCGAAAGAATTATTAAAAACAACCCATCTACGTGCGGGTGAAATTGGCAAAATGGTTGGCTATTCGGATACTGCTTATTTTTATAAGCAATTTAAAAAACATATCGGTGCAACACCAACAGAATGGCGAAATTTAGGATGATAAATAAGAGACAAGAACAAATGTATTTTTATCATTTTCCGACAAAAGACTCCCTCTTCAATTTTGTGCAGGGCATAGCCCAAAAATAAGTGGGAGATGAATGTCGGTTGGGGTATCTAGAACGCATGTTTGTGTGGTGCAATATTCCTGTAAGTTGTTCTTTGAAAACTGAAGATATGAGGTTGTGACAGGAAAAGCGTCTGTCACGTAAAATCTTCAACGTTCTATCGCCTCCACGCATTCCGAAGTTGCGAAAACCAAGCTAAAGTAGGGTGCGTGGCGAGTCAACGTACAGGATATATAAAGCTTTCACCGTAGGGACTACGGGTAGAGCCTGCTAAAATAACCGAGGGATGCCTTGGTGTTCGCAGGAATCTCCCACTTCAAATTTCGTTAGAAATTAAGTGGTGAGTAGTTCAACAAAGCAAGTTACACTACGCGTTTCTCGGCCCCAGCTCAAATAACGGATTGTAGCAACTTGGGCTTGTGCTAGGATATGAACTAAGGACTCCCACCCAGCCCTTAGTTCATTTTTTTATTTGTCCACCTGTAAAGTTCAAGTGTTGCTTTGCCTTTCCAACGAAGATTATTCTATTGTTAGAATGGTTTCCTTGAGATTGATAGAATCATTTCCTACCATTATTTTTATATGGCCAGGTTCCACAACAAACTTCATTTCATGATTCCAAATAGCTAGATCATCTTTCCTTAATTGCAGTGTTACGGTTTTTTGTTCATCCGGCTCCAACCAAATCTTCCGGAAGCCTTTTAATTCTTTTACCCTTCTGGTAATACTTGCTTCCATATCCTTAATATATAGTTGGACAACTTCCGCGCCTGCTACTGATCCTATATTTTTCACATCCACCTGTACATCAATGGCAGCACCGGCGTTGATTTGATCAAGTGTAATAGTGGAAGGACTGATCTGAATATTACTCACTTCAAATTGTGTATAGCTAAGACCGTATCCAAATGAATATAAAGGAGAGGCAGGTGAATCTATATACTGAAGTTCTCTCCCTTGGTCTTTTTGATTGTAATAAACTGGTAATTGCATGGATGATCGTGGTAAGGATACCGATAATTTTCCACTTGGATTGACATCACCAAATATGATTTCGGCAAGAGCTTGTCCACCTTCTTGTCCAGGATACCATCCACAAAGAATGGCAGAGCAATCATCAACAATGTTTGTAATCGCGTGTGGACGACCTTGGATTAAGACGGTTACAATTGGTTTTCCAGTTGCGGCGATTTCCTTGACTAATAATTCTTGGACACCACCTAGTTTTAGATCAGCAAGGTCAACTCCTTCGCCACAATCCATATCTGTTGGATTACCCGAAACAATTGCAGCACCGTTAGAATCAAATTCAAGATCAAAGTTGCGCATACTGCTACCACCTAAAGCAAGAATAACAACATCAGATTTTTTAGCAGCGTTTATTGCTTCCGCAAATCCTTCTGTGGAATTTCCGCGGACAGAACAACCTTTTGCATAAACAACTTCACCTTCAGCGATCTCTTTTATGCCTTGAAGAATGGTTCTGCCTTTGCCATCCCGTTGAATGGCAGTATAATCTCCAAGCTGATTGTAAATTTGATCTGCATTCGGCCCGATTACGGCAATTCTTTTCGTTTGTTTGCTTAATGGTAAGAGGTTATCTTGATTTTTAAGTAAGACAGCTGATTCTCTAGCAACTTGAAGGTTTGTCTGTCTGAAAGATTCACTCCCTACAATTTGTGTAGAACGGTTTTCCTCTGTATAAGGTTGTTCGAATAAACCTAGGGAGAATTTTAAGTGTAAGACTCTTCGTACAGCTCGATCAATGATTGCTTCTGGCACTAGTCCTCTTTCGACAGCCTTTTCTAAAGTGGTGAAAGAAGTATCCCATAGACTTAAATCAACACCAGCTGAAAGGGCCATTGCAGCCGCAGATTCATAATCTCCAGCAAGTTGGGTTAAACGATCGACTGCAACCCCATCTGCCATAACAATGCCTTCATATCCCCATTCATCACGAAGAATATCTGTCAGCAGTTTTGCATTTGCATGACAAGGAATTCCATCAATTTCATTATAAGCAGCCATACATCCAAGGGCCCCAGCTTCTACGCCAGCTTTCATTCCGGGTAAATGGATTTCGCGTAATTCTCTTTCACCAATATTCGCAGGACCGGCATTATGGCCACCTTGACCTTCACCTTGCCCACTAAAATGCTTCAACACCGCGATGATTTTATTCTGTTGGGCTAGTTCTGTGCGCTCGCCTTGCAGTCCTTTTACTGCGGCACTCGTCATTTTCGCAGCTAGATAAGGATCTTCACTATAGCACTCTTCAGCTCGTCCCCATCTAGGTTCCCGTAATATATCTAAGGTAGAAATTAAGCCTAAATGAGCTCCCCTTGAACGGACTTCAGCTGCAACATAACTATATGCTTCTTCCATTAGTTCGGGATTCCATGTACTACCAGCTCCGATATTTGTCGGGATCAGAGTTCCATCTAAAGCCTGATGGCCATGTGGACACTCTTCTGATAATAGAACTGGAATGCCTAAACGAGTATTCTCAATAATATATTGCTGGACCTTATTAGCCCATTTGGCATTTTCAACAGTTGGGATACCATTTTCATAGGTTACTGCTGACCAGGGATCTGACCGAAATAAGCCATACAAAGCGCCCATTCCATCACCAAATGCTACTTCTTCTTTAAATGCTTCTGTTAATTCAATCCCGTCTTCTGTTTTTTGATATGCCTCCCAGCCGTACATTTTTTGATTCAGTTGGCCGACTTTTTCTTTTAATGTCATTCTGGATAATAAATCCTCTATCCGTTCTTCTATCGGGAGTGAGCGATCTTTATATTTCACGTATTTCACATCCATTTATATTTATTTTAAATATCCATTTCATAATAGAGATTTTAGCCTTCAAATCCGAACAACGTTGGGTCGCTTTAGGTTGACACTTTCCGGGGGCGTGCGGTGAGCTTCGCTATGTGAGCTGTCACGCTAATCCCCCTGGAGTCGCCACCTTCCGCTCCAATCAACTAAGTTAAGGAAATACATTGACTAGCAATTCAATGCCATCTAACAAAAAAGTTCGTGTATTGATCATTAATAAGCAATGATGAAATGGACTCAACTAAAAGCTATTTCTGCAAACGCATCGTCTTCACTTCATAAGGTTTGTATTTGTTTCGGACTTGTCCGTTGATGACAGGCATATTTGCCATATGCTCTTCTAATAAGTTCGTTTCTTCTACCGCATTAATTGGAATCTGTAATTGTAGATTCGCTTCTTCTCTGCCACCGGTAGATTCATAAAGTCTTATAATGAGCCCATTATCATCTTCAGCAGGTTTAATTGTATCCAATACAACATGCTTGGCTTGGGATTTCACAAAGCTATGATAGCTTGGTAAATTCCCTTCATGATGATCTGTTTTGATGACAGTAACAGGATGATTTAATTCATACCCTTTCCTTGTAATATTCGCATCACGCCAATTGCCGCGATGTGGGTACAAAGAATAGGTGAATTGATGTGATCCTATATCGGCTTGTGGGTCAGGCCATTTTGGTGCACGCAATAATGACAATCTTAATAAATGATTTTTCACATCATATCCATACTTACAATCATTTAATAAACTAACCCCATAATTTCCTTCAGATAAATCGGCAAACCGATGACCACATACTTCATATTGGGCTGTTTCCCAACTTGTATTATTATGAGTCGCTCTCTCAACAGTTCCAAAAGGAATTTCAAAAGTAGCTTTATCCGTTATAATATCGACAGGGAAAGCAACCTTTAATAATTTATGTTCTTCTTGCCATTCTACATTTGTTTCAAAATCGATCCGTTTTGAATGGCGATGGAAAATAACATCTTGTTCGATAAAAGAGTTGGAAACAGACCATTTGAAACGTAAAATATCTTTTGTGCGTCCTTTTTGCATGACTTCAACAGACTGTAATTTCACGTGGTCAGCCACTTGGCTTTCAAAGCGAGGATCGATGTCCCAGGCATCCCATAAAGGTGGACGGTCATGGAAAAATTGCAGCTGATTAGCTGTTTCTCCAGGCTTCACTACTTCTCTATCTTCTTGTTTATCATATAAACGAGTGATTTCTCCATTGGCATTCCATTCTACTTGATAGATTTCAGTTTCCCAGTGCCCAGTGAATGTCGGCTTTTCAAGTTGATGATCACTATTAGTTTCTTTCAACCAAATGGTGCAATAGCCCATTTCTGGGATCATTGGGACATGGATAGACATTTCCGCTTGTTTTTCATCTATAGAACGAAGATCACATTCTAACAAATTCCCTTGCTCATCATAAGCGCTCATTGTGAATAGCTCATTTCCACCTTTGACCGCTACTGTTTCCGCTCTTGTCCATGACAAACTATTAAAGATGACAATCGGAGTACCGTCTCCATTTGTATCAATTTGTTTTTCCAATATTTGCAGTGCTTGGTCTTTTGCATGATGACCGATATGGAAAATTTCCTCATAATCAGCTTCCGATTTTTCATATACTTCTGGAATTGAAGTTCCTGGAATAATATCATGGAACTGATTGAATAATAGTAGTTTCCAACCATCATGTAAATCTGCTAATTGTTGGTTTTGGTTAAAGTATGTTGCAAAGCTTCCCCAAATTTCCGCTTCGCGGTATAACACCTCAGCTTGACGATTCCATCGTTTATTATGGGCCTGGGTGGTGTAGGTGCCACGATGGAGCTCAAGATACATATCTCCACTCCAAGATGGAAGGGCAGGATTAGCTTCCTTAATTCCATCAAAAAACGCATGAGCTGTACTAAATGTGCTACTTGGTAAGCCTGGGAGATTTTCAGAGCGTTCAACGTATTGGACCATTTCTCTCGTTACACCGCCACCACCATCACCATGGCCATAAAGTAGCATCTGCTCGGGATGTACCGCTTTTTGCTTATAACTATCCCAGTGTTCTTTAATTTCTTTCGGATGTGTATATTCGTTCACACCGTGATTTAAATAGGAGATAATACTAGTTCCGTCGATTCCCACCCAATGAAAGAGGTCATAAGGAAATAGGTTCGTATCATTCCAATTCATTTTAGTAGTCATGAAATATTCCAGTCCGGCCTTTTTTAATAATTGGGGCAAGGAAGCACAATAACCAAATGTATCGGGAAGCCATTCGATCCGCGGCTTAATGCCAAATTCCTCTTGGTAAAATGTCATGCCATAGAGTAATTGCCTAACAAGGGATTCACCAGAAGGAATATTCAAGTCTGGTTCCACCCACATACCGCCAACAAGTTCCCATCTCCCTGAAGTAATATGCTCTTTGACCCGCTCGTAAATAGAAGGGTAATGTTCCTTTATGAAATCAAAAGCTTGGGGCTGACTTTGCACATAGCCGAATTCAGGAAACTGATCCAGTAATGTACTCATAGTAGAAAAGGTTCGACTACATTTTCGGACAGCTTCTTTTGCTGGCCATAGCCAAGCAAGGTCAATATGAGATTGACCAACCATATGAATTTTTCCGGCTGCAGGATCTGCTGACATTTTCAATTCCTTCAGCAAGTTTTCTTCTTTTGTACGGACCCATTCTTGGTTATGTAATTGCTCTCCAGGCTCATGAAGAACTTGTTCTGCTAAAGATGTCAAAGCCTTTATAATTTTATCTTTTCTCAGATCCCCCTCTGGTAATAACTGGGCTGCTTCAAAATAGGCTTTTACTGTGATAAACAGATCTTCTACAGCTGTATTCATCCAGACCAGTCTACTTTGTAATAGTGATAATGGTGCAGGACTATGTTCAGCAGGTTCATTTTGAAAATTTAAACGATCAACAACTTGGGCAACAGGGTTAAATAATTCGATTTGTACTTGATACGTAAGCTTGTCTTGTCTTTTTGGAAAGGGGACAAAACTACGATTGCGATCAATTCCATGATAGGGCTTACCATCAATGGATAATAAAGCCTCATGATTCGTTTTTACATTGGGTTGGCCAACGAGAAATTCCAATCCGATCTCTTGATTGATCCATTCAGTTGGAACGGTAATCGTATTTTCAAGAAACATTGTCTCACCAGAAACAATGAGATGGTCACCAACATTGATAGTTTCCGTTTCTGTATTTTTAAATTTGTATTTTACTGGTTCCGTATATTCTGCACGCTTTGTTTGCCAGTTTTCTATTGAAATAGAATCTTTTGTCTGAAATTCACTTAGACGACTAAGTAAGTGGTTAATATTATACACTGGTCATGACTCCTTTTTTATGTATTTGAAAAGGCTTTACAAAAATGATAGAACAAGTTGGAATCCATTCTATTAAGTAAAGTAGACTTTTGAGTTTTTCTACTGACCGAGAATGGATGAATTACTTTTAAAAAGGATCTCGAAGCTATTATAGGTTTTATTCGCTTATATTGCTATGGAACTTTATTAAGATTTTATGTTTTTTTATTAAAGCTTTTATTTTTTCAGATAAAGTTATTTTTCTCCAGTTTCTTTTCATTTAGAGGGTGGGATATAATTAAATTGAAACAATAAGTTTCTAGAAAGAGAAACATTTTAAAAATATACTAGGAAAATTATTATGTAGTTTATCGGAACCGCATACATTGGCAATTCATTAAAAAGTAGAAACCGTATTTATGGTGGTTGAGAACGATGTACTTTAAGTACAAGAACATAGAAAAGAGATTCTATGTGAAAATAGGAGGTCTTTAAAAATGACAAAACAATTCTATCAATTTCCAAAAGATTTTTGGTGGGGATCTGCTTCCTCGGCGACACAAATGGAAGGTGCGGCACATGAAGGGGGAAAAGGTGAAAACATTTGGGATCATTGGTATAAAGAAGAGCCAAATCGTTTCTTCGATGAGGTAGGACCAGAAAACACATCTAATTTTTATCACCAATATAAAGAGGATATTCAATTAATGAAAGAGCTTGGCCATAATAGTTTTCGACCATCGATTTCTTGGTCAAGATTAATTCCTACTGGAGATGGAGAAGTCAATCAAGAGGCTGTAAGATTTTATCGCGATGCTTTCCAAACGATGCGGGAAAATGGGATTGAGCCTTTTATTAACCTATATCATTTCGATATGCCGATGTCGATGCAAGAAAAAGGTGGCTGGACAAGCCGTGAGGTCGTAGAGGCATATGTGCGTTATGCAAAAATTTGTTTTGAACAATTCGGGGATTTAGTGACAAAATGGTTTACACATAATGAGCCAGTTGTACCAGTTGAAGGTCAATATTTATATGGTTTTCATTATCCTGCTGAGCTTGATTTTAAGAAAGGGGTACAGGCAGGTTTTCATGCTGTTTTAGCTGGGGCAAAAGCAGTTCAAGCGTTTCGTGATGGTGGGTATGCAGGGGAAATTGGTGTGATTTTAAATCTTACACCATCTTATCCACGTAGCCAACATCCAGAAGACTTAAAAGCTGCCCATATTGCGGATCTTTTCTTCAATCGTTCATTTCTAGATCCATTTGTAAAAGGAGAATTTCCAGAAGATCTAGTTAAGCTTTTAGATGAGGAAGGATTTACGCCTGAGGTATTGGAAGGTGATTTGGAACTGATCGCTAATAATACAGTTGATCTACTAGGAATTAACTATTACCAACCACGCCGAATTAAAGCAAAAGAAAATATGCCAAATTTACAGGCCCCGTTTTTACCGGAAAGATTTTTTGATTATTTCCATGAGATGCATGGACGGAAAATGAATAAGTATCGCGGCTGGGAAATCTATGAAAAAGGTATTTACGATATTTTAGTGAATGTTCGCGAAAATTACGGTAATATTCCCTGCTTTATTTCCGAAAATGGTATGGGTGTGGAAGATGAAGGACGTTTTATCGATGAAAACGGCCAAATTCAAGATGATTATCGAATCGAATTTTATAAGAGCCATCTTAAATGGGTTCATAAAGCTCTTGAAGAAGGAACAAATGTTAAAGGCTACCATGTTTGGACATTTATCGATAACTGGTCATGGTTAAATGCTTATAAAAATCGTTATGGTCTTATTTCACTAGATCTAAACAATAACTTCAAACGCACGATCAAAAAAAGCGGCGAATGGTATCGTTCCGTCTCTGAGCAAAGTGGGTTTGAGGAATAGAGGATGCAACAAAATCCGGAGAAGACTAAATGCCGGCAATGAGGTGTATTGAATATGAGGAAATTTTTAGTTTTAGATATAGGTGGGACCTCGATCAAGACTGCGGTCATGAATGAGCGGGCTGAAATATTATCAGAGAAAAAACTCCCAACACCTGCTACAGGAGATGGGGCCATATTCAAAGTAATCCGCGAGATTTTCTTTAAACAGAAGGAAATTTATCCTGAACTCAGTGGGCTCGCTTTAAGTATTCCTGGAGCGGTAGATGTGGAAACTGGATATGTGTCATATGCTGGCGCTGTACTGGATGTGATTGGTGTAAAGATAAAAGAGGAGCTAGCTGATCTTGGTGTGCCAGTCGAGGTAGAGAATGATGCAAATTGTGCGGCCCTAGCAGAGAAATGGAAAGGAAATGCCCAAGATTGTGAGAACTTCCTTTGTGTCACAATTGGAACAGGAATCGGTGGAGCGATTTTTAGTCGCAATGAAATTGTCCATGGGGTAGAAGGGATGGCAGGAGAATTTGGCTTGATGATGCTGGATACACATGCGGATATCCCAGAATTATTAGAGCAACGTAATTTCAGCCGCTATTCTTCCACTTGGAATATAGTTGCCCGCTTAAATAAGCATTTTGGTGAGGAGAAAACAGGAGAAGAATGGTTTGAATTGTATGATGAGCAGAATGCAGAGGTGATGGAAATCATTCATTCTTTTTATGATCGACTTTCCATTGGTATTATCAATTTGATGCATATTTTCGCTCCTGAAAAGATTGTCATTGGTGGGGGAATTAGTAGTCGCCCTGAGCTAATTCCTTATGTGAAAAAGCAGATTGCCAAAGTGCCAACCGCGATCGCCACTAAAATGAAAATACAAGAATGTAAGCAAAAGAATAAAGCAGGCCTAATAGGTGCTCTTTATCATTATCAAAAAATGAATGAGTGCTGATTTTTAACCCTATATTTATGTTAATATAGGTGTAATCATATTAATGCATGTTCAAATAGGAGAGTAGAAGAAATCACTTGTCTTGCGGTGATAGGCCATAGTGAGATCGCTAACTTTTGCATTAACTAAGGATGTTTGCGGAATTTAGACAAACTCTTCTGCCTTGAGTTGTGATACATGGCGAACTATTTGAACAACCTCTATAAATACATTTGAGACGGAGTGTTAGCATATGCTTGGAGCTATTGAAGCAGGCGGTACAAAATTTGTTTGTGCAGTAGGGAAAGAGGATGGCACATTAATTGAACGGATTCAACTTGATACATTGACTCCGGAAAATACGATACCTCATGTGATTGAGTTTTTTAAAAAACATGAAATTGAAGCATTGGGTGTTGGTTCCTTTGGACCAGTCGATATTGACAAAAATAGTGCGACATACGGGAATATCACTTCAACCCCGAAACCGGGATGGAAGGATTATCCCTTTCTACAAACACTAAAGGACGCTCTACACGTGCCAATGGAATTTAACACGGATGTGAATGCGGCTGCCCTAGGTGAAGTGATGTTAGGAGCTGCGCAAGATGTGGATAGTTGTTTATACATAACGGTCGGCACAGGTATTGGTGCTGGTGCGGTTGTACAAGGTGAACTTTTGCAAGGGCTCTCCCATCCAGAAATGGGGCATATCTTAGTGAGAAGGCATGCTGATGATCAGTATGAGGGATTCTGCCCTTACCATGGTGATTGCTTGGAAGGCATGGCAGCAGGACCAGCCATTGAAAAGCGCTGGGGGAAAAAGGGTGTGGAACTTCAAGACGAGCAGAGAGTTTGGGAACTGGAATCTTATTATTTAGCCCAAGCCTTGATGCAGTTCATCTTAATTGTTTCTCCGAAAAAAATTATTATGGGTGGCGGCGTCATGAAGCAAAAGCAACTATTCCCACTCATTCAAGGAAAAGTCCAAGAATTATTAAACGGATATGTAGCGGTCCCGCAAATTTTGGGAAATATTGATCAATACATTGTTCCACCTGGACTTGGCGACGATGCCGGCATTACAGGTGCGCTTATGCTTGCTAAACGTGCGTTAGAAAATTAATGTTTTACTTTTGGGAAAGGGATAGGACTTTAAGTTCTATCCTTTTTAGATAGGAAATCATAAATGATTGCGTATGAGCGAAGAAGCCCATATTTGTGCTAGGAAACCCATAACTTGGTGGAGAACCCCATACTTATGCCAGGAAGCCCATAACTTGGTGGAGAACCCCATACTTCGAATAAGGAAACCCATACTTTGGCTTAGAAGCTCATATTCGTGCCGAGAACCCATACCTAAGATGAGAACCCGATATTTGAAATGAACACCCCCATACTCATGCGAGGCTCCATTCCTAAATCGTGCTCCGAATGCCAAAAGCAAAGAACCCCATTTCTCAAATGAGGTTCTTTCTTAACGTGGTGGCATGTCGGTTTCTAAATATAGCTTTTCTCCTTCTAAAATGTCTGCCTGGGCATTGGTCATGTCGGTGATCCAGTCGGTAAAAGCAGGTACATCAGCATCTTTTACATAGACATCAAAGGTGACGGTGTCAGCGTAGTGAATTTCTTTTAGGGGATAGATGGAACCCCGTAATTCATTTTCAAGCTTGCCGAGCCAAGTATAATCAACTTTTACATGCATAATCGTAGTTCGTTTTCTTTCCACAACTCCAACCGCGTTTAATCCTTCAGAAGTTGCCCCTCCATAGGCACGGATGAGACCACCAGCCCCAAGTTTGATTCCACCAAAATATCTTGTTACGACAACAACTGTATCTTTTAATTCGCGCTTTTTTAATACTTCTAACATCGGAACGCCAGCAGTCCCACTTGGTTCTCCATCATCATTTGCCTTTTGAATTTGGTCTTGCTCCCCAATCAGATAGGCGGAACAATTATGGGTTGCACTCCAATGTTGTTTCTTAATTTCTTGAATAAAATCTTGAGCTTCTTCCTCCGTTTCCACTCTAGCAAAATGGGCAATAAATCTTGATTTTTGAATGACGATTTCATGTTCGCCACGCTGCTTGACTGTAAAATAGGATGGAATAGTTTTCATTCTGGCCTCCATATTTATGATAAAGTAATTATAGTAAGGTATAGTGGACAATCGTGAAATTTCTTGCACAAATCCTCTGTTCACCTACTAGGAATAATCCCATTTAATAGAATGGTTTTGAAATTGTCCATATAGATTAACTATACCATAGATATGAATGAAAGCCTAAGACAAGGGGGCTATGCTGTAGATGACAAGTCTATTTAATTCTCAATTGAGTGAAAGGGATTTCGTACCCAAAATAAATGCTTATTATTTTAAACAATGGTCTGAGTATGAAATGGATTTTCACTCTCATAAAGAAGTAGAAATTATGTATGTAATCGATGGAAAATGCATAGTCGAACTAAAAAAAGAGGGGCATCTCTTAAAAAAGGGTGACTTTATTTTACTTGATGCGCATGTACCACATCGTTTAATTGTTGGAGCAAATGCTCGATGTAGAATGTTAAATATTGAGTTTACATTTATGAAGAAAGCGGATCGGCTTCCAAGTGTTCGGGATCTAATAAAGAAAAACGAGGTATTTGCTAAATTTTTAACTTTGAATAAAGCATATCTCGTTTTAAAAGATTCTGATCAAATTTATCATACTCTTAAAAATATCGTACTTGAAAGTGACAAAAAACAAGATTTGATGGTTCATCTTCTGTTATCTCAATTATTAATTCAATTAGCGAGAATGGCGCTAGAAAGCAAGGAAGAGGATCAGCAAACAAATCTATACATCAATCAGGTATTAGCATTTATTCACCAACACTATGATCAAGACATTCAGGTAAAGGATATTGCGGAGGAGGTTAATCTTCATCCTGGTTACCTACATCGTATTTTTAGAAGGATAATGCAGACTTCGCTGATGGATTACGTAAATTCTTTTCGAATGGAAAAAGCGAAAATGTTATTGGGTGACACAGAAATTCCGATCATTGAAATTTCCCAATATGTTGGGATTAATAGTAGTCAATATTTTAGTCAAGTGTTTAAAAAATATACTGGCAACACTCCAGTGGCCTATAGGCGTTCTTCTATCCGTACGATAGAAAAATGGAATAAAGGTTAGAATTTTAAACAAGTATACTTAAAGAAAGTGATGAAGATACAAGCACCTAAACTTAAAGATTGGTAAACTTTCGGTAATACTTAATTTAAGGGAGTGGTCCAATGTCATTTAAAGTAGCTTTTATTGGAGCAGGTAGTATTGGATTTACAAGGGGGCTAATGCGCGATTTATTAACAGTGCCAGAATTTCATGATATTGAAATTGCTTTTACGGATATTAATGAACGTAATCTTGAGATGGTGACACAGCTCTGCCAGCGGGATATTGATGAGAATGGCTTGCAAATCAAAATCAAGTCTACGACAGATCGGCGAGAGGCATTTAAAGATGCGAAATACATTTTCTCCGTCGTGAGAATTGGTGGACTTGAAGCTTTTCAAACCGATATTGATATTCCGTTAAAATATGGAATTGATCAATGTGTCGGGGATACGCTATGTGCAGGTGGGATTATGTATGGGCAACGCGGGATTGCT
Organism: Bacillus subtilis; assembly: GCF_008764245.1. GTDB lineage: Bacteria > Bacillota > Bacilli > Bacillales > Bacillaceae_C > Lederbergia > Lederbergia ruris. The sequence continues at coordinate 37,451 of NZ_VTQV01000003.1, forward strand.
GAGATGCTCGCTATTTGTAAGGATATTCGTGAAACCGCTGCCCCTGATTGTTTACTACTTAATTACGCCAATCCAATGGCTATGATGACCTGGGCTTGTAATCATTATGGTGGTGTCAATACAATCGGTCTCTGCCACGGTGTCCAAGGTGGTCATTGGCAGATTGCGGAAGCCTTTGGGTTACCGAAAAAAGAAGTAGACATTATTTGTGCTGGGATTAATCATCAAACTTGGTATATCAGTATCAAGCATAAGGGTGAGGATTTAACAGGGAAATTATTGGAAGCTTTTGAACAACATCCTGAATTTAGTAAAACAGAGAAAGTTCGAATCGATATGTTGCGCAGGTTTGGCTACTATAGCACGGAATCCAATGGACATTTAAGTGAGTATGTTCCGTGGTATCGTAAGCGCCCAAATGAAATCAAAGATTGGATTGACTTAGGATCATGGATTAATGGGGAAACCGGTGGCTACTTACGGGTCTGTACAGAGGGCAGAAATTGGTTTGAAACAGATTTTCCAAACTGGTTAAAAGAAAAACCAATGGAGTTTATTGCAGATAACCGTAGTGAAGAACATGGTTCCTATATTATTGAGGGACTAGAGACAGGACGGGTATATAGAGGACATTTTAATATGGTAAATAATGGAGTGATTGCTAATTTACCAGCAGATGCGATCATAGAGGCACCAGGATATGTTGATCGAAATGGTATTAATATGCCGCAAGTAGGTGATCTGCCATTAGGTTGTGCAGCTGTTTGTAATGTAAGTATTTCTGTGCAAAGATTGGCCGTTGAAGCAGCTGTTCATGGAAATGATATCTTGCTTCGTCAAGCGATGATGATGGATCCCCTAACAGGAGCGGTTTGTAACCCGCAGGAAATCTGGCAAATGGTTGATGAACTACTTGTAGCCCAAGAACAATGGTTACCCCAATATGAGGAAGCAATGACTGCAGCGAAAAAACGCCTTGCTACGGAAAAGTTGTTGCCAACTAATCCTGATTACAAAGGTGCCGCACGGATCAAGGTGAAATCTGTAGCAGAAATGGCCGAAGATCGGGAGGCCGCGAATAAAAATGCCGGGGAAGCGGATAAAGCAAAAGAACGTCCGGCTGCAGCGAAATAAGGTTATTTTGCAGGAAGCAAAAGGGCGCTGTTAAAAATAACTTATGGCTCTACCGCAGTCCATATATCCTTTGCTTTACGCGGGTGGGGGTTAAATCTCATCAGGCTCGCTTCAGGAAGGCATTATCAATTCCGTAGGAGGCTTCCCTATATGGAGGCTGCTTTGTATCAAGGAATAGTTATTCAGCGGTCTCTGCAAAGCAATCGAGATTTGTGAAAAAAAGGGATACTTTCCCATTTAAGTCACATTCATTTCCACTTCCCCTAAAATAAAATGATAAAAACACCAGCCCGGTCATTTAATGATCAGCTGGTTTTCTTTTTGCTCTTCAAACATCTACCAAGTGAGTAAACGAGAGTTCCCATCAGACTTCTCCACATAATGAGAAATGATTAAGAGTATCGACAAATCTGTCCAATAGACTTAAAACTATTATCCATAGACTTATATTCTTTTAAGGGAAATTCGAATCAAGTACATGTTATCGACAAAAAAGCGGAAATTGAAATGTTTTTATAACAATAGATGCATGACATATATTAAATGAAAGCCCATACAATATTCTGAAATAGATTTTCCTTTTAGGGAAGGAGGAAGAAACGAACGAGATCCCTCTCACAAGAGGCCGGCCATTCTGATATGTGATTTTTTATGAATGTGTTTCAGCTCGTGGATAGGAATTCAAATAATAGTAGAGGTGAATGGGATGAAAAGGGGACCATTTTTAGTGATCTTGTTATTAGGATTATTTGTTTTCACACTTGTCGGCTGTAGTAGCGGTGGTAATGATGATGGAGACAAGGATGGGAAAGTAACGTTGAACCTGTGGTATTGGAATCGTTCGATTGATGATAATCTTATAAAAAGAGTGAGTGAGGAATTCCCTGATATTAAAATTAATGCACAAAAAATTGATGGTGGAGAATATAAGACAAAATTACAAACCTCTTTAACGAGTAGTACAGGTGCTCCTGATATTGTCGCCTTAAATGACTGGGTAACAGAGTTTCTCCCGAATCATGATAAGTTTGTTAATTTATTAGACTATGGGGCAGATGAGATTAAAGGTGATTATTTAGAATGGAAATGGAATTATGCGCAGACCCCTGATGGTAAAAATTTAATTGCCTTACCAATGGATACAGCCCCAACTGCCTTATATTACCGTGAAGACATCTTTGCGAAAGCAGGTTTGCCAACAGATCCTGAAGAGGTTTCTGCAGAAATTGCTACATGGGATGATTATATTGCGGCTGGGGAGAAGGTAGAAGCGGCCACAGGGGTAAAAATGTTCGATACGATTAATCGTGTGTTCACGCAATCTATAAGTCAAAGTGATACGAGCTATTTTGATGAAAATGATCAGTTTATTGGAGATGGGGGCACCATTAAGGAAGCTTGGGATCGTGCGGTAGAAATTAACGAGAAAGGCTTGAGTGCCAATACAGAAGTCGACGGCCCAGAATGGAATGCTAGCATGAATAATGGGCAAGTAGCTTCCTTCATTGGTGCCGTTTGGGTGAAAAATATTTTAAAAGATGCGGCACCAGATACTGCAGGAAAATGGAGAATTGCTAGGGCTCCTGGTGGAGATGGAAATCAAGGAGGTTCCTTTATTGGCATTTTAAAAAGCTCGAAACATCCAGATGAAGCCTATAAGGTAATTGAATGGATGATGAATCCCGAAAATCAATTAGAATCCTATGTAACAATGGATTTATTTCCATCCACTCCAAGTGTGTTTGAAGACGAGAAAATGAGCTCAACAGAGGAGTTTTTCGGTGGGCAAGACACAACACAAATATTTTCGGAATCAGCAAAAAATGTTCAACCAATGTACTTTGGGGTTGATTACTCTCGCGTTAATACAATTTTTAGTGACGCTTTAACCGATATTGCCAAACAAGGGAAAGACCCTGATAAAGCCTGGCAAGAGGTTCTCGAACAAGTGGAAAAAGAACTTTCTCGCTAACTTGATAAAGGAGAGATTGGGACAGAAGGATTTTTACTAAAGAAAAATGCGAATGATTAAGATACAATAATCCGGAAATATACTTCGCTTTCCGTGGACGGCGGTGAGTTTCCTCTGGGCAACAAGGATGCAGGGCAGTCACAAAGGCGTTAGGAAGTGCAGATGAGCCAACAAAGACATTGTGCTTAGAACTTGTCGCCTGGATGGCATGTATTTACCTTCGATCCTTATGTGCACTTGGGAACTCATCGATGCTTATCCGATGAACAAGATGTTCCGGTGGTCGGTATTGGTCACAGGACGTAACCGTCTTTAGCGACTTCTCGCAGGAATCTACGGATTTTTTCACTAAGGTGAAAGGTTTGAAACGTCACATTATACTCTTGTCCCATTACTCTCTTTTTATCCTGATCGTGCTAATGCCAACGAATAAGGGAGGCGTTGAAATGGATAGCCTTGAACAAGGAATAACAAATACGTCTAAGAAAAGTGTTTGGAAAGAAATATATGAAAAGAAAGTTCTCTATTTGTTCATTTCACCATTTTATATACTGTTTCTCATTTTTGGTCTCTTTCCTATCTTATTTTCATTATATTTATCTTTTCAAAAATGGGATGGCATTGGAGAAATGCAATTTGTTGGATTAAAACAATTCAAATACCTACTAACAGATCAGCTTTTTTGGCAAGCGGTTAGTAATACGTTCATTATTTGGTTTATTTCAACCATTCCAATGCTTTTTGGCGCATTAGTCATTGCTTTCTTATTAAATGCTACATTTGTCAAAATGAAAGGTTTTTACCGTGCTGCCTATTTTGTCACCAATGTCACTTCCATTGTAGCTGTTACAATAATATTTAAATCCATTTTTGGGAATCACTACGGTTTACTTAATTATTTAATCACTACTATAGGCTTTGAGCCTGTGCAATGGTTGGATTCAAGCTTTTTAATCAAGCTTGTGATTGCCTCCATGGTCGTCTGGAGGTGGACAGGATATAATGCAATTATTTATTTAGCTGGGTTACAAGCGATTCCCAATGATTTGTATGAAGCAGCTAAAATCGATGGGGCGAATATTTTTCAACAATTCTTCTATATTACTATTCCTTTATTAAGACCAATTATTTTATTTACTGTCTTAATGACTACGATTGGTTCCATGCAATTGTTTACAGAGCCGCAAGTCTTACTTGGAAATTCTGGTGGAGTTGGTGGAGCAGGACTCACCATTACTTTGTATATGTATAAACAAGGATTTGTTGATCATCAATTTGGTTATGCCTCGGTTGTATCCTGGGCCTTGTTTATCCTGATTGCTTTATTTTCACTGATTAACTGGAAGGTCGTGCAAAAAACAGGAGCTAAGTGAAGGAAGAAAGGAGTGCTATTGTGAATAAAACTCAAAATCTCCTAAAAACGCTAGGCTTGCATTTTTTACTGATGGTTGGAGTGTTCATTTCCGTCTTTCCATTTTATTGGTTAACTGTGATGGCGACGAATCAAACAAGTGATATTTTACGTTTTCCCCCTAGGCTCGTGTTCGGAACAGAATTACTGACCAATATACAAAATGTCTTAGATAATGTTGATTTTTTCCAATCCTTCTTAAATACGTTGTTTGTAACTGTCGTCTCAGCTTTATGTGTCCTCTTCTTCTGTTCACTCGCAGGTTTTACGTTTGCAAAGTTCGATTTTCCAGGAAAAAATTGGTTGTTCGGACTGCTACTTGTCACACTGATGATCCCTTCTCAACTATCGTTTATTCCATCTTATATTTTGATTACGAAGATCGGCTGGGTTGGGACGTATAAAGCATTGATTGTACCAGGGATTGCCAACGCTTTTGGGATATTTTGGATCAGACAATTCTCGCAAGAATCCATTAATGATAGTCTTCTTGATGCTGGCCGCTTAGATGGTTGTAATTATTTCAGATTGTATTGGAATATTGCTTTGCCAATATTACGACCCGCTTTAGCTTTTCTCGGGATTTTTTCATTCATTGGTGTCTGGAATGATTATCTCTGGCCACTCATTGTGCTGAATGATCCTGTAAAATACACATTACAAGTTACTTTGTCCCAATTAAATGGGATTTACGATACCGATTATGGCATGATAATGGCTGGCACCCTTTTGGCGACACTTCCTTTAATCATCATGTTTTTATTTGTTAGTCGCCAATTTATTTCTGGGATTGCTGCTGGGGCGGTAAAAGATTGAGTAAGAAAGAGGCAAAAGGTCTTGTTGGCCAATTGCCTTTTTTGTTGATAAATCATAAAAGTCGTGTTTTCAATTAGGTTTAATCAGGTTTCCGAAAATTTTATCATTTTTCGACAGAAGACTCCCTCTTCAATCGTGTGAAGGGCAAAGCCCAACGATAAGGGGGAGATGAATGTCGGTTGGCGGTAGCTAAAGTCCTTCCATATGGTATAATTAGAACGAATGTTCCGTAAAGATGAGGTGAAATAAATGTTAGTCAACAAGGCATATAAGTTTCGTATATATCCAAATAAGGAACAACAAATCCTAATTGCAAAAACAATAGGCTGTTCTCGTTTTGTATTCAATCATTTTCTAGCACAATGGAATGATACTTACAAAGATACAGGCAAAGGATTAACTTACAACGCTTGTTCTTCTCAATTAACACAACTAAAAAAAGAGTTAGTGTGGTTAAAAGAAGTTGATAGCATTGCTATTGAATCATCACTTAAAAACCTTGCTGATTCATATTCTCGATTTTTTAAAAAGCAAAATAAGGCACCACGCTTCAAGTCTAAAAAGAACGCAGTGCAATCTTACACAACCAAGCACACGAACGGGAATATCGCTATTGTAGGCAATAGAATTAAGTTACCTAAACTTGGTCTTGTTTGCTTTTCCAAAAGTCGTGAAGTAGAAGGGCGTATTCTTAATGCTACAATTAGACGAAATCCTAGTGGGAAATACTTCGTGTCTATTCTTGCAGAAACAGAAGTACAACCATTAGAAAAAACAGGTTCCCCTGTTGGTGTTGACTTAGGGTTAAAAGACTTCGCTATTTTGAATACGGGAAAAGTATTCTCCAATCCAAAATGGCTACGCAAACTTGAAGAAAAATTAGCAAACGCACAACGAATCCTTTCCAGACGTGTGGAAGGTTCTTTCAATTGGAATAAACAACGTGTCAAGGTTGCAAGAATCCACGAACGTATCACCAATGCAAGAACAGACTACTTACAAAAAATCTCAACTTACATCATTAAAAACCACGATGTTGTAGGAATTGAAGATTTGCAAGTATCAAATATGCTGAAGAACCACAAGTTAGCCAAAGCCATTAGTGAAGTATCTTGGTCACAATTTAGAACCATGCTTGAGTACAAAGCGAAATGGTATGGCAAGGAAGTAATTGCTGTATCTAAACCCTTTGCAAGTTCTCAACTATGTTCTTGCTGTGGCTATCAAAATAAAGACGTTAAGAATCTAAATCTTCGTAAGTGGGATTGCCCTTCTTGTGGCACACATCACGACAGAGATATTAACGCAGGACAAAATCTAAGAGATGAAGCGATAAGACTTCAAACCGTAGGGACTACGGGGATAGCCTAATCAATTAGAATCCGATCGGATTCTGTACTTAGGAATCCCCCACTTCAAGCTACTCGTAAGATTGCTAAGTGGTGGGTAGTTCAAGGTAAGCTGAAGAGTACCTTGCATAATTTTGACTTTTGAATTACGATTCTATGTTCGGAGCAAAAACTAGGACAGAAGCAACACATCTATCTATTTCGAAATAATTGTAAGCTAAACTTAATATTTATGACGAAATTCCGTGATATAATATTGAAATAGATATGAAGCCGTTTATAAGTAAAAATAGATAGAATCCAAGTTTTTGCTTATAGGTCTATTAGCCTTTGACATGGGTCTTTTAGGGTGAAGTAAGTTGTGGGTTATTAGCCTTTAAGATGGATTTTATTTAAAATACGACATAAAAATAGTTGGATATTACGTAATAATGTAAAATAAATTTAATCCAGAAAGGAGGGTATCCTTCAAAGGGAAGATGCCACTAAGAAAACTTGATGTAAAAGCACTGGATTTTATTGTAGAACAAATGATAGATACTGTTGACAAAAGTAAAAATGAGATATTTCGGATTGGAGAACAATGTCGAAAAGATCATGATTCTCTTGTTGCGGAATTAAGAGAGATCAAAACAAAGGTTGGGCAAGTGATCGCTGAGAGTGATGAACTTGAAGAAAAATCGCGTTATGCAAGAAAACGCCTTTCAGAAGTGAGCCGAAACTTTAAGACTTATTCCGAGGAACAAGTCCGAAAAGTATATGAATTTGCTCATAATTTGCATACACAATATATTGTCAATGAACAATTAGAAAAGCAGCTTAGACAGAGACGGGATGATTTGGAAAGAAGATTACTAGTCTTACAAGAGACCATTGATCGTTCAGAATTACTTGTGTCTCAAATTACGGTTATTTCTAATTATCTTATAAGTGATATTAAAGATATTGGGATCGCTTTAGAAGACGCAAAAATGAAACAAGACTTTGGATTGCGAATCATTGAGGCACAAGAGGAAGAACGAAAGCGAATATCGCGAGAAATCCATGACGGACCTGCCCAGCTTTTAGCGAATGTATTAATTCGTTCCGATTTGGCAGAAAAAGTACATATTGAACAAGGCCCTGATGAAGCGTTCAAGGAAATTCGCAGTTTGAAAAAAATGATTCGTGATGCCCTTTATGAAGTACGCCGAATTATTTATGATTTACGCCCGATGGCTTTGGATGATTTAGGATTAATTCCAACGCTTAAAAAATATATTTCGACTATGGGTGAGTATCATCCATCTGTTCATATTCAATTTGTCAATTTGGGAGAAGATAAACGTTTGCCTTCCAAATATGAGGTAGCTTTGTTTCGATTGATTCAGGAATCCCTTAATAATGCACTTAAACATGCAGATGCAAAAGAAATTAAAGTCAAATTAGAAGTTTGCAATGAGCAAGTATCAGTCATTATAAGGGATAATGGAAAAGGCTTTGATCCAGCTGTGAATAAAAATGGATCATTTGGTCTAATCGGGATGAAGGAGCGAATTGCCATTCTAGATGGGGAACTAAAAATTGAATCCGCTCCTAATGAAGGGACGATGATCCATATAAAGGTTCCCGTATTGGAATAAAAAGTTGAGAAAATTTGCCGATAGATATGTAGGGGGAGAAAAAATGACGACAAAGATTGTTATTATTGATGATCACCAATTGTTTCGCGAAGGAGTGAAACGAATCTTAGAATTTGAAAAATCCTTTTCAGTTGTAGCGGAAGGGGACGATGGGTCTGATGTAATTGGCTTAGTAGATGAATACCATCCAGATGTCGTGTTACTAGACATTAATATGAAGGATACAAATGGTATTGAAGCTACACGTCAATTGCTTGAAGCCTATCCTAATACAAAAGCTATGATTTTGTCGATCCATGATGATGAGGCATATGTCACACACGCATTAAAAACAGGAGCATCTGGTTATATGCTGAAAGAAATGGATTCGGACGAATTGATCGAAGCTGTAAAAGTAGTAGCAGATGGTGGTTCATATATCCATCCGAAAATTACCCATAAGCTTGTCAATGAATATCGACGACTCGCGAATCAACAAAATGATGGCCATGGCTATCAACAACCAGAAGTGCAAATCCCACTTCATTTGCTCACAAGCAGAGAATGTGAAGTATTACAATTACTTGCAGATGGAAAAAGTAACCGGGCTATAGGGGAAGCTCTTTATATAAGTGAAAAAACGGTTAAAAACCATGTAAGTAATATTCTACAAAAAATGAATGTAAACGACCGCACCCAAGCCGTCGTCACCGCGATTAAAAACGGCTGGGTAGAAGTACGTTAAATCGAAAAAGGAATCTGTTAATAAATTTAACAGGTTCTTTTTTTGGGGCTTGATTTACCTTGTCATTAAAAGGGGCTTCTTCCGTGCGAAATGGGTTTCCCCGCCCAAGAATGGGCTTCTTCCGTGCAGAATGGGCTTCTCTGCCCAAGAATGGGTTTCTTCCGTGCGGAATGGGTTTCTCTGCCCAGGAATGGGCTTCTTCCGTGCGGAATGGGTTTCTTCGTCCAAGAATGGGCTTCTTCCGTGCAGAATGGGTTTTTCCGCCCCAGAATGGGCTTCTTTCGTGCAGAATGGGTTTTTCCGCCCAAGAATGGGCTTCTTTCGTGCAGAATGGGTTTTTCCGCCCCAGAATGGGCTTCTTCCCTGCGGAATGGGTTTCTCCGCCCAGGAATGGGCTTCTTCCGTGCAGAATGGGTTTCTCCGCCCCAGAATGGGCTTCTTCCGTGCGGAATGGGTTTCTCTGCCCCAGAATGGGCTTCTTCCGTGCAGAATGGGTTCCTCCTCCAAAGAATGGGCTTCTTCCGTGCGGAATGGGTTTCTTCGCCCCAGAATGGGCTTCTTCCGTGCGGAATGGGTTTCTCTGCCCCAGAATGGGCTTCTTCCGTGCGGAATGGGTTTCTTCGTCCAAGAATGGGCTTCTTCCGTGCAGAATGGGTTCCTCCACCAAAGAATGGGCTTCTTCCGTGCAGAATGGGTTTCTCCATCCAAGAATAGGTTTTCTTCCCTCCGCAATGGGTTTCCACTCCCTATGAATGGGTTTCCCCACCCAATAATGAGTTTCTCCACGCCCGAAATGGGAATCATTTTGTTATCCTTTCAATTAGTCTTTTCAAAGGAAGGTTTATTCGATAGAATGATGAAAACAAAGTAATTATAAAAATGAGGTTGATAGAAATGAAGACAGCTGTTGTCACAGATAGTACTTCATATATACCGAAGCATGTCCGTGAAGCACTTGATATTTATATGATCCCACTTAGTGTTGTGATTAAGGGGGAATCGTACCGAGAAGAGATCGATATAACGACGAAAGACTTCTATAACGAAGTGAGAAATGGGGACAAGCTTCCAACAACAACTCAACCACCGATTGGGGAATTTGAAACCTTATTTGCTGAACTGGCGAAAGATTTTGATGCGATTATCAGTGTTCATCTTTCCAGTGGGATAAGCGGAACGTATCAAGGGGCTGTTGCCGCCGGGGATATGATAAAAGACGCCAAAGTTTATGCTTATGATTCTGAACTCAGTTGTATGGCCCAAGGATTCTATGTGATCAAAGCCGCAACGATGGCGAAAGAAGGAAAAGAGCCCGCTGAAATTCTTGCGGTGTTAGATGAAATGAAGAAACATATGCGTGCCTATTTCATGGTGGATGATCTCACTCATCTTCAACGTGGTGGAAGATTGTCCAGTGCTCAAGCGATAATAGGAAGCTTACTAAATATTAAGCCCCTTCTACACTTTCAGGATAAAGTGATCGTCCCGTTTGAAAAAATTCGTACACGTAAAAAGGCATTAAATAGAATTGTCGATCTATTAGATGAAGATGTCAAAAAAGGAAAAAACCTGCAAGCAACGATTATTCATGCGAATCGTCTAGATGAAGCTGTGGAATGGAAAGAAGAATTAGCTAAACAATATCCACAAGTTGAATTTAGCATTAGCTATTTTGGTCCTGTAATTGGCACTCATCTAGGTGAAGGGTCCATGGGGCTTGGTTGGACAATCAAATAGTTTTTTCAAATATACGACCTCTAGAAATACTTGATTGGTTGTACGACTGACTTGTTTTCTCTGGAGGTTCTTTGTATGGGGTGCAATCCTCCAAAGCACTCTATGCGGAATTTAGGGGAGAGCTCATGAATATGACAAAAAGAGAGCGCTTTATGAAAAAAATCTATTTTAATCAGCCCATTAAAAGAAAGCTGATTATCTTAATCTCCTGTATTATGATTATTTCATTAATGGTAACAGTGGCAGGTTTGCAACTTGCTTTTCATAGCTACGATGAACAATTATATGTAAAATCTGCCCAAGTCTTGAATATGTCAGCGGATAATATCGAGAATGAGTTGAAAAACATCGAGAATGTTTCCTATACGATTGCAACGGATCCACTGATTCAACAACACCTAATCAACTTAAGAGCTGAACAGACTGAATATGAAAAACATTTAATTCGTTCAAAAATCACGGATAAAGTGTTAAATCTAATTAATTCGGAAAGTTATATTGAGGCTGTCCATATCGTGGATGCCCATGGGGAGCCGCATATTGCCGGGAAAAGACCAAGGAAACTCCCAACTGATGTCATGGAAGCTATTACATCCCAGTCAAAGACGGCGTCCGGGAGTCATATCTGGTTAGATCAGCTTGAGAGTGATATTACCCTTGTTTCCACACGGGAAGTTAGAAAATTTCAAGATTTAAGTTTTGATCATCTTGGCGCTGTAATCATTCGTGTGGACACAGATAAATTAATCCGACATTTTATGGAAATCTCCCAAAAGATGGAAGGGTATTTTCTGATTATGAATCACGCAGGCGAGCCTATTTATCCACTTGAATCAGAAGAGATGGGGAAAAAGATATGGATGGAACAAAATGATGCAGGATATCGTATCCAAACCACCAATCAGCGTAAATATTTTATTGTGCAAATGCAATCAAACTTTTCTAATTGGACGTATTTCAATGTCATCCCTTTTGACCAGATTTTTCGCCATATCCTCTTTATTAAAACAAGTGTTCCAATTTTATTTATTCTTATGTTTGTTTCTGTGCTATTCATTGCCATTAAATTCGCTAAAAGTATTACAAATCCATTAGAAAATTTAGCGGCTGGAATGAAATATATTCAAAAGGGGAATTTTAGCAAAGCAAAAAGTGAAATTTTATATATGCCGAAGCTTCACAAAGATGAAGTGGGGGAATTACATAAAAATTTCTTAGACATGACGCAACAAATTGATGATTTAATTCATGCCAATTATTCCAAACAAATTATGATCAAAGAAACGGAATTTAAAGCATTGCAGGCACAAATTAATCCGCACTTTCTCTACAATACATTGGAATCGATTAACTGGTTAGCGAAGAGCAATCGGCAAATGCAAATTTCAAATATGGTGGAATCGCTTGGTTACTTATTGCGTAATTCCATGAGCTGGAAGGAGCCACTTGTTACGATTGAAGAGGAGCTAAACATCGTTAAAAATTATGTCATTATTCAAAAATACCGTTTTGAAGAAAGACTAAATTTCCATATAGATGTGGATTCAAGCTTATTCCCATATAAAATACCGAAACTAACTTTACAGCCTTTAATTGAAAATGCCATCCACTATGCTTTGGAACCTATGATTGAACCTTGTTTGATTACGATCAGCTCTAAGAAAGAAGAGCGGACGATAGAATTAATCGTTATAGATAACGGACCGGGAATGGATGAAGCACTCCTAGATCAAGTAAGAAACTACAAAGTTCAAACAAGGGGACAAGGGATCGGCTTAAAAAATATCGATGAGCGGATTAAGCGATTATTTGGTGAAGAATATGGAATACGAATCGAAGCTGAGCCAAATGTGGGGACATCCATACACATTCTATTGCCATATGATAAAGGGTGAGATCATAATGTATAAAGTTTTACTTGTTGATGATGAGCGGATTATTCTTGAGGGGATTTCCAACTTTATCGAGTGGGAAACCTATCAAACAACATTAATAGGAACAGCAAAAAATGGGGTAGAAGCATATCAAATAATCGAAAAAGAGCTTCCAGATATTGTCATCACCGATATCAAAATGCCAGGAATGAATGGTGTAGAATTAGTTGAGAAAGTTCATGAAAAGTATCCTGAAATCCATTTTATCATGCTTTCCGGTTTTGCTGAATTTGATTATGCAAAACAGGCGATGCAATATGGTGTGAAGCATTATTTACTGAAACCCTGTAACGAGAATAGTATTATTCAAGCTTTAAAGGAATGTATAGAAGAGATCGAAAAGATAGCGAGTCACTACCGATTTATTCAAGAAATGAATGAGAAATTAGAAAAAATGCTTCCATATGCAAAGGAACAACTTCTAAAAGAATTTGTCACAAGTGAAAGCTATGGAAATAAAGAATTGGAGTATTACCAACGAATTTTTCGTATGGAGTTGCGTGATCCTCTCATTAAACTTGTGCTTTTCCAAATCGAGGATTTTTTTGATTATGAACACTTATTTGCCATTAAAAACATTTCGGAGCATCTCTTTGAAAATATGATTCTTAGTTGCACGGTGGGAGAGCATGTTTTACTTGTGATTGGCATTTCGTCGCAAACAGACAATTTGCATGACCAAATGGAGCAGATTCGTGAACGTTTTTTTCAATATTATCAAAAGGATATAACGATTGCTGTTAGTGAAGCAGGAAGAATGATTGCGGTAAGAAAGCTTTATAAACAAACATTAGAGTGTCTACAGCACCGCTTCTATTTAGGCGAAGGGAGCATTATTACTAAAGACGATATTTCAACTCAAACCGTGCAGGAAGACGATCTGCAATATGATCAGCAAAAGTTTTGTTTATTGGTAAAATCGGGACGGTGGGATGATGCCAGAAAAGAATTGGAACAATTTTTTCAACAGCTCGTACAACTTCGTCTAGATATCCAAACCACTAAATCCTATTGTGTTCAGCTTTTTAATGGAATGATTCGGATGTGCCATCCAGAACAAATGAAGGAATATTTGCTTATCATGCCGCAACTATTAGAAATGGAAACCATTCAAAGTATGCATACTTTATTTGCAAAGGTTGCAAAAGAAATAAGCCTTCATTTCTATCAGCAAAATAAAAGTAAACATTCCGCGATTATTCAAAAGGTCCTGCACATTATTGAAAAAGAAATCGGCAATCAGAATCTTTCTCTTAATTTTATCGCCAATGAAAGAATGTTTATGAGCCCGGATTATTTAGGCAAGCTTTTTAAAAAAGAAATGGGGGAGCGTTTTTCTACTTATATTACGAGGATTAGAGTGGAGCGGGCGATTGAGATGATTGATCGGGAAAAGGATGTCAAAGTTTTTGAAGTGGCCGAAAAGCTCGGTTTCACAGATTCCCAGTATTTTAGCCAAGTATTTAAGAAACAAACAGGATTGACTCCTTCGGAATATAGGAAGGGTTAAGAGGGAAAGGTTATTCGTTTGTTTTTCATGTTTTTATGATATCTATTAGTAGTTGATCATCTTCCAGTTTATAGACTACCCTTATACTTCCTACTCTTAGTCGAAAAGTGGGTTCTGAAGCACCCTTTAGTAGCTTCACATCCTTGTTTGTGTTGTCTCTAGGGTTTTCAGCCAATTGTAGGAGACTATGTTTAAGCCTTTTCTTCGTCACGGAATCTTGTTTATTAAAAAACTTCTTGGCTTTTTTGGTAAATTCAATACTATACATCCGAATCACCAAACACTTCCTCAAAGCTATATGTTTCTCCTCGTTTTATCTCCTCAAGACCTTCATTAATCTCTTTGATCTCTTCGTCAGTTAATTCCTCCTCTTCAAGAGTGTCAAAAAACATTTGTTTGTAATATTTTTCTAACTGTTCTTGGTCTAATTTATCAACAAATTCTTTTACTTGCTTTCTTTTTTCTTCGATGCTCATTGCCAATTTTAATCACTCCTTTTTGCTTTATTATACCACATGAACGAAATATAAATGCTGATACCTTGTTTTTTATTTTATCAACTGCCAGCGGGTTACCTTTGCAGTAGGTGCTATGTTCTTACTCGCACTAATTAGAATGTTTCTAACCAATTTTTAGGAATACGACAGAGCACCTAGACATTTCATTTTTAAACCCTAGTTTTTCGGTGAGAATCTAACTTAAGAGAAAAAAGTCCTTTTTCTCTCCTTTTTAAACAATTAGAACTGTTTTTTCTATAATGGAAAGAACGGTTTTTTTGCTATACTATATTTGCAATCGCTTACAAGGGACAGGAAAAGGGGAGGAGATTTACTTTGAAAAAAGGCCTAGTTTTCATTTTAGGAATGTTGCTCGTTTTTGGATTAGCGGCATGCGGTAGCAATGATAAGACTCCGGCAGGCTCAAATGATCAATCAGGTAAAGATGATAAAAATTCAGATGAAGAAGTGACATTACGAATCGCCTGGTGGGGTGACCAGACAAGACATGATTATACAAATGAAGTGATTAAACTTTTCCAAGAGAAAAATCCAAATGTAAAAGTTGAGGCGGAATATGCAAGTTGGGATGATTACTGGCAGAAGCTCGCTCCACAGGCAGCAGCCAATGAATTGCCCGATATTATTCAGATGGATCTCTCGTATATCTCTCAATATGCGAAAAATAATCAATTAGCTGACTTAAAACCATACTTTGGTGAACAAATTGATACATCAAATATTGCTGATACGATTATTTCAGGTGGAGAAGTTGGTGATGGTGTCTATGGATTTAACGCAGGCGTTAATGCCCTAGGTTTTAATTATGATCCAGAGATGCTAAAGGAAATTGGCGTGGATGCTATTCCGGAAGATTGGACATGGGATGATTATCAAGAAATATCGGCTAAAGCTAAAGATGCGGGTATTTACTTTGATACTGGCATGAAAGCAGATGTGTTCTTAAACTATTATCTTCGTACACAAGGGAAGCGTCTTTATGCAGAAGATGGTTCGGGATTAGGGTATGACGATGATCAATTATTTGTTGATTTCTTTACGATGCTTAAAGGACAGGTAGACAATGGCTTAACACCAACACCTGACCATCTAGCTCAATTAACAGGCATTGAAGATGATCCTGTCGTGAAACAAGAAGGTGTAGGGATCTGGCAATGGTCCAATCAATTTGTCGGCTTACAACAAGTAGCAGATCGTCCAATGGAAATAGCGCCGATGCCTGGGCCAGGTGCGAAAGATGGCTTATTCCTAAAGCCTAGTATGTTCTGGTCTATGTCGGAAAACTCGAAACATAAAGAAGCAGCAGCACAATTTATCGATTTCTTTATAAATGATGTGGAGGCAAATAAATTAATTTTAGGCGAACGGGGTGTACCTGTTTCTTCTGAAATAAAAGAAGCTCTGAAATCGGAAGTATCAGATGCGCAAGCCCAAGTCTTTGATTATATCGAATGGGCGGAAGAAAATAGTTCACCAATGGGCGCACCAGACCCTACTCAAGCTGGACAGGTTATCGAACTACTCGATAGCTTATCAGAACAGATGAACTATGGAGAAATTAGTCCAGAGGATGCGGCTAAGAACTTTAGGCAACAAGCGGAAAGTATTTTAGGAAATTAAATGATAAAGCTGATAGCTGATCCTATTGATCAGCTATCAAACCTTCAAAATCAATGGGAAGGGGATGAGTAAATGAGTGTGCGCTTACGGGATAATTTATGGGGTTACTTTTTTATCGGGCCATTTATTATAGGCTTTTTAGCGTTTACCTTAATTCCAATCGTTTCCTCTTTATACTTTTCATTTACTTCGTATGATTTGTTTTCAGCGCCGAGATGGATCGGGCTAGATAACTTTAAAAAAATGTTTACCGATGATCCACGATATTTGCAGTCATTAAAAGTGACCTTTATTTATGTGTTTGGTGGTGTACCACTTCGATTGGCTTTCGCTTTATTAGTCGCCATGTTGCTAAACACAGCTTCCAGAGCGGTCGGTCTTTATCGAACGATGTATTATTTACCATCCCTTATCGGTGGGAGTGTCGCTGTTGCGATTATGTGGCGTAATATTTTTGGGGATGAAGGAATCATTAACTTAGCGTTACAGTTAATCGGCGTGGATGCCATTCGCTGGTTTGGGAATCCTACCGCAGCGCTTTGGATGCTTATTTTTCTATCAATCTGGCAATTTGGTTCTTCCATGTTGATCTTTTTGGCCGGTTTAAAGTCAATTCCGCAAAGTTATTATGAAGCAGCCAGTGTAGATGGCGCTAATTTTATGCAAAAGTTTGTGAAAATTACTCTACCTATGCTTAGTCCTGTGATGTTATTCAATGCGATTATGCAGACCATTGGTGCCTTCATGACATTTGTTCCTGCCTTTATTATTTCAAAGGGTACGGGGGGACCGCTAGACGGGACACTTCTTTACTCACTGTATTTATTCAAGCAAGGGTTCGAATTTTTTAATATGGGTTATGCATCCGCAATGGCTTGGGTGATGCTAATCATTATTGCTATTTTAACATCGATTATCTTTGCTACATCGAAATTTTGGGTGCATTATGAGTCAGAAGGAGGCAGGTAACCATGCAGGAATTAAATTCTAAGGAAATGGTACAGCATGATACGAAAAAAAGCATTGGCAAACGCCGGCCTTCTAAGTTAAAGCCGAAGTATATTTTATATCATGTTTTAGTTGGTGGTTTTGCGATCTTGTTGCTATACCCGGTCATTTGGCTAATCATGAGTTCCTTTAAAGTCAGTGAGCAAATTTTTATTACGGCTGATTCTTTAATTCCTAAGCCCTTTATTCTCGATAATTTTGCCCAAGGCTGGCAAGGGTTTGGTGGCCACTCCTTTGGTGTATTTATCAAAAATACTTTAGTATTTGTTTTCTTAGTGTTGATTGGACATTTAGTTTCCTGTTCGTTAATTGCGTTCGGATTTGCTAGGATCAAGTTTGCTGGAAGAGGATTTTGGTTTGCGATTATGCTTGTAACGCTCATGTTGCCGTATGAAGTTGTCATGATTCCGCAATACATTATTTTCGCCAAATTAGATTGGTTGAATTCCCTGAAGCCACTGGTTGTACCAGCTTATTTTGGTCATCCTTTTTTCATCTTCCTGCTGGTTCAGTTTATTCGAACGATTCCAAGGGAACTAGATGAGGCTGCGACTATTGATGGTTGTAATACATTCGGCATCTATCGGCGAATCATTTTACCTTTGATTACACCCGCGTTAGCGACTACAGCGATATTCACTTTTTATTGGACTTGGGATAATTTGCTTGGACCAGTGCTGTATTTAAATAGTCCTAGTAAATATACCGTTTCGATGGCACTAAATATGTTCTTAAGTAATGAAACGGTATCAAATTGGGGAGCGATGTTCGCCATGTCTGTTGTCACACTGATTCCCGTGTTTGTGATCTTCTTTATATTTCAACGCTATGTTGTCGATGGCATTAGTACGAGTGGTTTGAAAGGATGAGTTCAGCGGAGAATTGATTCTAGGGTAATTACCTAGGTAATTGCCCCGGAAAATCCACATGCCGGAAGGAGGAATAGCAAAATGAGAGCAATAAATACAGCACTGGAATGGATCACAAGACTAGCCTTTTTAAATATTTTGTGGATCTTTTTTTCGGCCATCGGATTGATTGTTGCGGGACTTTTTCCGGCTACAGCTGCCACATTTGCTGTCGCGCGCAAATGGGCCATGGGTCAAACTGATGTCGCTGTTTTCAAAACGTTTTGGGCATCATACAAAAAAGAATTTATGAAAAGTAATATTCTCGGCTATTTATCACTATTGGGCGGTTATATTCTGTATCTCGATTTCGTTTATCTTACGGTGTCGCCAAGTAATATGACAGTGATCTTAACGATCCCGTTTCTTATTATCGGATTTATTTATGTCTTAACGTTATTTTATGTGTTTCCCACCTTCGTACATTATGATCAAAAGATTCTTCAAGTCATGAAAAATTCCTTTTTTGTCATGATCATGAACCCACTGCCCACTCTTGCGATGCTCGTTGGAACTTTTGGGATTAGCTTTATTTTATGGAAATTCCAAGGATTAGCGATCTTCTTTAGTATGAGCGTATTCGCCATTGTGATCATGATTCCTGCCCAACGTGCATTTGAAAAAATCAACAAAAAACAAGCGATCTATTCACGCAGACAATCGTTAGAAAGGCTTTCCAAATAATTCAAACTTCGCTAAAATAAAGCTACGGGGACGATCTATCGTCTCCAACGAACTTTTTTGAGGTGATACATTGAAAAAACATTCTCCAGATCTACAAAAGTTCCTCTTAGGCCGCTCGTTATTACTCCAAGAAATCCCCTTTCCAGAAAACATCATCCAAGATCATCTCCAACATGGTTTTGTGAAGAAAGCTCCAGGAATCACTGGTAAGAATGGCACTTTTCTATGCCAACGCTGTCACAATCGCAAACAACGTTTATTTGCGACATTTCCATGTGCTTGTTGTGGGGTAGAAAGTCATTATTGTCGAAATTGCATTAAAATGGGACGTGTATCTACATGTACGTCGCTTTATAGTTGGAGCGGTCCTGCTGTAGATTGGGCCAGTGTCTTGCCCCCTTTAAAAGAAGGCGAAACACAAAGTCATTTGGTCTGGGATGGCACTTTATCTAAAGGACAAAAGGAAGCCTCGTTGGCTGTCATAGAAGCGGTTCGCTCCCATTCTGAGTTTCTTTGTTGGGCCGTTTGTGGAGCGGGAAAAACAGAGGTTTTATTTGCTGGGATTGATGAGGCGTTAAAAAGGAAACAGAGAGTATGTGTGGCTACACCGAGAACAGATGTCGTCCTGGAATTAGCGCCACGGTTTCAAAAGGTTTTTCCCCGTATTCAAGTTGCGGCTCTATATGGTGGCAGTGAAGATCGCCATCTTTTTGCCCCGCTGACGATCTCTACGACTCATCAATTATATCGTTTTGCACAGGCTTTTGATGTTGTGATTGTCGATGAAGTTGATGCCTTTCCTTTTTCATATGATCAAAGTTTGCAAGCAGCCGTCCAAAAAGCTGCCAAGCCCCAATCTGCCCGCATCTTTTTAACGGCGACCCCTTCGGAAAAATGGCAGCGCGAGTGTAAGTATGGGAAACGAAACCATATCAAAATCCCTGCCCGTTATCATCGCCATCCCCTACCAATTCCTATGTTCAAGTGGTGTGGAAATTGGCCAAAATCATTCGCAAAAGGCAAAATCCCATCGATTGTTAAAAAATGGGTGCAAACAAGACTAGACCAAAATAAACAAGCCCTCGTTTTCCTGCCAGATATTCATTTAATGGAGAAAGCTTTACCCCTATTTCAACAATTAGATCCAAGAATAGATTCTGTTCATGCCGAAGACCCTGATCGCAAGCAAAAGGTTGAAAAAATGAGAAACAGAGAAACACCCCTTCTCTTAACGACCACCATTTTAGAAAGAGGCGTCACCTTTCCGAATATTGATGTCGCTGTCTTAGGGGCGGAGGATGATATTTTTACAGAAGCCGCGCTTGTGCAAATTTCTGGTCGAGTCGGAAGAAGTGCTGATTTCCCAAAAGGAAATATTACATTTTTTCATTATGGCCGGACGAAGGCGATGATTCGCGCGCTCACTCATATCGATCAAATGAATCAAGAGGCGAGAAAGAAAGGGTTGATTGATTCATGAATGATTATTGTTTAGTTTGTGACAGCCACCTGAAAAGAGAGTTGACATGGACAAACCTCCTCTTCCCGTCCGCACTACCTCCAATATGTGCCACATGTGAAGCGAAACTCCAACCCATTACAGGAGAACGCTGCCGAATATGTTCCCGTTCTCTAGCGACATTAAATAAAAAATTCATAAAAGAAGATCTGTGCATGGATTGTGTTCGTTGGGAACAAGATCCGCATTGGGCCAATTGTCTCAAACAAAATCTCTCTATCTATCATTACAATGAATTTTTAAAAGAAGTTATCGCCCTTTTCAAATTCCGTGGCGATTATATTTTAGCTGAAATATTTGCTCAAACTCTAGCAAAAGAATTGGATAAACTTTCATTCGATTTCATTGTCGCTATTCCTTTAAGTGAAGAACGTTTACAAGAAAGGGGATTTAATCAAGCGGAAGCCCTTGCCCGAATGGCCGGGCAGAAAACGAAGGATTATTTAAAAAGAATCCATACAGAAAAACAATCGAAAAAATCACGCGGTGAAAGACTAAAACAAAAACAAATTTTCCAGTTTCAAGGCAATCACGAGGAGATCAAAGGGAAAAACATTGCTCTAATCGATGATATTTACACGACTGGGACCACATTACGACAGGCTGCGAAGGTATTGAAAAAGGAAGGAGCGAAAAGAATTTATTCACTTACCTTGGCGCGGGGATGAATGATGTGGATTGTACTCCCCTTCAAAAAGTCGTAAACAACCCAATCTTTATGTCGATATAAAAAGTAAATAAAGCGAGAAAGTCAATTAGTTAGGGGACTTTCTCCTTCACCGATTAAAAAAGCAAACTTTATTTGGAATATATGAGTTGGTCAGTGCAATGTAACCAACTTCTCGAAGGCCTAAACGAACGTTTACCGCCAGTTAACTATGAGATAAAATGAAAAGAGTGGGGGATTTTCATGGACTTATTAAATTGTCCAAATTGCGGGAAGATCTATGTAAATCATTCCGTGCGCGATGTTTGTGATGAGTGCTACCGGAAAGAGGAAGCCGATTATGAACAGGTCTATCGTTTTTTACGCAAAAGGGAAAATCGTGCAGCCACGATTGAGACGATTGCACATACGACTGGTGTGAAGGAAGATTTATTATACAAATGGGTGCGGAAAGGGCGATTGCATGCGGCTCAATTTCCTAATCTCGGTTATCCTTGTGAGCGTTGTGGTAAACTAATTAAAGAGGGAAAGCTATGTGAGCCATGCTCGACAGGACTTAAGGAGGAGCTAACTCGATTTGAAAAGGAAAAAGAACGGCATGAAGAACTAAGTAAGGTCGTTTATTATTCACAAGATCAACGAAAAAAGTAACGAAAAAAATAGTGAATTTCACCTAGCAAAAGGATCTAAATAAATCGAGGCGTTTACCGATATTAATGATACAGATGAAAAAAGAGGGAGGGAATGAAATGAAAATTAATCCTTTTCGGCACGTCGAAAATAATCCATATCAAAGACAAGCCCATAAAAAAGAAGGATCTGAATCTAGTCAAAAGACAGATAAAGTTGAAATTTCCTCCGAGGCCCAAAAGATGCAAAATACTCCATCAGTTGTGAAGGAAAGAGAATTGCGTGTCGCCGAATTAAAACGACAAGTGCAGACTGGAACTTACGAGGTCGATCCGCAAGAAGTCGCAAAAGGCATCGCCAAGTTTTTTGATCTCTAGGATGGGGATTGGTTGCTTGGTTGCGGATAATATTTGAATATAGGTACCGAACGGATTCGAAGATAGCTCAAGGAAGAGCGAAAATAACAGGGGGATTTTTATAGTGCGTGTTCAAAAAGGAGGATAAAAAGGACCTGTCGGCTAAAGGCGCTGACATCCTGTCAGCAACGCCGACACTAGCACATCCTGTGCGTCGAAAGTTCGAGGCGGCGAAGCCTTCGAGCAGCGGACTTGTACAGGATGTACTGACTTCTGCGTTGCCCACAGGACGTGGGCGAATTTAGCAGAAGCTCCTTATCCTGATACATGAGGAGCGGAGAAGCAAGCCAACGAAGAAATTCGCAGCGTCATTTTTACCGGACTTTTTGAACATCCTCTTATAGAAGTGGTGTGATCTCGCTTCTATGTATCCCCTTGCATCACTATGCCATCATCCGGAGGTTAGGGAATTTGCACCAGTCAAATGGGGATTTCCGCAATCCGCGGAAAGAAGCGAATTCCTTTTTTAATTGAGTAAAGAAGGATACTGCAGTTAACCTACGGAATCCATTTAAATCGTTACAGCTAGTGAGAGAAAAAGGGATGTGAAAAAATGCAGGTACAAAATGAAGGACAGACCGCGATTTTGCCGCAAATAGATGTAACGGATACGGTCAAGGAGGGTGGAACCTATTCCGTCAATGTGAAAGAAAAACTTGCAGGAAAGGAAGCCCTTATTCAAGTAAAAGGCCAAGAAATGAAGGTGCAATATGAGGGGAAACTTCCGGATTCTGGAAATGTGCGGCTGCAAATAACGGATCTGAAAACTGAACCCCCGACTGTGAAGGTGGTACCTGAAAAGCCACTACCAAACCCGTCGCAGACATCTGCCCTTCCCGAGGGAACAAGGCAAGCCATTCAAATTTTACAGCAACAGCAAATTCCGATCACACGTGAAATGTTGCAGACGATCCAGAAATTTATGGAGAAGGCGGATGGAACGACCGAGCAAAAACTGGCCACATTTCGGCAGATGGCGAATAAAAATTTAGACTTTACAACAAGCCAGTTGAAGGCTGTACATGAAGCTTTACATGGTACAAAATTGGGGGAAGTATTGAATGGGCTTGTGTCGAAAGAGCCTTTATCAGGGACAAGTGTAGAACGGCGAGATGCGGCTCGCTTGGTCGATGTTTTAAAAAACTTACAACAACAAGGCTCACCAGAAAAAGCTCGACTCACACAAGAAATCATTCGCTTTTTACAAACAGGTGGGAGTGAAAGTCAGGCTCTTAAAATGATCGAAGCGGAATTTGCGGCAGAGCTAAAGGGAAATCCTGAATTGGCGAAAGTGGTGGCGAGTTTACGGACAGCCTTTCCTTCTGTTATCCTTTCACAAACCGATGCGGAACAAGAAATACCGATGATTTCACCGCAAAAAGCCTTTATTGAAAAGGCACTTTCCCAGGTGAAAAAGCAACCGCAATTGGAGCGGATTTTTGCGACACTCCAAAAGGAAATGGATATTTTATCAGTCCATCAGCAACAGGCTCTGGAAGAGACGATCGGAAAAGCGGAACAACTATTGACAACTGGAAAAGAATTAGCGGCACGTCAGGTGCTTGCTGAAGGTTTGACAGCCTTAGAAACCGAGCAACCGATCCAAGTGAATACAGGAGCGAACCCGGCTTATCAATTGAGTGAGGAATTCTTAGCAACAATTCCTGCTTCATCACGAGATCTAATTGTCACGACGATCACGAAGAAGATGTCCCAGGCGGCTCTTGATTTTAAAGCCGTGCAACGAGATATTTCGAATGCCCTCTATACAGCGGAGAAAATGGTGCAGCAATCTCCTATACTCGCAAGGCCATCATTGGAAACAGCGATCAAACAGCTTGATCAAGCGATTTTAAAAAGTGATTTCATGCTGTATATGGATATGACGACGGAGAAAAAGTTATTGCAGGCAAGCTCGCAACTGCATGAAGCGAAAAAATGGTTGACAAAAGGCGAGCGTGGAAAGGCCAGTGAGATTGTTCAGCAAGTAAGAACAACCGTGGACAAAATCATCTTTCAGCCCTCGGATCAAAAGGTGAAGCATTTTGTGGCGAAGCAATGGGCCGATTTGCGGGAGGAGCCAATAGCCAGGCAATTATGGCGTACAATTGAGGAACCACAACAAGCCATACGCCAGGAACCAACGGCTAGACATGCGCTTGAATACATAAGACAGCTCGGCTTAACACGTGAATCGGAGTTTGCTCAAAATCTATTAAATGGTAAAACTCATGAGGCCGATTCATCCCTTAAGCAAGTGCTGATGAAATTAGCGGAGAGCCATGGGACCGGTCAGAAGGCTGAACAGGCTTTGCAAAATATGACCGGTCAACAATTGCTCAGTAAGCCCGATGCATCTGGATTACAAACGCTAATGTTTACCCTGCCGCTCATCTTGCGGGAACAGGTGGAAAATGTAAAAGTTTTCTTACAATCGAAACAATCTGGGCAAAAAATGGATTGGGAGAATTGTAGTCTCTACTTCTTGCTGGAAACGAAGCAGGTGGGGGATGTCGGTATACTTTTAAATGCAACCGATCGCGTATTATCCGTGACATTAAAAAATGACTCAGCCGACTTTGAACGAAAAATGACGCCATTAGTCGAAACAACAAAGGAACGCCTTCAGGAGATCGGTTACCAAGTTGGACAAATTCACTTCTCGCCATTGAAAACGGAAGAGGCGAAAGGGGATATCCCTGTAAAAAGTCAACCAACTTTTTCTGATCATGGTTATGATTATTCTGTTTAATTTTTAATAGAAAGTGAGTGTGCGATCATGCCACACTATTACAATCAAAAAATGCGCCGATTAAAAAACGGCCCATCTGCAGCGGTGCTCCGTTATGATGAGTCAGATAGCCAGCAGGCCCCTCAAGTTGTCGCCCAAGGAACAGGAGCGATGGCTGTCAAACTAATGGAAATGGCCAAAGAACATGGGATCCATATGCAAGAGGATGCGAGTCTCGTCGGGCAGTTAATGGATATTGATCTTGGTAACAATGTTCCACCGCAACTATATTCTGTGATTGCAGAAATTTTATTAATGATTGAAGAAATCGATCGAACCACTAAATAATATGGGAAATAATCCGATATTCAATATGAATGGAGGCTAAGCACTTGGACTTTTTATCAAAAGAATTGCTTTATCAAAAATCATCACAGCAACTCACAGCCTTCCTTTATGAAGCGGGCATTCAGCAATTGCAAGAAGCCATCGCCTGTATTGAGAACGAACAATGGGCGGAAGCGAATCAGAAATTACAAAAAGTCAATGACATTATCGAAAGACTTGGAGCTGGCCTGAACTATGAAGCAGGCACGATCGCCAACCAGCTCGATACTTTATATAACTATATGGCCAATGAAGTCGTCACAGGTAACTTGAAAAAAGATGTCCAGATTCTCCAAGAAGTCCTGACGATCATGGAGCAACTGGCCACAGCCTGGACAGAAGCCATGAACATGGAAGTCAAAACCGGACAACGTGAACGCTTTAAGCAAACAAACGCCTACGAGAAAAACGTTAGAGTGATCCAACAAGGGGAATAACCAATCGGAAGGGGAAAAATCAATGAGAATTAATCATAATATCCAAGCCTTGAACGCTTATCGAAACCTATCACAAACCATGGCCAGCACATCCAAAAGCTTAGAAAAACTATCATCCGGACTCCGCATCAACCGTGCAGCCGACGACGCCGCTGGACTGGCTATCTCGGAAAAAATGCGCTCGCAAATCCGCGGCCTTGGTATGGCAGAACGGAATGCGTTGGACGCTGTTTCGTTGATTCAAACAGCAGAAGGCGCTTTGAATGAAACACACTCGATTTTGCAGAGAATGAGAGAGTTGAGTGTGCAGGCGGCGAATGGGACGTTGGATGATAGTGATAGGGAAGCTGTTCAATTAGAAATCGATCAATTAATTAATGAAGTGGATCGAATTGCTGAGAAAACTGAATTTAATGGAATGAAATTACTGGATGGAAATAATGCAAATGGGTTTGACTTCCAAATTGGACCCAATGATGGTGATGAACTTACCGTAAAAATAGGCGCAATGGATACATTCAAGTTAGGGATTAGCACTGTGAAAGTCTCAACAAGTGCTGATGCCCAAAATGCCATTAAAGCGTTGGATACTGCAATTGGGACGGTCTCGACCCAGCGTGCAGAACTCGGTGCTTACCAAAACCGCCTTGAGCACACTGTCACCAACCTACAAACAGCCAATGAAAACTTAACCGCTGCGGAATCACGGATTCGTGACCTTGACATGGCGCTGGAAATGACCAACTTTACACGGAATAATATTTTAAACCAAGCTGGACAAGCGATGTTGGCGCAGGCCAATCAATTGCCACAAGGAATCTTGCAGTTATTGCAATAAAATAACAGTTAAGTTGATTGCGATCGGAAGGGACTGACCGAT
This sequence comes from Bacillus subtilis, assembly GCF_008764245.1. Lineage (GTDB taxonomy): Bacteria > Bacillota > Bacilli > Bacillales > Bacillaceae_C > Lederbergia > Lederbergia ruris. The sequence goes on from NZ_VTQV01000003.1 coordinate 64,065, forward strand.
CGCAAACCCATAACTCATGGAAGAAACCCATAACTCATGGAAGAAACCCATAACTCATGGAAGAAACCCATAACTCATGGAAGAAAC
>NZ_VTQV01000003.1:64248-195154 GCF_008764245.1 Bacillus subtilis
AACCCATAACTCACAGGATTCAATTCATCCAAGGCAAGATTTTAATGAAAACGTGGAGTGATATTCATGGATGTACGCAGAGTTGAAAAGACGGGGGGCCATCAAGTTCAGAAGAAGGCTAGTCAAGCGACAGAGTCTGTTCGTTTTTCCGAAGTGATGACGAAGGGACGAGAGCAGATTGTCTATGAGCGGATGGACCAGATGCGCCAAGATATAGAAGCTCAAGGGCAGAAACTTGCCAAATCACAGACCATTGAAGATTTTAAAAAGTATAAGCAACTTGTGAAATCTTTTATGGAAGATGCGGTGAATAATGGACTTCAGTTAAAAGAACAACGTGGGCTTGATTGGCGTGGCCGGACCAAAGTCTATAAAATTGTCAAAGAAGTGGACAAAAAGCTGATCGATTTGGCAAATACTGTTCTTGATAAAGAGAAATCTGGGCTTAACATATTAAGTTTAGTTGGAGAAATTGAAGGATTATTAATCAATATCTACACTTAAAATAGGGAGTGGCTACGAATGTCGATTCAGACACTCATTGAATCTATGGAAACTTTGCTTGACCTCCATCAACAGCTACTTGCGATGACGGTCAAGAAGACTGAGGTTTTGCAGAAAAATGATATAGAAACATTATCGAACATGCTCCGTGAGGAACAAAAGGTTTTAACTGCGATTCAAGTAGCAGAACAAAAAAGGGAAAAAGCTTCCCTGCTGATCACGAATCATCCAGGAGAGGCAACGGTTTCCGAGATTTTAAAAGAATTAAATGATACGGATCAGGAAAAATTGTCTGAATTGCAAATAGCACTCATTCAAGTGTTAGGAGAGTTACAAGAGGCGAATGCTCTGAACCAGCAGTTGCTCCAGTACTCTTTACAGTTTGTGAACATGAATCTCGACTTGTTGGCCCCTGAACAAGAACTGCCCAACTACACAAAAGAACAAGGTCCAGCCAATCCGTATTCTGACCACAAGCGATCAATGTTTGACTCACAAGCTTAAAGAAAAAGCTACCGATAAATAAAAAGTTTTCAAAGAGAAATAATAGGAGGATCTTTCATGCGCTCTACTTTTATGGGGTTTGAAACAGCCAAAAGGGGTATGTATTCGCAACAAAGTGCCATATATGTCACAGGGCATAATATTGCGAATAAGAACACACCAGGCTATTCACGCCAACGTGTTAATTTCGAACAAACGACACCATATCCAGCAGCCTCGATGAACCGCCCGCAAATTCCGGGCCAATTAGGAACGGGTGTTCAAGATGGATCGATTCAACGGATTCGCGATACATTTATTGATAGTCAATATCGTGGTGAGAGAAATCAATTAGGGTTCTATGAATCGATGTCTAATTCCATCAAACAAATGGAAGATATTATGAATGAGCCAAGTGAAAATGGTCTTTCAGCCGCAATGACCCAGTTTTGGCAATCTCTTCAAGACTTGAGTACCAATGCGGAAAATGAAGGAGCGAGAAGAGTGGTTTTACAACGGGCTCGCTCCGTGGCCGAAACATTTCAATACTTACATTCTTCTCTAACGACGGTGCAAAATGACCTTAAAAAAGAAATGGACCTAACGGTTACGAGAATCAATGCACTTGCGCAAGATATCGCGTCGATTAACCAGCAAATTAGTGAGGTGGAACCACATGGGTATTTACCGAATGATTTGTATGATGCGAGAGATCAATTATTAGATGAACTCGCAAGCTATCTTCCTATTTCAACTGAAACGGTGACAAATGGCGGAAATACCTTAGCCATTGCTGAAGGAGGCAAGAAGGTCTATGCGATGATCAATGGGGAAAAAACGCTGCTTGTGGATGAACAAGGGGCTCGCTCATTGGAATGGAAAGAAGAAACGGGAGAGCTCTTTTTAGGCGAAAAAGAACTTTCCTACGACACGCTTGGAGAAGGAAATGGGGAACTGTCGGCCTTATTCAAGGCATACAAGGAAGATTACCCCGAGATGCTTGAAAATCTTGATAAATATGCTTTTACCTTTGCGAAGGTATTTAATGAAGTCCATAAAGGCGGAGTCGACTTGAACGGTGATACAGGGGAAGACTTTTTTGCTGCAGGTGACTCGTATGAGGGGGCAGCTGGTAGAATCAGTGTTCTTTTAAAAGATCCTGACAAAGTAGCCGCTGCTTTATCAGGAAAAGAAACTGGGAACGGTGAAAATGCCTTAAAGCTGGCGGATATGAAAAATTGGGTAATTCGAGAAGGTGCCATGGAAGAATTACCGGGTCTAACTGATTTAGACATTAAATCAGGCACACTCCAATCCTTTTATGAAGGTGTGATTGGGGAAATGGCGGTTAAAGGGCAGCAAGCGAATAGGATGGAATATAATACGACGGTGTTACTACAATCAATCGATAAAAATCGCCGTTCTGTCAGTGAGGTTTCGTTAGATGAAGAATTCTCGAACTTAATTCAGTTTCAACATGCCTACTCAGCGTCAGCAAGAATGATTTCGGCAATTGATGAAATGCTGGATAAAATTATTAATGGCATGGGTATGGTAGGTCGATAAGGGGGATTTTGAAATGCGTGTAACAGATGGCATGATTGCCAATAATGTGATGTACAATATTAATCAAAGCTATGCTCGATTGGATAAATTATTTGAACAAGCGCAAACACAGAAGAAGATTTCTCGTCCATCTGATGATCCGGTTGTAGCAATGAAGGGGATGTTCTATCGGACGAATGTGACCGAGATTGAGCAGTTCAAACGTAATTTTTCAGAAGCGCGGAACTGGGTGGAGACAACGGATTCTGCCATCGGTGAAGCGAGTGAAGCCATGGAGCGGATTCGGGAATTAACCGTACAGGTAAGCAATGGTACGTATGACGAAAGCCAACTCAAGTCTGTGGCTGAGGAAGTCGCCCAGTTAAAAGAACATATAAAAACGATCGCCAATGCTAAAGTTGGAGACAAATATATTTTCAATGGAACAGACACTTTAACAGCTCCTATAAATGGAGATACGATCGAATTTAATTCAGATGATGTGGAATTTGAACTGGCAAAAGGGATAAAGGTTGCCGTCAATATGCAAGGGGAAGCTGTATTTGGAACTGGTGAGTCGAGCGTATTTGCCGTGCTCGATCGATTAGAAACAGCTTTAAAATCAGGAGATACCGATTTAAATGGCTTTTTGGATGACCTCGATGCGAGTAGCGATAAAATGCTTTCTGGTAGAGCTGAACTTGGGGCACGGACTAATCGACTTGATTTTATGGAAGACCGCATCGATAACCAAGAAGTGATCGCCAAGCGGATTATGTCTGACAATGAAGATATTGAATTTGAAAAAGTGATCATGGACTTTAAAGCACAAGAAGCGGTTCATCGAGCAGCGATGTCGATTGGAGCGCGGATTATCCAACCGACATTAATGGACTTTTTAAGATAAAGCGCCCGTTTAGCGATGTACAAACTTGGATAATAAGGCTGAACGGCTAAAATCGCGCCGTCCTGGCGCAACGCCGTTCTGACCAACATCCTGTTGGCCTGAGATAAAGGAAACACGATGAACCACGAAAAGCGGAAGGCGGTTGTTTAGGGGCGACAAGCAAATGTTCCTAGGTTTAGGGTTATTTGACCTCGAGCCCCTACCGCCTGTAGCTAGACACCGAAGGGTGAATCGATGTTGACTTACGCAAGCAGGCACCGAAAGTTTGCTAGTCGCTGGGCGTTGGAACTAGATCCGGTATAGATATTTTTAAAGAAAAAGGGATGGTCTTCATTAGGGACATCCCTTTTGTTAAGAAAGGGGAGACCATATGCAAATCCCACAGATTCAAATGGAATCAAGACAAGCGAAAATCGCGATTCAGACGGTTCCAGCAAGACAATCGATCCAACAGCCAAAAGCGGATGTAAGAATGGAACAACCACAAGCTGAATTAAAAATGCGAACAACTCCAGGAAAATTAACGATTGACCAGTCGCAAGCATGGGAAGAAATGAATCTAAAGAGTACGTTTAAAGCAGTAAAGGAAAATGCGGTGAAGGGAAATCAAAAAGTTTTGGAGGGCATTGCCCGTGTGGCCCAGGAAGGCGATGAAATGATTGAGATCCAGAATGGCCAAAACGCTTTTGTCGAACAAGCGAAACGACATGCCAACCCACCCATGCCAGACGCGAATATCACGTGGATTCCATCCTCTTTCTCGGTTAAAACGCATTACCAACTAGGGCGTGTGGACATTCAATTCCAACCAAGAAAACCAAGGATTAATGTCGCCACCCAAAAGCCAATCATTCATTATTCACCGGGAGATGTACAAATCCAGCTAGCACAACGAAACCACTTGAAAATTGATCTTGTAAAATAGGAGTGTGAAAGATGAACATCCAAACGAAATACCACGGCGAAATTGACATCCAGCCAGAGACCATTCTTACCTTTGAAAAAGGGATCCCCGGTTTCCAAGAGGAAAAACAATTCACTTTATTGCCATTACCAGAGATGGACACGGTTTCGGTCTTGCAATCGGTCAAAACACCCGAACTAGCCTTTGTCATTGCGGATCCTTATAGCTTTTTTAAAGATTATACTTTTTCTTTAGATGAGAATACCGTTGAACTGTTAGACATAGAAAGTGACCAAGATGTGAGTGCCTTTGTGATTTTAACGGTACAGGATCCATTTGAAAAAACAACCGCTAATTTACAGGCGCCAATCATTGTCAATGTAAAGACCAACCGTGCCAAGCAAGTGATTCTCAATCAAGAAAACTACAAAACCAAAACGCCGCTCTTTGGGCAAACGGTAAAGGGGTGATTCGATGCTCGTACTAACAAGAAAAAAAGGCGAATCGATTCAAATCGGCGATGATATCGAAATCACCATCACTCAAGTTAAAGGCGACCAAGTCAAAATTGGCATCAACGCCCCGAAAAATGTAGAAATCCATCGGAAAGAAATTTGGGTAGAAATCCAAGAGGAGAATGCTGCAGCATCTGCTGGAATTGGAGATTTGTTTGGCGTGTTGGCGAAAGCGAAAAAAGAATAGTACGCGAAATGAAACTGTTAATGATGATCATTGGCAGTTTTTTTATGTTGCTCTTTTTACAAAGAACAGCAATCGACTTCCTAAAATTTTACAAAAAAAGAAGAAAAAATTAGCAAAAACCATTAAACTTTCCCGAACCATGACGATATAACTAGTAGAACGGATGAGAGGAGCGCGGCCGATCCTCAACTCCGTGAAAAACATAAGAACAACCAACCACAAGGACGTGGCTGGCACATTCAAGGAGGAAAACACATTATGATTATCAATCACAATATTGCAGCGTTGAACACGCATCGTCAGCTAGGTGCTGCTTCCAACGCACAATCTAAATCTATGGAGAAATTGGCTTCTGGTATGCGTATTAATAAAGCTGGAGACGACGCAGCAGGTCTAGCAATTTCTGAAAAAATGCGTGCGCAGGTTAAAGGATTAGATATGGCGTCTAAAAACGCCCAAGACGGTAAACGAGAAATGCCGCTCTAAGTAGCAATACTTAGATGAACACTCCGTGAATTCGGTGGAACCCCAAACCAGCTTTTGAGTAGTGGATGGTGGGCAATACCGAGCCAAGCCTAATGAATTGGTTAGAAGTAATTAGGAAGGTGTAACGATCAGGTGGTGAGGAACCAAACCAATAACCCACCCACGAGCGCGGGGCATCCTATGTGGATGAAGATATGATCTGAACTTTATGGAAACATAAAGAGGCAAGAGATTAAATGCTTTTGCGATAACAAAATTGATTTCTCTAATCCAAACTGCAGAAGGTGCATTAAACGAAACTCATAGCATTCTTCAACGTATGCGTGAACTTGTAGTACAAGCTGGTAATACTGGTACACAAGAGACTGAAGATCTTCAGGCGATTCAAGATGAACTGAATTCTTTAATCGAAGAAATAGGTGGAGTACAAACTGGAAGTCCAGGTATCTCAGATCGTACCCAATTTAATGGGAAAAATTTATTGAATGGAGATTTTGCAGATACTAAACTAAGATTCCAAATTGGAGCTAACCAAGGTCAACAATTAGAAGTAAATATTAATGATATGAGTGCATCAGCTTTAGGAGTAAATGATGTAAACGTAATGGGCACACCTGGTCAAGATGCAGTTCCACCAAGTGGAAATGAAGGCGATCCAGATTATGACCCAGGTTCTCCAGCTGTTCCGGCAACTGCTTTTAGTTTTGACGATGAAGTAAAGAAGATTGATGATGCTATTAAGGATGTTTCAACACAACGTTCAGCACTAGGAGCTGTTCAGAACCGTTTAGAGCATACTATCAACAACCTAAGTACATCTTCTGAAAACCTAACTGCTGCGGAATCCCGTATCCGTGACGTTGATTATACTGAAGCCGCCTAAGCGGTACAGGTACAGTCGTCCTAGCTGGTAACGGCTAGCGATTATGATCGGGTGAATTGCTGGAAAACCCTTAGAGCTTTTCTTACCACAACGTAGTTGGAAACAACAAGCGTGATGGTACGAAAAAAAGAAAAGATTGGGCAATCAGCAGCCAAGCTCCTGTCTTGAAAGAGTGGAGAAGGTTCAACGACTAGGATAAACCATCTAAAGCAAAAGCAATGATGATGAAATCCATAGGTGAAACAATGTCCATCAGCATTGTGAATCCGAAGTGCCCGACCCCTACTAGATTCTAGAGGGTGAAGATATAGTCTAGTCATTTATGAAAGTAAATGTTCGCACGATGGCGAAAGAAATGATGGAACAAACAAAGAACTCTATCCTTGCTCAAGCATCTCAAGCAATGCTTGCACAAGCGAACCAAGCTCCTCAAGGAGTATTGCAATTGCTTCGTTAATTTTAGATTTTTTTATGAGACTCTGGCTTTGCTGGGGTCTCTTTTGAACTTTAAGGGCTAAGAAGGTGAAGATATTGGAAAGATTAATAGAATTATGGGATAGAAAAGAGAGATTAAGAGATTTGTGGCGAGAGGATAGAGATAACATTATTTTACAAGCACAATTCGGTAAAACTTGTAAAGAATGGGAAAATCTATTCTCAAAGGTTCTTAGTGAAAATGGAATAGGTATCAAAAGAACTATTTCTGGAACCAATTATTATCACATGAATACGACCCAGAATATTAATACGAAAGAACTGCAGTTAAGGTTAAAAGCCTTTTTAGACATCGAGTTTGTTAAGCGGATTAGCTTTGACTTGTAACTAGAGTTTCTAGTAAGAGAATTGAATCTACAAAACGAAGTGTCCGCCCCTTACTAGATTCCTAGAGGTGAAGATATAGTCTAGCCATTTATGAATGTCTGCACCGATTTCACCGGGAAGCAGCGGCGGTCCATTAATTTCTAAGGAGTCTGAAAAAATAATCGCGATCAACTCTGCAGAAAGCCTTGAAGATACTTCAATTGGATTTAGTATTCCATTATACCTCGTTTCAGACTTGATTCAAAAATGGATAGATACTCCTATGACGGAGGCAGCAATTAAAGAGCAATTTTATGCTGTAAATGGTGAACTGTATTTTGGAAATCAATGGAATCTTGAAGGTGGATATTTCGAGGGCGGAGATTTTACTGAAGAAGATGATTACTTTGACTATTGGGAGTATGATTATCATGATTATTGGGATGAATTTGGAAGTGATTTATGGGAATATGATTTGAATGAATCATATGATGACGAAGGAGATTATGACAATCAGTACAATGAAGATGATGGCTATGAAGACTGGTACAACGACGAATATGACGAAGATGACTGGTATGATGAGGACTATGAAGGCTACGAAGATGATTTGAATGAAGAAGAGGAAGACTATACCGATGATGAAGATTGGTACAATGAAGATTATGACGATGATGAAGATTGGTACAATGAAGATTATGACGAGGATGAATATGATGAATGGGATGGGTACGAATACGATGAAGATAGTGAAGAATAGATAGCGAATTTACCAAAGGAAATATGATACATCTTCTACCTTGAGTTAGACTAAAAGTAGAGCGGTTATAAATTATGATTGATATAAGTTAGAGAGGAGCACTCATAGATTCAAGTGGTAGGTTCTAGAACAATTCCGAATTGTTTCGGAACTGGCACCGCTTGGACACAGTGGCTATCCTCCCTGCACTTACTGTTCAGACATCACTTAATGGTCTTATTTCTAGGTTTTAATAGAAAATTATTGCTTAGTAGACACCCAAATTAAATTCATTTTCTTTCATGGTATCAATATGCAATTCTCCTAATTCAAAATAAGCTTGCGATTCTCCAAGTTCACCCGCCTTCACAAGATGTTGTATTGCCTTATCATAATCTTGAAGGTATTCATTATATCCATTATGAGGATCTGCCCCACTCAGCCAAAGTGTGTAACGTTAATGCATTAAAAAAAGATTAACAGTTTTGATTAGATTACAGTAATTCGAAAGTAAAAGGACTATATGTCTTTTTCGAGATGAGATGCCAAGACCCCAACACAATTCACATTGTATCGAAATCTTAGCACTATCCTCACATTAAAACAGAAGAATCAAGCTGTGTTAATTCATAATTACGTTCGGTATCCTCTTTCACAACCGAAATTCCATATTTTTCAAGCTGTTTATGAATCATTTTGCTGTCTGCTAGACCTTGGCAATAGCAATGTTCAAGGAAAATGCCGTACATACCGTGCCATGCTGCTTCTAGATCAAGGAAAAGCTTCTTTTGTTCTTCCGTCGTGAGGGATTCTTCTAGCTGTGAGAAGACACGACTACACTTTTCCTCAGCAGCACGGTATTCTGCGTCGTCTTTAACCCGCGCAAATGCGACTTGATGGATTCGTTCAGCAAAGATGACGTTGATAAACGCTTTTCGAATCACATTATGATTATACAAGGGTTGATCTTGCTGTTTGTCTGACGCATAATTATGCTGATCCTCACAGATTTGAGTAGGGTAAAAGTTCGTTGGATGGTTATCCAAGTTTTGGCTATCAACCATTGTATTTTTTACTGTATATCGTTCGGTTTGCATGAAAACTCCTCCTATTTAGTGTATACATTTTTGTTGCGCTTACATTCCCCTTGCTGATAAGGCCGCATTCCGTATATAATAGGAGTGCAACCTCTTAGAAGGGGGCAGTAGTAGGAATCCGTTTATCTTGAAAGTTGGGCGGATTCCTATTCTATTTTTCTACCATACTGTACACTTCGGCTGGCGACATCTTCATAGATACACTCAAACATCAATGCCTCTACTACCAGGTTCATTTTTTTCTCCTTTCTGGAATTTCCCGGAATCTTGTTGCAAACAATATTAATCTCCTATCACCTCCCTACATACCATTATACACATTTTAGAGAGCGTTTACAAACGTGTGTTTGTGAGTTGTTAATTGAATCAAATATTTGCGGGCGACCAAAACAGCCTTCCCCTCGTTAGAAAAAAGCCTCAGCCTACACATTTCAGTTGGCCGGTTTAAGTACACACTCTATATCAGCCCTAGGGCTCTTCTTACCTTCTAATCTAAAAAATAGTAGCACAAACCATGGATCTAGTCTGTGCTACTAATGTTTTGTTGTTAAGCCAGGTAACTATAAAATTCTAGCTTGTGGATAAGTGCTAATAGCGGGTATTGACGTCTGGCTCCAGCGCCCAGCGACTAGCAAACTTTCGGTGCCTTCCTACGATAAGTCAACATCAGCTCGCCTTTTAGGCTCACTGTGTTTCCTTTATCTCGTCAGGCCCCTAAAAAGTTTGTACGTCGCTAAACGGGCGCTTGCGCCTTTGTTCCTTACTTGGGGGACAGTCCATTCGCTTTTCTAAGGAGAGAGAAGTACTGATCTGCTCTGACAATTTGGTATTCTGGGCCGAGAGATTCTGTAAGTTCTAGTACATCGGATGGCCTCATACTCCATGCATTGATACCGATGGAAATGAAGGTCGGTGATTCGCCATCCCAGTCTTCCTTATAGTTTGCTAGTAAATCCTTACCATCTTGAACAGTTGCGATTCCTCGCAAATACGAAATAGGAAAGCTACCGTTCATAATGTCGGTGCCGACTTTCTCTCCTCCACCGAGGAAAAGACCCGGAAGTTTATAGTGTTTTTCATATGCAGCTGCCTGCGATTCGCTTAAAGGGAGGTCCATTGCTACATCTCGATTGAGGACGTAAGGATAGGACATATCGCTTTTCTTGAGATATTTATAACCATCCTTCAAGAACTTCGAAAGATTTTCTTCTGGCCAGGCATATGGACTGAAATACCCTGCTCCAGACGGGCCAGCAACTAGAAGGTCATTTTCCGTTGCAGTTGACTGGAAATAATGTAGGATGGCAGGGGCCGCCTCATAGAGCAGTGGACTTGATGTCCAGTTAATCGGTACTTTGCCGCGAGCGGGATCATCCCATAAAGAACGCATATGATTCTGGTCATATTGCAAGTTATCGCCTTCACCAAAAGTGTATGTTACATAGATTTTGTTCTTTAATTTTGGTGTAGGTTGTTTCTTCTCTTTTACCTTTTTCGCTTTTGTTCCTGAGAAGACGGTCATGTTATGAAACCAGTCGGAAGGTAGAACATAGACACCGTGCTTAGATGTTATATCAATGCCGGCGACTTCGCCTTCAAAGTCATTGTCGAACCATCCTAGATAAGGTGTTCCTGGCTCGACATCTGACAAAATTTTCTCGAAAAGTTCCTTTTCTTCTGGTATGCTAGTAGACAACCAGAAGACCATCGCTTTGTTTGCGACAGCATAGTCACGTAGATATCCGAAAGGTTCTTTCTGTTCAGATGAGAGGGGGCGAACATTACTTGCGGACACTTTGTATTGGTTCCACATATCGACGGAGATCGTCAACTGCTTTGTGTCTACAGGCGGTTTAAATTCGTATAGGAAGTAGTTACCATTATCAGCGAATCTGTGATCACTTCCGGGTAAAAACTTAGAACCATCTCTGTCATATAAAAACGCTTCTTCTTCAGGCGTACCGGTTTTAAATTGGGCGATGATCTGTCCGTCTGCCTTCACGATTACCTCATGAACGGCTGGTCCCCAACCATCTTGAGTAAAGGCATCGTTGAAGCGTACATATACCGCCTCTTTTCCCAAAAAAGAAGACAAGTCAAGCTCATGCGTTTTTCGGTTGCTGCCATCTCGCACTTGTTCCGTCTCAATCGCTAATGTTTGAAAAGAATCGTAATTGTCTGGTGGGATTGGAACTGATGTGTTCGGACTTAATCCAACTAACATTCTCTTAGTCGTTTCGCTCCAAAGGTTCTCATATTGCCACGAGTACGCATCCAATCGATTTTTAAATTTGCCTTGCAAGTCTTCGATCACCTTAAGATTGTAAGGTTCGGCGGTCAATTCCTTCGCAAGTGCAGGACTTGCCACAACGGCATCTTTTAGCCCAGCCAACGTAGTCGCCACGTTAATGGAATCTGGGATTTCCGGATCGTATACGATCACCCCTTTTAATTCGTCTGCATAAGACATAAAGACATCCATGGCATCGTCATGACGGGTATAAGGAATTTTTAGATCATGCAGCCACGGATCCACTTTATTCTGTTGTACATACATTCGTGGTTTCTCCCGATTGACAATTCCTTGAAGGGTTGTTAGAAGAATTTTGATGTCTCCTGGTGCATCAGAAACATTGGTAACATCTAAATGCTTAGCTTTTGCAAAGGTAGGAAGCTCCTGGTGCTTCGGCCATTTAATGGAGCCATTGTGCGTGTTTGAGTCCGCGGAAACGGGTGCTTCAAACGAAAGGGACAACATAAATAAAAGAGCCAGACTAAAAATGGTCAGTTTTCGAATCAAATTTTTCACATCTCCCTATATTAATATTATATGTTGTGTTGGAACAGCTGAACATCGTATGACTTCCCGCTTCACCTCCTTTATAGGTTAAGTTTATGTCTATGTAAGTCATTAATGACATTTCATTCATAACATGTTAGGAATAACTTTTCCTATTATGCGACCTCTGTCAACAGCGGAGGGAACGAGGTAACTGGTTTAACTAGAAATTTAAGTTTAATTAATATAATATTATATTAATTGAACTTAATTGAGAGGTGTTACATTTGAAACCGTTGTACGAACAAATATACGAATCATTAAAGCAAGATATAAAATCAGCGAAGTATGAAGTGGGTGATCAAGTCCCGTCAGAAAAAGAGTTGTCTACCTATTATAACGTCAGTACAATTACAACAAAAAAAGCTCTAGAAAAGCTTGCGAATGAAGGTTTGGTTTATCGAAAACGCGGAAGGGGAACTTTTGTTGCGGAAAATACTAGTGAGGTAGATCATGTAAAAAAAGATTTGACAAGTGAAAAACTGTTGTTTGGTTTGGTTCTTACTGGTTTTGATGAAAGCTTTGGAAATGACTTAATTGCAAGCCTTGAAGAGGCATCTCTGGACAAAGGTTTTATTATTTTAAGACGTTCTTTAAGTATTCCGAGTCGAGAAGACAAGGTAATCAGAGAACTACTTGAATACGGAATCGATGGTCTCATCATCATCCCAGCTAAGGCTGAACATTATAGTTTAGAGATACTTAAAATGGTAGTGAATAAATTCCCTTTAGTATTAATTGATCGCTCATTTAAAAGATTAGCCGCTACGACCGTTTCAACAGATAATAAACAAGCGGCTAAAATGGGAATAGATCATTTATTTGATCTTGGACACGAAAATATAGGTGTTCTAATACCGAAAGATAATGATACAACGGCTATTTATGATCGTATTAATGGCATTATGGAAGCTTTTGCTGAAAAAAAGATTGTCGTTAATCGAGAGCTTTGGTGTTCAGATATAAAAAGTCCACATCCCACGGATGGAGATCTAAAGAAAGATATAGAAACTATAAAAAATCATCTTAGGGAGAATCCGGAAATTACGGCTCTATTTGCGCTTGAGTATAACATCGCACTGTTAGCAAAACGGGCTGTCGAACAATTAAATCTAATGGTACCTGAAGACATATCGATTCTCTGTTTCGACAGTCCTCCGCGAAATACGTTGGAATCGAATTTTACTCATATTGAACAAGATGAAGAAGTAATAGGTCGATTAGCCATAAGCAAATTAATAGAAATGCAAAAGGGTGATTTTACAATTGAAGATATTCATGTGCCAGCAAAACTTGTGATAGGTGATTCAACTAAAAAATTGGATAGGTAAACATTAAATATATTCCCATCTCAAATAGATGGGTATTTTTTTGCTTATTTCATGTTAAAACTTTGGGGGCGTACATGAAATTTAATACACGGAGGGAATTTTTAAGTAATATTATAATTGATTGATAAAACATATTGACATAATAATAAGTTAAGATTACACTTGTTTGTAATCGGATACATATTGCTTTTGGGTTATTATATGAAGCTGTTTTGCTGTATTCAGTATTTTAAACTGAATTGAAAGGAAAGTGAGGAAGGGATGAATCATGTAGGTACAGTCAGTACACAGACTACTCGACCCAATCTCAATAAAAATAACAAAAAGAGCCTTTGGGTCAGAATTTGGCAGCATCGCTTATTCTATCTTTTTATGCTCCCGGGTATTGTTTGGTTTTTTATTTTTTCGTATATTCCGATGTATGGTTTAACAGTGGCATTTAAAGATTTTAATTTTATTGGCGGAATTACGGGAAGCCCTTGGGCAGGATTGAAGTATTTCAAAGAGTTTTTCCAGTTTTATCAATCCAAGGAAATTATTCGCAATACCCTTACGATCAGTTTAATGAAACTGGTCATCGGATTTCCGATGCCGATCATATTTGCCTTACTATTAAATGAAGTAAGAGCACTTAAGTTTAAAAAAGCAGTACAAACGATTTCATATTTACCTCATTTTATTTCATGGGTTGTCGTCGTTACCATTTTACAACGAATGCTTACTCCATATGGTGGCCCTGTAAATGAATTTATCTCTTCTTTAGGTTTTGACAAAATCCAATTCCTAGGCAGCCTTTCTTATTTTTATCAGGTTATTATCCTATCAGATATTTGGAAGACAGTTGGCTTTGGGGCAATTATCTATTTGGCCGCGATTTCAGGAGTTGATCAGCAATTATATGAATCTGCCAAAATGGATGGAGCCAATCGATTTAAACAAATGTGGCATATTACATTACCTTCTATACGCCCTGTAATGGTCATTATGTTCCTGCTAGCATGTGGAAATATTATGACCGTTGGCTATGAACAATTGTTGCTTTTGAACACTCCTGCAACCGCTTCAATTGGCACGGTGTTAGACGTATATGTCATTCAATCCGGATTAGAACAAGGTCGAATAAGTTATGGGACGGCGGTAGGATTATTCCAAGGCGTCATAGGAGTGATTCTCATTATAGTAGCGAATAGCATCAGCAAAAAGGTAAATGAAACATCATTATGGTAGGGGAGGTTCATGTATAAAATGAAAAAAAAGTGGTCATTATTTTCCGTTTTTAATTACCTCTTTCTCGCTTTATTTTCTTTTACAACATTATATCCGTTTATTTATATCATTGCCTATTCATTAAGTGATGGTGTAGAAGCGATGAATCATCCCATTTACTTTTTACCACGAGAGTTCACGATTGAGAATTATGTCACTATTTTTCAAGATAGTAAATTTTTAGATGCGTACGTGATTACGATCCTAAGAACAATTATTGGGACATCTTTGCATGTCTTTCTTTCAGCGCTATTTGCTTATGCTTTAACAAGAAAAGAATTGCCAGGTAAAACCTTTTTAACTTTCTATATATTTATTCCATCGATTTTTGGTGGTGGTATGATGCTAGTATAGTTTCATGGACACATCTAAGTTAAATTTATACAATGACTTTTAAGCTTACCGACTGTTGATGGATACATTGCACAGGTATGGACGGGTACCTCGCGTACGCCCAATGTATACAACGGTATCCGAAAGGAAAGGACATTTGAAACAGCATACTTAGAATATGGAATCATGCAGGAATTAGTGCGTGGAACCCAAAGAAGAATGTGGTTTTTACATGATCCAATTGAAGATAATCCGAATTATGATTGGGATGACTATCGAAACAATTATTATAAAATCGTAACTGCTTCTTTATTTCATCCAGCTGTTCATCGCTATGAAATATCACCATGGCCAAACAGAGTCTTTAATGGATCTTATCCTAAAAAGAACGGGCAGGGTAAAGAAGCGATCCCACCAGATTATGCGACTAGTTTGCTTATATTGATGAATACATTGCGTGATTTTGACCAAAGTGAGATTGAATGGGTTGGGAAAATGGCCCCGATTGGTGTTCTGCTTGCTGATTCCACTATGTTCCAACGCAACCATCCTGATATTTTGGGAGAGGATAGCGCGCAAAAATATGATGGAACGGATGCGGAGATGCTGAAAGGAGACAAAGCGCAGGAATTGCTTGATTGGTCGGAGTTCTATGGTCTAACGTTACCTTTGTTAAAATCAGGGATTCCAGTAAGACCTGTTCAGCTAGATAATATTAGGCGGTTTTCTTCATATCTAGAAGACTATCAAACATTGATTCTAAGCTATGAATTTTTGAAACCCGAAGCACCTGATATTCATCTTGGTTTAAGTCAATGGGTGCAAAATGGTGGCCGTTTACTTTATGTTGGTGATCATAGTGATGATTATCATCATGTAAGAGAATGGTGGAATTCGAATGGCTCTTCATATGAGAATCCGGCTGAACATCTGTTTGAAACGCTTGGACTTGAACGACAGTTGGAACAAGGCACCTATCCAGTTGGAAAAGGAATTGTCAGTTTTCTTCCCTTGCACCCAAAGGCATGCGCTCAAAATCGACAAAACGCGGAGTTGTTGAAGGATACTGTAAGACAGCTATTTTCAACAAACGATTGGGAGGAAAAAAATTATTTGCTTCTGAAGCGTGGACCTTACATCATTAGTGCTGTAATGGATGAATCATTAAGTGAGGAGCCTCTAAAATTACAAGGTGTATATGTCGATTTATTTGACCATCATTTACCAATACGTAAAGAAGTTGTATGACCTAAATTACCGAACAACCAAACAAATGGATTGTCAAGTGATCGCTTCATCCTCAAGAGTGGAAAACATAGTGAATGATGGCAGTGAAATTGACATGTTACTGACAGGACCGTTGGGGATACCTGGAATCAGTAGATTAAGATTTGCCAAAAAACCATCGAAAATACAAATAAAAGAAAATGCACAAGATGGCTATCAGGATATTAGATTTGTTTGGGATCAAGAGAGTCAGACTGCCTTGGTGCGCTATGAAAATAAGCATGATGGTATCAACATGAAGATCTCTCCTTAGCGTCAGCGGCTAGGTGAAACAATCGTATATAAAAATGCTCCCGGAAAGTAACAGACAATCGTTATTTTACCGGGATTTTTATTTTATCTATATCCTCGTACAGTTTCGGGACGAAGCAATGAAGACGGGATTCCTGAGAAATGTTCACCTAGTTCTCGCTATCATGGATATTACCTGTAATAATTGTGCTAAAATAACGTTATAAACAGGTAAATAATCTGGAGTGAAAAATTTGATGAACCATACATTTATGAATAGTGATGAAAATCGCTTTGGTGAATCTTTACCCCCGGGTAATGGAAAGCCTTGGGATGATTTTTTCTGAAATTGACCCAGTAACTTTACAGAAAGATTTTTGTTCAAAAACACTTGTTCTTATTGTGGGATTATGCTACTCTATACCTAGACCCTCATCATGGCAATGACACCACTACATCATAAAGGTTGTGGTACCATGACTGTCCTCTCCATTGTAAAAGAAAAAACCTCCTCCTATACAAAACATGACCAACTGTTCAAACAACTGATTCACACATTTTTCAAAGAGTTTTTAGAAGTGTTTTTTCCAGAGGTGCATGAAAATATTGATTTTCATACAATTCGCCCATTATCGGAAGAGGTCTACACCGATTTGATTGAAGGAAGGACACGGCGTCTTGATATCGTTGTCGAAACGAAACTGAAGGGAACGGACGTAGTGATCATTGTCCATGTTGAGCCACAAAGTTCTGCTCAGACCTATTTTCACGAACGCATGTATCAATATTTCAGTTTGCTCTACAACAAGTATCGGAAGCCTATTATCCCCATCGCTGTTCTAACTTACCCAGAAAACTGGGAAAAGAAAAAGTACATGATGGCATTTCCTTTTTTTCATGTATTGACGTTTAATTATCTAACCTTACATTTGCGCAAACAAAACTGGCGCAATTTTGTCCATTCGGATAACCCAGCAGCGGCTGCATTAATCAGCAAAATGGGCTATACAGAAAAAGAAAGAGTTCAGGTGAAAATTGAATTCCTGAAAATGATGACAAGAATGAAACTAGATCCGGCCAAACAGCGACTGATCTATGGATTCTTTGAAACATATTTAAAATTAAGTGATGAAGAGGAGGAAGAGCTAATGGAGGAAATTCAAAATTTGCCAGATGCCGAAAAAATTATGGAATTGCCCATTTCGTATGAAGAAAGAGGGAAGAAAATTGGTAGACAAGAAGGGAAGCAAGAAGGAAAACAAGAAGTTGCATTTCAAATGTTAAAAAAAGATCTTCCCCTTGATTTAATCGTTGAGGTTACCCAGATAGATCGACACGAGATTGAAAGGCTTCGTAAGCTGATTTAAACTATTACCGTTTATGTATCGAGTAACAGCTTGTCATTTTTCAGCAGAAAATATAGCCATAAAAAAGACACCCCAATGGTTAAAGATTGTGTCTAACAATTGGGGTGGTCGTTGATATTGAAACCATCCAGGCTCGCGGTTCCCTTGTGTTTTATAAATTTTTTTTCCCAGCTACTCCGTTAATAGAATAGCTAACGGTCATATCGACATTTAAAGAATGGGCAACGGAACAATATTTATCCTTCGATAATTGAATGGCACGTGCAACCTTATTTTCAGGCAATTCTCCTTCTAAAGAGTAATGGATATGAATATGGGTATAACGTTTTGGTACTTCCTCTGCACGGTCTCCGTTCACATCCATACTAAATGCGGTTGGTTCTATGCGCATTTTTTTCAATATGGAAATGATATCAATTCCCGTACACCCTGCTACAGAGAACAAAAGAAGTTCCATTGGTCTAGCTCCAGAGTTTTGGCCGCCTATTTCTTCAGCAGCATCCATTCGAATTTCATGTCCTGAGGCAGTCTTTCCCGAAAAGGCCATACTGCCTTGCCAATTTATTGTCGACTTCATTTTTTATCTCCTCTCATCTTTTACTATTTTAGGTTTTCTACTGGGAGACCTTTTGATTCGTATCAACCGAACCTTTTTCTTCCCACTTATTTAACATTACCGCATTTGCTGTATTTCCCACAACATTTAGTAATGTCCTAAAACCATCCGTTAGACGGTCAACACCGGCAACAAGCGCAATACCTGCAAGTGGAAGATCGGCAGCTGTCAACACAGTAGACATCATGATAATCCCCGCACCCGGTACACCTGCTGTACTGAATGAAACAACGAGGGCACTAATAATAATCGCCACAATTTGTGTACCAGTTAAGTGGACATCAAATAGTTGCGCCACAAACAATGCGTTAAAAGTTTGCATAATACAAGCACCATCACGTTTTAAAGCTGTTCCTAATGGAATAGCAAAACCTGCAATCTCCTCCTGCATTTTAAAAGAACTTTTCCCATTATCGATGGCGACGGGTAATGCGGCATTCGAGCTGGCTGTACCAAAGGCAATTCCGAACGTTGGTTGAAAACTTTTCCAAAAACGGATGGGCGAAATTTTGATTAGACTTAAGATGAAAGCATACGCGATGATCATAATGACGATGGCGATAATTAAACCAAGGATATACATGATTAATTTTTGCACAATATCAAAACCTTGGGTTGCAATAACCGAACTAATTAACGCAAAAACCCCAATTGGTGAGAACTTCAGAGCGATGAAAGTAATTTTTTCTATGATCCCGTGGAAGCTTTCAATAAATGAAAGAAATGGTTTAGAGCGCTCTCCAGCCATTCGAATCCCAATTACAAAGAGTATGGCTGTAAAAATAATTTGCAACAAATTACCGGTTGAAAAGGCGGCAAATGGATTGGTAGGAATAATCGAAACAAGCCAATCAATAATTCCTTGTCCTTCCGGAGCCTTCTGAGCTGCTACCTCGCCTAAATCACCAACCGTTTTTCCCGGTTTTAATATATAGGCAGTCACAAAACCAATAACGAGTGCAAGAATGTTCGTCATAATATATAAAAATATTAATTTCCACGTCAAGCGTCCTACTTTTTCCGAATTACCAATACTGGAAAAACCGACAATCAATGACGTAAATACGATCGGTACAACAACAAACTGAATAACATTTAAAAAGGCCTTGCCCACTGGTGTTAACACATATTGATCAAGCTTTGGAACAAATTGTGGAAAAAAGAGATTTAGAATAATCCCAAAAATAATCCCCAAAACCAAACCAACTGTGATTTTCGTTGATAGTTTCATATTCGCCCTCCATAATTCCAACAAAAAAGATAGGAATAATATATTAAATTCTGATAGGATTGTCAAGCAGGAAATGAAATAGTATCCGCTTTTCACTAGGATGAAATTCTGAACTTTTGCCCCCGACACTATGTATATACAGAATGATTTTAAATTTAAACACCTGTAATATTCCTACTTACATATAAAAACACCACTACGAAAAATGGTTATTGTTGTTATTCTTTTTCTATTTCTTATTCTTCTTCTTGTTCACGCATCGTTGCACCGAATCGGCCACGAATCGATTTTCATTATGTTTATAGCAAATAAAAGCGTATGATCACGTAGTACTTATTAGAAAAAAATCAAATGGCTACAATCTACCTGGATGTAACCATTTGCAATTTGAGTTACTGTCCTTGTAGGTATAAGAGTCTCTTCGTTATTTTGAATCAATGGATCATGAGAACAAGACATGACTGTCACTCATAAATTTTGTCCGCATTTTTATAACGGATTTGCTCAGACTTAACAGTTTGTTTGTCCGTATTATCCTTCCTACCTATACCTTTTGAGTTTTTGTGATTAGTTGCTCCCCGGACTTTTCCTTTTTCAGTCACCTAATATATTCCTCCCTCCATCAAATGAAAATCTATCTCGTATCATGCCCCATTTTTTCATTCAAATTACTGACCTTTCTCTCCTTAACCAAATCTTAAATATGATTTTAATGGGAACGTCTCCTTAAAATGGGTTTCTCCCGACCGAAATGGGTTTCCATGGGGATAAATGGGTCTCTCCGGTGAAGAATGGGTTTCCAGTGGAAAAAATGGGTATCATTCGCGCAAAATGGGTTTCCAGTGGAGGAAATGGGTTTCTCTCGCTCTAAATGGGTTTCCATGGGGATAAATGGGTTTCTCCGGCGAAGAACGGGTTTCCGGTGGAAAAGTGGGTTTCTCCCGTGCGAAATGGGTTCCCCCGCACATAATAGAATAGGTTTCTTCACCCTGAAAGGGGCTACTTCTCCTTTTGAACGGGTTTCTCAGCTATTGCGGAAAAATTTCGCATAATAAAAAGCAAATTTGTGATATAAATCACATTAATTTATCTATTGATCGGATATGATAAAATATAAGTGCACAGGAGGGATAGAAGTGACAGAACCTCGTTTACAAACGTTGTATAGCCAAATTGGTGCGGAAATGGTAGAGAAGTTAGTCCAAGCCTTTTATCCGAAGGTTTATGCGAACCCAGTGATTAGCCCGCTTTTTGAAGGGGATATGGAGGAAATTATGGAGAAGCAGCGCATGTTTCTTACCCAGTTTCTCGGAGGACCTCCTTTATATAGCCAAGTGTATGGTCCCCCCGCGATGAGACGGCGCCATCTTCCCTTTGAAATAACGCCGATTCGTGCTGAAAATTGGTTGAAATGTATGAAAGAAGCTTTTGATGAGGTGGGATTGAGTGATCATCCAGCAGGAGATTTTTTCTTTCAACGTCTTACCCAGGTTGCTGCGATAATGGTGAATAGTGAAGATATCGAGGATTCCCAAGAGTAACGGGGAGTCCCATTATTTGTGAGAGATGAGGAATATTAGTTGAATACAATTTACACAATCCTTGTTTTTATACACATCTTTTCGGCCATTCTTGGAATGGGACCTGGGTTTGTCTTGAGCTTCATTCCGAAATCGGCCCAGACGATGACAGAATTGCGCCATGCTTATAAAATAAAACATCAGCTCCATATTATCGTTATGATAGGTGGCACCTTATTGTTGATTACCGGTTTACTAATGGGCATGATCCATCCTTACCTTTTTCGAATGGGCTGGTATATCGTAAGCATGATTCTATTTTTTGTTGCTCTTGCCATGGGGCCATTTGTTTTAAAACCTTTATCCGTTCCCGTTAAAGAAATTGTCAACCAACATCAAGGAGAAGAAATACCGGAAGCATATTTTCGCTTATCTAAAAAACTAGGTTTCTATGAAAATATTGAAAATCTCTTCTTCCTGATCATCATTATCTTAATGATCTTAAAACCCTTTTAACCATCCTAATTACTTGGATGGTTATTTTTTGCCTAGTTAGGGAGGAAAAGTTCAGATGGGTGGTGAAGTGATACAGATGAAAAATAAAAAAGGGGAGCGAAAAGGATGAATAAAACCTTAAAGTTCCGGGATGATGGTACATTTACGATCGTTCAGTTTACGGATGTGGAGTTTATCGATGAATTTGATCATGATCCTGATTCACCTAAGTTGGATAAGGAAACACGTTGTTTAATGGAGATGGTGATTCGCGAGGAACAACCAGATCTCATTGTTTTTTCCGGAGATGTGATTGCTAGTGCGAGAACGAGAGACCCGATCCAATCGTTTCGTCATGCAGTGGCGGTTGCTGAGGATCATCAAGTTCTATGGGCCGCTGTTTTTGGAAATCATGATTCCGAGGGGAGTGTTTCGAGAAAACAAATGCATAGGGTTCAACTGGAGCATGAATATTGCGTGGCGAAAGAGGATCCACCGGGGGTAAGTGGTGCGGGAAACTATGTACTGACGGTTATGAATGATCAAGATGAGGTGGCCGCTGCGCTATATTTTTTGGATAGTGGCGATTATTCCCCATTTGGTGGGTATGATTGGATTCGAAGGGATCAGATTAACTGGTATGTTTCAACGTCCCAGGCATTAACAGAACAAAATGGAGGAACCCCTTTACCAGCGCTTGCCTTTTTTCATATACCGTTACCAGAATATAATGAGGCTTGGGAGCATTATATTTGTTACGGCCATCGATTAGACGGAAAATGTCATACGCCAATGCTAAATTCAGGATTTTTTTCAGCGATGGTGGAAATGGGCGATGTGATGGGGACCTTCGTTGGTCATGACCATGCCAATGATTTTTGCAGTACACTCCATGGGATTCGACTCTGTTATGGCCGTGCGACGAAATATGTAAGTTACATTGACAATGAGCGCAATGACTATTTTCCAACAGGAGCGCGTGTCATCAAATTGCAGGCAGGAGCGCGGGAATTTGACACATGGATTCGCCAAAATGACGGGTCTGTCGTGCATGAGCAACCCGTACACTATCCAGAAAGATAGATCGAAAGAAGAGTGTGGAGAAAAAACAGTGATCCATCCTTGGTTTAAGGATGGATATTTTTTTGCGGGAAAAATGCCAATTCTATCGTAGCCAAAAAGAACTAGTGATTCAGCCACTTTTTATACATAATGACTTTCGTTATGATACAGACAGAATTCAATGAAAAAGGGAGTTTAGCTTGTGAAAAAATATTATTATGTCTGGCTGTTGGCCTTTTTATTATTGACGGCATGTGCGGGGAAGGATACAGAACCGGCGGAACCTCAAAAGGACGTTTCTGCCGAAGAAGTGGCTACAAAGGATGAAGGGGAAGCTGTGAAAAATGATGGTCAAACAGAAGCGGAGGAATATGTGCCTAAAGAGGTGCAGTATTATGAAATCGAAAATCCTGGGCGGGATGTAACGGAGCTTGAAAAAGAATTGCTGCGTTATCCCGGGATTTATAGTGGAGACGATTATGATGAGGCGAAAGTGAAGGAGGCGCTCGACAAATTACCAGATGATCTGACAGAGGCGGAATACTTAGAAGAACTCAAGTACTTACTAACAGAGGATTATCACGAAGAGCTGGAAACTTTCCTCCATTTTGATTCCTCAGTAGAAGTAGATGTTGTTCGCCCTGATGAAACGATTGACTCCCCGAATGTCAAAACGGCTCATTATGCGATTTTGATTGATGCTAGCGGAAGCATGAAGGCAATGGTGGGGAATAAAAATCGCATGGATGCGGCAAAAGAGGCAGTATTAGAGTTTGCGGAACAGATTCCAGAAAACGCCACGATCTCCATGCGAGTTTATGGTCATAAGGGGTCGGGAAGTGACGCGGATAAAGAATTATCCTGTACAAGTACAGAGAACTTTTATAATGGAAATTTTGAAGATGGAAAATTTAAGAAAGCTCTTGAAAAAGTAAAACCTGCGGGCTGGACACCGATTGGTCTGGCCTTAGAAACAGTGAAAGAGGATATTCCAGAAAACACAGATGATGTGATTGTCTATGTCGTAAGTGATGGCATTGAAACGTGTGGAGGAGACCCGGTGAAAGCAGCCGAGGATTTAGTGTCGGCCGATATCGAGACGGTCGTTAATATTATCGGTTTTGACGTAGATAACGAAGGGCAAAAGTTATTAAAAGAAGTGGCAAGTGCTGGAAATGGTGAATTCACGTATGTTGATTCAGAACAGGATTTGAAAAAATATTTAAGAGCCCAATATCAAGAAATTCAACAGGCATGGTATGAGTGGAAAGAGGCTGGAAAGCAACAGGCCTATGAATCAAAGGAAGAAAAGAAAAAGCTCGCTTATGAGACAAAAGAAAGCATGAAAAGGAAAAGTTATCAAGAAAAAGAACGAATGAAGAAAGCCCAACAATATTTAAAGGAAAAATTTGATGAAATAGGCCATCCTGCTTCATCCCCTCTCTATTCATTGGTTGTGGATTATGGAAAGGAAAAATATCGCTATGCTGTGGACGTTGGAACTAAAGCTTATCGGGAAAGTGTAGAAAGTGGGAGAAAACAATATCGAGATTATGTCGAGGAAGGAAATGAGAAAATTAGAGAAACGATTAAAAAGAAAAACGAATAATCAGGAAGTATAGGCCAACAGGACGTTGGCCAAAACGGCGAAGATGTAGATCGAAGAGGTGTTTGGATGTACGAAACCACGGAGGAAATGCCAAGATGTAGATCCAAAGCGTGTTTGGATCTACGAAATCGCGGAGGGAGTGACAAAACGTAGATCCAAAGCGTGTTTGGGTGTACGAAATCGCGGAGGAAGTGGCAAAACGTAGATCCAAAGCGTGTTTGGATATACAAAATCGCGGAGGAAGTGGCAAAACGTAGATCCAAAGTGTATTTGGGTGTACGAAATCGCGGAGGAAGTGGCAAAACGTAGATCCAAAGCGTGTTTGGATCTACGAAATCGCGGAGGGAGTGACAAAACGTAGATCCAAAGCGTGTTTGGGTGTACGAAATCGCGGAGGAAGTGGCAAAACGTAGATCCAAAGCGTGTTTGGATATACAAAATCGCGGAGGAAGTGGCAAAACGTAGATCCAAAGTGTATTTGGGTGTACGAAATCGCGGAGGAAGTGGCAAAACGTAGATCCAAAGCGTGTTTGGATCTACGAAATCGCGGAGGAAGTGGCAAAACGTAGATCCAAAGCGTGTTTGGATCTACGAAATCGCGGAAGAAGTGGCAAAGCATAGACCCAAAGCGTGTTTGGATGTACGAAATCGCGGAGGGAGTAGCAAAACGTAGATCCAAAGTGTGTTTGGATGTAGGAAACCGCAGAGCATCTAACGAAGACGAGAGGACGTGGCGCCTTTAGACGTTGGAAGTGTTTTTTTACTTTCCGTACCTAAACAAATCATTCTCTGGGACGATATAATCTGTAGAAAGATTCAAATTTCCGAGAGGGACGATTAGATGAACTTAGAACAGATACGTATCGCAGATCACAATAGGAAAAATACGATCATGGGCCTTGCCTGTGGGTTAATATTAGGAGTAGGCCTGATCGGGCAAATATTTATGGAAACTTATGTCGCAATCGTTTTATCGCTTGCCATTCCTTTGGTTCTACTGATTGGTTTGTTTTTCTTAAGTAAGCGGGTTGAAGGAATCAAACGGATTTTCCCTTATATCGTGATCACCTTAATTTCTGCTATGGTGCTGGGGACGATCTTGCTGGCTGGTGTAAGTATAGCCACAATTGCTTTATCCTTTCTAGTGCTGATATTTGCAAGTATACCAGGTTCTTATGGTGTCTTTATTTATGGGTATTTGATTAGCTCAGTCGCGATGGGAATTTCTCAATTCCAGATGACTGATACGCAAACTGGGAATTTACTATTAATTCACTTTTTAGCTTCCGTCATGTTCGCAGCAACGGTTCATCAAAGTAGGAGTCTATCAAAGCAGTTGGAAGTGTTAGTAGCAGATGCCGAAGAGAAAATGAAATTGGAAGAAAACTTGGCAACGAAGTTAAATCAAGCATTCAACATGATTACCGTGAATTTACGACAAATACAAGAGAATTCCAATCATTCTCTGGCTTCACAAAAGGAAATGCTGATCGCTTTGGAAGAAGTAAGTACGGGGAGTCAAAGTCAAGCTGACCATATTGTAGAAATCGCTGGGACGACAGAGGATACCAACGTTTCGGTCAAAAAAATGCAAGAGAATGTAAAGGTGCTAGTTGTAGAAGCGGATGCAGGTGGGGCAAAGGCAAGTGCAGGAATTGAAAAAATGAAGATGATGAAGGAACAATTCGATGCCTTTTCCCATTTTTTCAATGAGTTAATGGCCACCTTTCAGGACTTGACAGAAAAAATTGCGGAAACCAATACCTTTGCCGAATCGATTCGGGAAATTACCGTGCAAACCAATATGCTATCTTTAAATGCTTCCATAGAAGCAGCAAGAGCAGGGGAACATGGAAAAGGGTTTGCGGTTGTAGCCGAAGAAATTCGCAAGCTTGCTGGTTTAACGGACAACACTTTAGAAAAAATTGATGCTAATTTAGATGCTGTCAATCACTCGAATGAAATGGCTGTAACAAAATTACATGATGGGATGAAGCAACTTCATACTCAAGTTGAATTAACGAATGAATCCGATATCGCTTTTAAAGAAATTACGGGCGCCATGAATGATTTACAAAGAAAACTGGAGCAACTTTTACAAGAAGTGGAAGTGGTTGCGGATAATAGTGAGACGATTCAAGCACACACCAATGACTTTGCCTCCATCGTGGAAGAAAGCACTGCAGCTGTGGAAGAACTGCATGCAACCTTGACACAGCTCAGTGATGAACAGGAAAAAATCACAGAGTATGTCCAACAAACTTATAAGGAAGCCAGTGTGCTGGGAGAAAATTTCGTTCGCTAATGTCTTAGGTTAAAAAATATTAAAAGTTAGAAAGGAGGAGAGGAAGTGGATATTGCCGGCCTTTCAATGGCTTTGAATCAGACACAGCTTAAGCAACAGGCATCGATTTTGATCGCAAAAAAATCGATGGAAATGATGGGACAACAAGGAGAGGCACTGAAAACATTGATGCAATCGACCAATGTTTCTGCCATTCAACATGTAGCTCAACCCCATTTAGGTGGAACTATTGACATTAGACGCTAAAAAGGACGTTCAAAAAAATGGAGAAGATTCGTAGTGATTCTACCAATCTCCTCCATTTTTTGTTGTAAAATAGTATCTTTGGTTTCAATGAAAATGAGTTGAACGTTGAAAAGTAAATAAGCTTATCGTATGATATATAGTGTTTATGTTATATGGAAAAATATGTATATTTAGTTTTACGTGTAAAAAATTCGCTGGTTCGAACATATAAACATAGGAGTGTAAAGAATGAGATTACAAGAGCTATCAAGATTTGATGTTTTACAATCACAATTCAAAGTCGATGATTTGGGAATCCCCACAGAAAAACAGGAATCATTGGACAGAATCTTTCATTTTTTATATGAGCATACAGATCTTCTATATTTATCCTTCATTCGCGAGGAAACCCTAATCCAATACATTCAATATCATGCAGAAAAGCAATTTCACCTCATCTCTTTCTGCGAAGTCATAAAAGATCTTAAGTTCTTTACTTGGTTTTTAAAAAATAGTAAAGAAATTAACTGTATCATAAATTTGGATCTTACCTTACTTCATGATAACTTGTGGAGGCAAATCACAAACCAAGTTAGTGAGTAAGAATGAATAGGCCGAATCAAAGTTTTCCCGGAAATTAGGGCAACAAGCATCAAGTTCATAACCTCACAAATGACAGAAATTCGGCTTTCCGACTTCGCTTTACTCGCGACATTTGCTTTAAATCATCCCCTTCATTGAATACTTACTTTCCTAGCGCTTTAAATCACCTTAGTTCATTTCACCTATTTAGTAAAGGATACGGATAGATTATTGTTGAACTTTGTCGATTTTTGTAGTATATTTCATGGTAATTGGTAAAAAAATCCTATGAGAAAAGACTTGAATATCGGCTGATAGGCCCCGGTAGAATGGTCATGAAAAGGGGGCTGTTTTTTTTGTGATTTTTATAAATAAAATCACAACCAATGTTAAGGAGGGGCCTAATGTGAAATTGTACACAATGTAAAAATGGAATGGAACTTAGAAATTTATAAAATGAGGTGACTGAGTTTTGAAAAGTATGATTAAATTCAAAAGTATAAAAGCGAAAATGCTTTTCGGTTTTTCTTTGATTATTATTCTATTAGTCTGTTTCGGGATATATAACTTCTATTCCGTCAAATCGACAAATCAAAACACAAGTAAAATTTTAGACGAAGAAATGAAAATATTGATTGCTGATGAACAATTAGCCACCGTAATGGCTAATCGAATCGCTACTGTTCGTGGATATGTGTTATTAGGGGATCAAGATTTTAAAGAAAGCTTCGATTTATACACGGAAAAAGGGAGGGAATATGAAGAAATAATCAAAGGAGAAGGTGGAACGGAAGAATTTGAGGATCTTGTGAAACGAACAAACGAATGGCAAAACTTTATTTTGACCAATGTTTTTAGTGAATATGATAAAGGTAACGAAGAAATGGCGAAAGAAAATCTCTCTGAAGCGGCTGTTGTTGCAAGGGAAATTATGGCTGGTTATGAGGAGTTGGCAGCAAATCGAGAAAACCAAATAAAAGAAAATGGAAAGAGCATTATGACAAACGGAGAAAGAAATTTAGTTGTATCTATGGCTGTGATTATTCTAATTACATTCGTCAGCATTGCTGTAGCATTGATTACTTCCCACCTCATTGCAAAACCAATTAAAGAAGTAAAGGAAAGGATGAAATCAATCGCGGCCGGTAATCTTAACCACGACCCTTTAATCCTACATTCAAATGATGAAGTAGGTCAGCTTGTGCAAGCGGCAAATGAAATGCAACAAAGCAACCGTGATTTACTTATCAAGATTAATGCCGTCTCGGAAAGCGTGACAAGCCAAAGTGAAGAATTAACACAATCAGCGAATGAAGTGAAAGAAGGATCTCAACAAATTGCTTCAACAATGCAAGAACTCGCAATCGGGTCGGAAACTCAGGCTACAAATGCAAGTGATCTTGCCTCTGGTATGTCCACATTTTCAGCTGTTGTGAATGAAGCAAATGCAAATGGAAAGCAAATAGAACGAGTCTCCAAAGAAGTCCTGAAAATGACTGAAAATGGCACGCAATTAATGGATTCCTCTAATCAGCAAATGAAAAAGATTGATCAAATTGTCCATAACGCAGTTCAAAAAGTGGATGGATTAGATATAAAATCACAAGAAATCGCAAAACTCGTTTCAGTTATTGAAGATATTGCTGCACAAACTAATTTATTGGCACTGAATGCCGCGATTGAAGCGGCACGAGCAGGAGAGCAGGGAAAAGGTTTTGCAGTGGTAGCAGCAGAAGTAAAAAAACTTGCTGAACAAGTTGCTAATTCTGTTGGAGATATTACAAGTTTTGTAGAGGATATTTTAAATGAAACAAAAATAGTCAAGACTTCCCTTAATAAAGGATATGAAGAAGTGGAGTTGGGAACGAAGCAAATCAATTCGACAAGTGAAACATTTGCTGAAATCAATCATACTGTTATGGGAATGGTGGATCGAATAAAGGTGGTTTCAGATAATTTAGCTACCATTACATCAATTAGTGAAAAAATGAATCACTCTATTGGCGATATCGCAGCCATTTCAGAGGAATCAGCTGCAGGTGTGGAGCAAACGTCAGCATCCTCCCAACAAATTAGTAGCTCGATGGACGAGGTTGCAAACAGCTCTGAAGAATTGGAAATAATGGCAGAGGATCTAAATAAATTAGTGAAACAGTTTCGTTTATGATAGGAGAAAGTGTTTGGTAAGAGGTGCCTTATTTTAGTTGAAGATATTACAAATGTACAATTAAAAAAGGGCAATTCAATCTATTATTTTGTAATGATTGAATTGCCCTCATCGCTTATAAAGGATGTTCAAAAAGTCCGGTAAAAATGACACTGCGAATTTCTTCGTTGGCTTGTTTCTGTGCTGCTCATGTATCTAAATGCATACATTCCGCTGCTCGAAACTGCGCCGCCTCGAACTTCTTGGTCCTTTTTATCCTCCTTTTTGAACACGCACTTATATGCGATTAAGATAATCCTGAATGGCTTTTCGATGACTGCCGACCATATTATTAGGTAGTTGATGGAGGGGGAAATACTTTATTTGCAAGGACTCGTCGTCATGGACTTGAGGCTTTCCCTGAACGATATCCTTTGTCATATATACGATTGTTACGACATAAAACTCATCTCCATTTTGTGCTTTGACGTAATGGTTTTTCCCAGAGGAAACGCTAATCAGTTCTAAATCCCCAATCGTGAGTCCTGTTTCTTCCCAAACCTCTCTCCGTGCACATTCTTCTGTAGATTCGCCTAATTCCATTAACCCGCCAGGCAATCCCCAAACACCATACGGATATTTGCGCCGCTGTAAAAGAACATTATTTTGCTTATTCAACACGATCACAACAGAGCCTGTGAGTATTAATGGCCGATGTCCCACTATTTTTCTTAAATCCTCGACATACCCCATATCTATTTCATTCCTTTCGAACAGGTTAGCTTATTCTTATTATATCGCTTACACCATAAACTTTCTTTAGGTGTTTGGCTGATTCTTAATTAACCGATCGATTTTGAAAAGAAAGGTAAACGTTATTACTTTTTTATGTAAAATGGATTACACTTGTCTAAAAGGAGATGTAAGGAATGTTTAATGATAGCGTTATCATCCGCGGAGTTTTCATATTTAGGAGCATAATAGACAATTCCCGTTCATTCATCATGAAAAAACAGGCAAGAAACCGTGATTAGACAACAACGAAATGTGAGGAAGTGCGATGATATTTTTATCGATTAAAAAGATGCTAAATGATATGAAGCTGCGAAATAAGTTATTTTTTTCCTTTGTACTCGTTGTTTTTGTACCAGTTTTAATCGTAGGGGGTTTCCTAACAAACGAACTAAAGCAATTGGCTCTTACAGACGCTGTCAAACAAGAGACGGCTAATCTTGATCGTGTCAAAAAAAGAACCTTGGAAACATTGAAAATCCCATTGTATTTATCGAATAATATTTTATATGATCAGCGATTAAAGGAAATTGTCAATACAGAATATCAGTATACGTATGATGTCGTAGCAGCCTATAAAAACTATTCCACCTTTGATCACTATTTAAATACATACACCCATGAAATTTCCAGTATTCGTTTTTATATGGAAAATCCTACTCTATTAAACAACTGGCAAATCATTCCGTCCTCTGAACAAGTAAGCCAATCTGCTTGGTATATCAATGGAAAAAAGGGCAAAGGATTGGCTTCTTGGACATATATAGAAGATGAAACGAAACAAAATAGAAAATATCTCAGTTTCGTTCGACGGATTGATTTTTTAGACTTTAAAACATATGGAATGTTGGTTATAACCGTCAATACGGATCATTTAAATTTGATATTATCACAGGAATCATCCCCCATGATGATCATCGATGATAAAAATAATATTATTGCAACGAATGATCCTGAGTTTACAACAAAATCCTTTAGTAAAATGATTGAATCCAAACAAATGCTAGAAGAGCAAATAGGAGCGTTCCGTGGAAAGGTGAATGGAGAACCATCCTATATTTTTTTAGAAGAGATACACCCGGATCATAGTTCGAATGGACTGAAGGTTGTTTCTGTTATCCCGAACCAAGAGATCGTCGAAAATGCCAATCGATTCGGCAGAATGGGGCTGTTCGTTGTCACCATTAGCGTGATTATTGCTTTATGTTTAATCTACTATTTCTCCAAATGGTTATCACAGCGAATATTGATTTTGAGCGAACAGATTCATGAAGTGGGTAAGGGAAATTTTGATCATGCGATATTGGTAGATGGAAAAGACGAAATCGGCCAACTCTCTAAACAATTAAATGCTATGGCGACGAATACGAAACAACTCCTCCGAGAGATAGAAGAATCGAATAAACAGAAAAGTTTGCTGGAACAAAAACAAAATCATATCAAGTTTAAAATGATGGCCAGTCAGATTAATCCGCATTTTTTATTTAATGCACTTGAATCGATACGAATGAGGGCTAGTTTGAATGGCGAAAGGGAAATCGCCCAAGTTGTGAAATTACTTGGAAAATTGATGCGCAATAGTATTGAAGTTGGGACAAGTAAAGTCAAGCTAAGCAGTGAAATTGGCGTGATCCAATCCTATCTTGAAATTCAGAAATTCCGCTATAGGGAGCGAATTGATTACGAGCTTCATATTGATCCACGAACGAATGACTTGAAAATACCACCATTCATTATTCAGCCACTTGTTGAGAACGCAGTTGTTCATGGAATTGAAGATGTAGCTAAAGGGGGAGTGATATCAGTCATCAGCAAATGGACTTCCACTGGAATCTATATTGCAGTCACGGATAGTGGTAAAGGGATTAGTGAGGATAAATTGAAAGAAATCAAACAAATGTTAGCGGAGCATGAGGAAAAAGAAGGTATTCGCATTGGTCTGCGAAACGTACATCAACGATTACAACTAACGTATAGTCATTCAGCTGGTTTGACAATTGAAAGTGTATTAGGGAAAGGGACGACAATATCATTTTTAATCCCGATTGAAGGGGGGAATGGAATTGTTTAAAGTATTGATTGTCGATGATGAGCCAACCATTCGAGAAGGTTTGGCGGCTCTTATTCCGTGGGAAGAATATATGATTAGCCAGGTAGAAACGGCAGAAAATGGTGTAGAGGCGCTCCATAAGCATGAAAGGTTGGTACCCGATCTTATGATTGTCGATATCAAAATGCCTGGAATGACAGGAATTGAATTAATGGAAAGAATAAGAAAAAGGGATCCATCCGTTGCTTTTATGATCTTAAGTGGGTATGCAGAATTTGAATACGCGAAGCGGGCTATTTCTTTTGGTGTAGAGGGCTATTTATTAAAACCAATCGTAGAAGAAGAGTTGATGGACTATTTAGATAAACTAGAGTTGAAATGGAAGCAAGAACGCGACTATAGACAGATGAAAGATAAGTTAGAAGCTGAAAACAAAGAGAGGATGCTAGAAAGCCTCTTAAGAGGGAATGTAGATGCGCAGGTGACTGAATTTTTCCGGAAACTGGGATGGTCTCATTATCGTCTTCTATTCATTACTTTAGACAACGATCTAGAGTTATCAAATAGAAAACAACAATTAAAAGCCTATTTTAAAAAGGATGATTCCGTGATTGTATGTACTCATCAACGACGTTTAGTCATTGCATCGAATGGGCAGTTTTTTCTTTCCCATCAACCGAATGTTATATATGAAAAGCTCCAAAGGTTGTTTCCCATGTCAGAGCCATTTGCTGCGGCATTGACTGATCCTGTTGAAAGGATAGAAGAATTGCCTACAGTCTATCAAATAGCTGAGCAACTGCTTGCCAATAAATTTTTTTACGATGAACAACAAATCTTAACTTCACAATCAAAACCGATTTTTTCAGTCAAAGGAAATAAAAAAGAGCAAGGAAAATCTTCGGAAACGCAAATGGAGAAATTAATTTACATGATTGAGTTAGGAGATCAGCAGGCTGTTAAAGATATTTGTCTAGAAATGGGAGAGCAGTGGACACAAGAAAATCCAATTGAAGAATCGATCAAAAAGAATTATATTCATTTGGTTTCCACTCTGATCAATAAATGGATGTCGGATTATAAAGAACTCACAAACCTAATGGAAAAAGTAATGGAAATTGAAAAGCAACCCACTATCGGCCGACTCTTGATTCATGTCAATTCTATATTGGTAGAAATCATGGAACAGATCGATCGGGAAGATTCTGACTTGATTGTGAAAAAAATGATTCACTTAATTGAAAGACACTTTCATTCCAATATTAAACTTGACACTCTAGCAGAAACACTTCACTATCATCGGGGCTATTTAGGCCAATTATTTAAAGATTCCACAGGCCAATATTTTAATACGTATTTAGATAAAGTGAGGATTGAAAACAGTAAAAAATTATTATTACAGGATTTAAAGGTTTATCAAGTAGCCGAAAGAATTGGCTATGCCAATGTTGATTATTTTCATAGTAAATTTAAGAAGTATGTTGGGATTTCACCGTCAGAATATCGAAAAAAGAAGGCGATAGAGAAATAATCATTTGCGGATGGTTATTTCTCTTTTCTTTTTCTCCGCAAAATCGATCTTACATTTTTATATGATTTTTACTTTAATTATGGTGGTATTTTTCGCTTTACTTACACGTTAAAATGAAGTTACCGATTAGGAGGGGGTTAGATGGAGAGGGTAAAGGGGAAAGCGCATTCGAATATCAGTCCTAAAAAGCCAAAAACAAAAAGCCAACATTTCTGGAAGACGTTTTATTCGCAAAAAATATTATATATGATGTCATTGCCCTTCGTTTTATGGGTATTTGTGTTTAATTATCTCCCTGTATGGGGATGGACAATGGCTTTTCAAAACTTTCGGCCTGGTCGTTCTTTTTTCGAACAAGAATGGGTGGGACTGAAACATTTTATTGCTTTATTAAGTGATGAACGATTTTATTTAGCGCTAAGAAATACATTAGCAATGAGTTTACTCGGTTTGACGATTGGGTTTGTTGTTCCGATTATATTTGCCGTTTTGTTAAATGAGGTCCGCCATAGTCTATTTAAGCGCACCGTCCAAACGATTACGTATTTACCTCACTTTGTTTCATGGGTTGTGGTAGCCGGAATTGTGACAAAAATGCTCTCAACAGATGGTGGGATCGTGAATGATCTGCTTTTAAAATTTGGCTTTATTGATAAACCCTTCCAATTTATGGCAGAAGGATCATGGTTTTGGGGGATCGTGACAGCAGCGGATTTATGGAAGGAGATGGGGTGGAACGCAATTATCTTTTTGGCGGCGATTGCCGGTCTTGATTCCCAACTTTATGAAGCAGCAAAAGTGGATGGCGCAAGCAGATTAAGGCAAATGTGGCATATTACTTTACCGGGAATTCGCCCGACCATTTTAGTGGTGTTGATATTGAATATAGGGCATTTAGTCAGTATTGGCTTTGAAAAACAAATGCTGTTAGGGAATTCGCTCGTTGTGGATTATTCCGAAGTGCTAGAATTGTATGCGCTTAATTATGGGATTGGGTTAGGCCAATTTTCTTATGGCACAGCCATCGGGATCTTCAATTCGGTTGTAAGTATTTTCCTGTTATTCCTTGCGAACGGCATATTTAAGCGCTACTCCAATCAAAGTGTTATGTAGGGAGGGAAGTTCATGGCAACAAAAAGAATGTTAAATAAATCAACGTATAAGGATTATCTATTCGATATTCTCAACTATACATTTTTAATCATTGTAATGGTTGTAACTCTATACCCCTTTTTAAATGTTTTGGCGATTTCTCTAAATGAATCAACCGATACAATTCGGGGTGGGATTTATATATGGCCACGAGAATTTACATTTAATAATTATTTAGAAATCGCTAAATACGACAACTTAGTAACGGGTTTTGGTAATTCTGTGCTCCGTACAGTCGTAGGAACCTTATTGGGAGTATTTATCCAAGCGATGGTTGCTTTTACATTAAGTCGAACTGATTTTCAGGGAAGACGGTTCGTTTCAACTGTGATTGTTTTAACGATGTATTTTTCGGGAGGGTTAATTCCTGGATATATGTTAATCCGTGATTTACAGCTTATGAATACATTTTGGGTGTATATTTTGCCCGGATTAGTCAGTGCTTTCAATATCATTATCATTCGATCGTTTATGGATGGATTACCATTTTCTCTCCAGGAATCGGCGAAAATGGATGGGGCTAATGACTTTACGATTTTTTATCGAATTATTTTACCCTTATGTAAACCGGTTTTAGCGACCATTGCGTTATTTGTTGCGGTAGGGCAATGGAATAGTTGGTTTGATACGTATTTATATAACAGCATGAATGAAAATTTAACGACACTGCAATATGAATTGATGAAAATTCTTGAAAATACTACGATGGGTGGAAATATGGATGCCAATCAAATGCGTCCCAATGCGGCTCAACAATCGCAAATGGTGTCACCGGATTCAATTAAAATGGCGATTACGATGGTCACCGTGATTCCGATTGTGTTGGTGTACCCATTTTTACAACGCTATTTTATCCAAGGCATGACATTAGGAGCCGTTAAGCAGTGATGAATTTTGGTAAAAACAGATTTATCTGTTGATACAAAATAAAAGGGGAGGAAAAAGGGATGCAATCATTTAAAAAGCTTCTTGCTGTATTGTTTATTGCGACTTTCATGATCGTTATGGCTGCCTGTCAAAGTTCAGAGAAAGGAACTGCCAAGAAAACGGACGGAGCAACAGGGGATGACAATGGCGACATCACCTTAACCGTCTTTGACTCGGATGCGAATGCTGATTGGGAAAAAATGGAGAGTCCGATTGGCCAAAAAGTGAAGGAAGATACAGGTGTCACCTTGAAGCCGGAGTTTGATATTGATGGTGGGCAACAAAAAATTGCCTTAATGGCGGCGAGTGGAGAATATCCGGATATGATTTTACCAAAGGGAGAAGCGGGGACATTAGTAGATGCTGGGGCATTAATTGATCTTTCCGATCTGATTGAAGAACATGCTCCAAACCTGAAGAAAATGATTGGAGATAATATGAATCGCTTGAAGTGGAGTAAGGATGATCCAGCGATTTACATTATTCCAAACGCCGCAGTGGATAACCAAGCGATGTATCCTGGCTATGGAGCGCTCGTGCAACATGCGGTGGTGAAGGAGTTAGATTATCCGGAATTAAAGACATTGGAAGATTTAGAAAAAGCGCTGAAAGAATATTATAAATTACACCCGGAAATTGATGGACAACCAACAATTCCATTAACCCTGCAATCAGATGGATGGCGTTTTCAAGCCTCCACACTTAACAGTGGCTTTATGATGACGGGGGCAGGGGATGATGGGGAGTATTATGTGGACCCTGAAACATATGAAGCAACATTACATTATCGTCGTCCAATTGAAAAGGAAGTATTCCGTTGGTACAACCATATGAATGCCGAGGGATTATTAGATACTGAATCTTTTGTGCAAAAAAATGATCAATGGCTAGCCAAACTTTCCACTGGTCGAGCACTTGCTACCATTGCCCCTGATTATATGGTAGGCGAAGCACAAAATGCCTTACGGGAAGCAGGTAAGCATGACAGAATGTATGGCATGTATCCAATCACTTTAAGTGAAGAATATCAATCTCATGTTTACCAAAGTCCAGGTTTTCAAGCGGGGTGGGGAATCGGGATTTCCGTTGATTGTGAGGATCCGGTTCGGGCGATTCAGTTCCTTGATTATTTGGTAGCGGAAGAAACACAGATCATGCTAAACTGGGGCCTCGAAGGTGAACATTATGAGATTGTAGATGGAAAACGTGTGATTCCCGAAGAGGTGTGGGAGTACCGTAATAATAATAAAGACTTTGCGAAGGAAACGGGAATTGGGTATAACTTCCAACGCTTTGCCCCACGATATGGCGATGGTGTGTTAGATTCAACGGGCCAAACGTTTACGGTAGCTACACGTGAACAACAAATCGAAAATCAAACCGACGTAGAAAAAGAAGTACTAAAAGCGTATGGTGTGGAATTATGGAAGGATTTATATCCACAAATGGATGAATTTGAAGTCAAGCCGTGGGGAGCAGCTTACAATATTCCCATTCCAGGTGGTTCAGACCTCGAAGTGAAAAATCAAAGAATGTTAGATGTGACATTTAAACGGATTCCAGAAGCCATCCTGGCAGATCCAGAAGACTATGATGATGTGTGGGATACATTTATGAAAGATCTCGATAAAGCAGGAGTGGAAGAGGCCGAAAAGGAATATACAACGATTATTCAAAATACAGTGGAATTATGGAGTAAGTAAGATCGAAAAAAGTAAGGGATTCGTTTGAGCGGATCCCTTTTCTGACATTCGGATAAAGGGAATTTCCACATCATGATTTCATTTCTGGGACATTGAAAAAGTCTGCTTGTATACGCCCAGTTGGATGATAAAGTTGAGAATCTCTTGAATGATTAAATGACTTCTCATAAATCTCTCCAAACAGGGAAATCTATTGATATGACCCACTGTTTGGAGGGATTTTTTTGAAAAAGCAAATAGCACTTGTTTTTGTTGTGTTTGTTGTCATTCTTTCTTTTGCCATTCCGACTGTAGCGGCGGAGCAGGGGAGGGCTATTTTAGAATATAAACATGATGTAACAGGGGACGGAAAAGCGGATGAAATTATGGTGTATGGCATTCCATTCAAAGGAGATTCTCCATACTACCAAAAAGTCTGGGCCGAAATTATGACATCTGAAGGTCAAAAGCTAAAAATTGATTATGAAGGTGGCTATGAACCGAAGCTGGATTTTGCAGATCTCAATCATGACGGCGTGAAGGATATATTGTATTCTAGTGCAACCGGAGGAAGTGGTGGTCTCTATAATTACGCTTTGCATACGGCAAAAGGGGGAGAGATAAAAGAAATTCCTCTGCCAACGCCACTTACGATCCAAGGCTATTTTGACCAAGATTTTGTCGCTGTCATCAAGATTCCGGGAATAGAGAAACCGATTATTCTGGATTTATGGAATAGAAGGAAGGATTATATTTCGATGGGCTTATATCAAAAAAATGGCCAGCTCAATGAACCAACGGAATTAATGATTGATCCTATTGCTTTTTTTGAAGTGATCAAAATAAAGGGGAAAAATGGTTACGGACTTAAAGGATATCGGCAGATTAGCGGCGCCTATCATGCCGATGGACTTGGGGTCGTTGAAACAGATTGGTATTTCGAAAATGGAAAATGGCATCCCGTTCATATCGAATGGAAAGCCGCAGATCAAAAAGCAAAGCCAAGAAAAAACCGTTGAAACTGCTCAACGGTTTTTAGTTTACTAACATCGTTATTTTCTTAAGTCAAGCCATTGAATTTCGTCCTCTGTCAGACGGATATCAGCAGCTTGACGACAGGATAGCATTTCCTCCCTGTTTTGCGGTCCAATAATAGCGGCTGTTGGGAAGGCTTGATTCAATACATAGGCAAGGCTGATTTGAATCGTTTCCACCCCTTTTTCCTTGGCGAGTTGTTCAGCACGACGATAACGCTCCCAGTTTTCATCATTATAGAAAACACGAACTAAATCTTCATTGGAGCGGTCTTCCGGTGTAAAACGGCCAGTGAAAAATCCACGTGCTTGAGATGACCATGAGAATAGCGGCATATGGGTATTCTCGTGCCATGACATGATTTCATCATCTACAGAAACACAGCCAGCCCAATAAGGTTCCTGTGCTTTAGCTAAACTAAGATTAGGACTACTAAAGCTAAAGCCAACTAACCCATGTTTTTCGGCATACTCATTAGCTTCTTGTAGACGTTCGAAAGACCAATTCGATCCGCCGAAGGCTCCGATGCGACCTGCTTCTACATGAGCATTCAAAATTTCTAAAATCTCCCCAACCGGTACATTTGGATCATCGCGATGAAGGGCATACAATTCAACATAATCCGTACGCAATCTCTCTAAACTGATCTTCAATTCATTATCAATCGCTTGCTTATTGATTTGTGGTCCTTTCGCATTAGGATGGCCACCTTTTGTTAGAATGATCACATCATCGCGCCGTTTATTTTCTTCCATCCAAATTCCAATCGCTTCTTCACTTTTTCCCCCTGCATAGATAAAGGCGGTATCAATCGTATTGCCACCGATTTCAAGATAGTCATTTAAAACCTCAGTAACTTGTTCCATTTTTTCAGGAGCGAAATAGTCTGATCCCATTACTAAACTGGATATTTCTTTGTCCAT
Organism: Bacillus subtilis; assembly: GCF_008764245.1. Lineage (GTDB taxonomy): Bacteria > Bacillota > Bacilli > Bacillales > Bacillaceae_C > Lederbergia > Lederbergia ruris. Next base: position 103,837 of record NZ_VTQV01000003.1, read on the forward strand.
CCCTTTGACACGAATATTTTTCATAAAATTGTCTCCCTTTCTATAACAAAATCATTCTTTCATTTTTCTCAGCGGAATCTAGTGCTGCCTTAACAGATTTTATTCCATTAATAAGGTTTTCATACGAAAATTTTAGTGGTTTCCCTTCTAAAGCAGATTCAGCAAATGCGTCTGCTTGTAATGCATAGGGATTTTTATTTTCTTGTTGAATCGTTTCGATTTTATCGCCTTTGATAATCTGATACGTCTGATCCCCCAGAAAGGCGTTATTCAAAACGATTCTTCCCTCAGATCCGAGAATTTCAAGCTCATTACGGCCAGCGGCCCACATAGAACAATCAAACGTTAAAGCGACACCGTTAGAGAATTCCATTAGTCCTGAAGCCATCATATCCACTCCACCATGTTCCGGTGAGAAAAAGGCATGTGTGGTGACAGCGGTTGGTTCTTCATCTAATAATAATCTCGCGGCACTGATCGGATAACAGCCAACATCATAGATCGAACCGCCACCCCATTCCTTCGTATAACGGATATTTTCATAATCTGTTGCATTATTAAACGTAAAGACGCCATGAATCCCTCGTATGGCCCCGATTTCGCCCGCTTTTATTCGCTTTTTAATTTCCTCATATCGAGGCTGATGCCGGTACATATAAGCTTCAGCTAATAGCACATTTTCCTTTTCACAGACAGCGACCATTTCCTTTGCTTCATCAGCATCAAGGGCAATGGGTTTTTCACATAAAATATGCTTGCCGGATTGTGCAGCTTGAATGGTCCATGGTTTATGTAAATGATTTGGGAGGGGAATGTAAACGGCGTCAATTTCTGGGTCCGCTAATAACTCTTCGTAACTTCCATAGGCATTTGGAATTCCCAGTTCCTTGGCAAAATCGCTGGCTTTGTTCAGGGATCGACTAGCAACCGCCACCACTTCATTGCTTGTTGATTCTTGAATTCCAGGAATTACGGAACGCTTACCAATACTAGCCGTACCCAAAATTCCCCAACGTAATTTTTTCAAAAGCTCAACTCCTTTGCTATATTTCATGTTTAGTATAGCATATCATTCACAGAGTAACAGTAGAGAAGTGAGCGTTTTCTAAAATTCTATTAAACTTAGCTGAAGAACGTTGGAATTTATCGTAATTTCCTGATAGTATACAACATTTTCCGTTTTTGAAATAAAAATGAATCGACAATATCTAACAAATACCATAGCCTACCCGTCCAAATAAAAAATCGACGGATAGGCTATTTATTTACTTCAATCCTGAAGCCATACTCTTAAATTGATTCATTAATTTATTGCGTGATTTTTCATTTCTGAGTAAATACGCAGCACCAAGGGCAACAGTTGCCATAATCGCTTTGCCTTTCATGAAGGTCACTCCTTTTTATGAAATTCTCCTTCTCTTTTGGTATTCCCATTCACAAATAAATTAACCTATCCGCAAAATAAATATTTAGCCTATATAGTTAATTATTGGAGAATTTCCATGTTTCAACAAAACCCACCATTTCCCGGGAAATCTTTGCTGATCGTTACAGGTGTTTACCAATAATACCCCCCATACGGATAATATGGATAATAAGGATAAGGGTATGGCCGTGCCAAGGAACCTAATGCTAAACCGCCTAAAAAACCTCCGACAAATGGAGCGCCAAATCCAAAAGGTCGTCCAAAGCCTGGTCGAAAACCAAATGGTCTGCCAAATCCGAATGGGCGAATTATTCTTTCGTCCGCATTTCCTAAGTGATCATGAATTTCTACAGGATATTGCATTTGATTCATAAGGGAACCTCCAATTTGCTTAAAGTTTATGGGGTGAAAATAACCTAAATCTCTTTTCATTGCATAGTATGCATAATCTAAAAGAAGGCGCAATAACCAGACAAAAATAGGCTTTAGCCATAAACTTCAATCAGGAGGAGGGACTGTGGGATGCAGTTCATGCAGACGTTGCTTGGGATTGTGGCGAACTTAGTGTGCATTCCCCTGCCCCCCACTTCCGCAAATTCTTGAAGTGGGGGGCTTACAGCTAGTTAATACGGGATAAAACTTAGTAAAGATTATCTATAAACAAAAAGCGTATGATGCCGATATTAGTTTTAAATAAACCAATGTGTGAAAAGGAGTAAAGTGATGTCAGGACAAATAGGGACAAGTCTCTCATCCACATCTACACATAGTGGGAGTATGATCGGGAAACTTGACGAAACGCCAATAACGAATCATGCAGCAGAAAAGACCGGAACGAAGGACCATGTGATAAACATGAATTCTTCCTTTTCAAAAGAAGATTTAACGCATGTTGTCAATGGAATGAATAAGTTTCTCAAAGCCTCTCCACAAACTCATTTAAAATTTGAATTCCATGATCAATTAAATGAATACTATGTCACACTCGTGGATGAAGTGACAGATGAAGTGGTAAGAGAAATTCCACCGAAAAAGTTACTAGATATGTTTGCCGCCATGACTGAGTATTTAGGCATCATGGTTGATAAGAAAATATAAATGGTAGATGGAGTGAGATAAATGAGAATTGCCGGTTTGGCAAGTGGAATGGATATAGATCAAATTGTAAAGGATTTAATGCGAGCTGAGCGCATGCCGCTCGACAAATTAAAACAAAAGAAACAAATCCTAGAATGGCAAAGAGATGATTACCGTGCACTCAACACACAATTACTGAGTTTCCGGGACAAACTCGCACAACTAAAATTAACAACCAATTATCGGGCAAGAACCGTCTCCTCTTCGAATGACCAATTCGTCACAGCCACGGTTTCTAGCGGGGCAGCACAGGCATCGTATTCGATTTCGAAGGTGGATCAGCTTGCTAAGGCGGCGACATTGGTGAATAATGGCCAAATTTCTATTGCCCCCACTAAAAGCTTAAGGGAGCAGGTCGGTAACAAAGTTACATGGGAAACAGGTGTAGTGGAGTCCCAGACAATTAATGTAGGAGATTCGACAGAAGGCTTGAAAATTGATCTTCAGGGAAACGAATTCCTTAAAGACGGCAGCGAGATTAACATTAAAGTGAATGGCCGTGCGGTAAAAGCAACAATTACTGAAGATGATTCACAACAACCTACAGAGAATCAAATTCTTGTTACAAAGGATGGCACGATTAAGTTTGGTGATAATGTTAAACCAACAAAAGGCAGTGTTGTGAAAGTCGATTATGTTATAGATGAAAAAACAAAAACATTGGAGATTGGTGAAAAACCACCTACGACTTGGAATTTAGGGAAAAGTTCGCTAACCGCAGGGGTTACAGTAATTGTTGATGGTACGGAATATACAGTTACAACAGATGAACAAGGTAGCAGCACACTTGTAAATAAGAACGATACAACAGATGTGCTTGGACATATCAACTTAGATACAGGAGCTATTGCTTTCAATTCTGCCAAGTTTAAAGAGGACGATGAAGAAAACTGGCCTAAAAAAATAGAAGCTACTTTCACCCAAAACTACGCTTCCTTCGGCATTAACACCCATACATCAAAAGGCGAAGTGAACGAAACCATCTTTATGACGGGCACGGATACATTAAACAGCGTCATCCGTAAGGTCAATGAATCATCTGCTGGTGTGACGATGTTTTATGATTCTGTCACAGATCGAGTGACTTTAACCCGTAAAGAAACGGGGAAATTTGGAGAGGGAAAAAGAGATATTGAAGTATCTGGCGATTTTATGACAAATGTTTTGCAATTTAATAATAATGATGTCACCGACGGCCAAAACGCAAAATTCACGATCAACGGACTTGAAACTGAACGAAGCTCCAACACTTTCGACATGAACGGCGTAACTATTACCTTAAAGCAAACATTCGGTGAAGGAGACCAGCAACCAACAACCATTTCAGTCGGAAATGATACAGGGCAAGTGCTTGAAAACATTAAAAAGTTTGTCGAAGATTACAACGAACTAATCAAAGAAATTGGCGATAAGTTGAAGGAGGAACGTTACCGCGATTACAAGCCATTGACCGACGATGAGCGGGAAGAACTTTCCGAAAAGCAACAAGAAAAATGGGAAGAAATGGCGAGAAGTGGCCTTTTAAAAGGCGATATGGTGTTATCTGGTGTGTTATCCAGAATGAGAATGGATATGTATAGCACAGTTGAGACAAACGGTATTTTTAAACAATTAGCTAGTATCGGCATTAAAACGACAGCGAATTATCTTGAAGGCGGAAAGCTTGAGATCGATGAAGCGAAATTAAAAGCAGCCTTAGAAGAGGATCCAGAATCTGTTGAAAACTTATTCCGTGGTAACGATTCCGAAGCAGGGAAAGGGATCGTCCACAGGCTTTACGACACAGTAGATGCTTCGATGAAAAAACTACAGGAAAAAGCTGGTCGTGCTACTTCAACCAATCAACAGTTCACACTTGGACGTGAATTGATTAACGTGGATAAAAGTATTGATCGCTTTGAAGAAAGGCTGAAAATGACGGAAAATCGTTATTGGCGTCAATTTACTGCGATGGAAAAAGCGATTCAACAGGCTAATCAACAATCGATGTATCTCATGCAGCAATTTGGTGGTTTTTAAGATCAATTTTTGAAGTTTAGGGGAGTGGAAAAATGGCAAGTGCAAACCCATACCAAACGTATCAGAAAAATGCTGTGACAACGGCTGCTCCAGGTGAGTTAACTTTAATGCTGTACAATGGCTGTCTGAAATTTATTCATATGGCTAAAGTCGGCATGGAAAATAATAAAATCGAAGAAAAGAATACGAATATCCAAAAAGCGCAAAACATTGTTAGTGAGCTAATGGTCACCTTAAATATGGAATTAGCGATATCCCAAAACATGATGACTCTTTATGACTATATGAACCGCCGTTTAATGGAAGCCAATATTAAAAATGATGTTGACATTCTTACGGAAGTGGAAGAGATGATGAAAGAATTTCGTGATACTTGGAAACAAGCGATTCAATTAAATCGCCAACATCAACACATAGCAGGAAGCAGTGGCATTTAATGAATGATCTACAAAAATGTTTAGCCCTTACTGAGAAAATCATCGTGTTGGCCCAAACAACGAATGATGAACAAAGAGACACGATTATTGAGAAAATAGAACAATTATTACGACAGCGTTCAACCTTTTTTGCAAAACTCCAAGCTCCTTATTCAGATGAAGAGAAGGAGCTTGGGAAAGCGTTACTTGCCCGCGATCGAGAAATGAATGCATTGTTAAAACAATATTTAAAAGTCATACAAAAAGACCTCGAAACGCTAGACCGAAAAAAGAAATCTGTTAGCCATTATTCTAATCCTTATGCGGCAACAGATAGCTTGGACGGGATGTTTTACGATAAACGGCAATAAATTAGAACATAGCTAAATTTGCATCATTTGCTTCGCTATTCCTTATTTTAGAGCAGATATGGACCTGTATGGGTCCACCTGTTCATCTTTTTGTTAAAACAATCACAAAATCGACAAAATTTTTATGGAATTAAGCAGGATTTTACAAGGATATATAGAAGTATATATACATAGCCTTAAATAAGGAGGAGTTAAGATGCTAAAATATAATATTCGCGGTGAAAACATCAACCTTACAGATGCAATACGTGATCACATTGAAAAGAAAGTGGGTAAACTGGAGAGATATTTTAATGAAACTCCTGAGGCAAATGTTCACGTTAATTTAAAAGTAAATCCAAATAAAAAAGCAAAAGTTGAAATAACGATTCCACTTCCACAATTAGTTCTTCGCGCTGAAGAAGTACATGACGACATGTATGCAGCCGTTGACTTGATTGTCGATAAATTAGAGCGACAAATTCGTAAGCATAAAACAAAGGTCAATCGTAAATTTAGAGATCGAGGGAATGCCAAAGAATTTTTCAAAATGAATGGAAATGAGATTCCAGCCAATGATGAAGTAGAAGATGAGCTTCAAATTGTCCGTACTAAGCAGTTTAGTCTTAAACCAATGGATAGTGAAGAAGCCGTTTTGCAAATGAACATGTTAGGGCATAGCTTCTTTATCTATACAGATGCCGAGACCAATGCGACGAACATCGTGTATCGCCGTAAAGATGGAAAGTATGGATTAATTGAAACAAATTAAGAAATCATCTATCTGGAGCACGCTGCCTCAACGGTGGCGTGCTTTTTGCCCTCTTAATTGGATTTTCATGATTAGAAAGTCATCTTCTCGGCTGAGCTATCATTTGTTATTCTTATAGAAGGTTTAGGGAGGGTGATTCACTTGAAACAGGTACATATTTTTATCGCCTTTTTCCGCTCGGGTATTCTTGGTTTTGGAGGAGGTCCTTCAGCGATTCCACTTGTTCAGCATGAAGTCGTCCGTGTGTATAAATGGATGAATGACGATGAGTTTGGCGATGTGTTGGCGCTTGCCAATGCTTTACCAGGTCCCATTAATACAAAAATGGCCGGGTATATTGGCTGGCGAGTTGGTGGATTTATGGGGATGTTAAATGCGATTTTTGCAACGGTTGTGCCAACTGTTGCGTTGATGATTTTATTTTTGGCTTTATTAAGTGCTTATAAAGATAAACCGTGGGTTGCAGGCATGTCACAGGCGGTTCTCCCGGTGGCAGGTGTTTTAATGGGCATCCTTACATGGGAGTTTATTCAAAAATCCAACCAATCGCTCGGTTGGATTTATAGTCTTCTCCTCGTCATTGCAAGCTTTCTAGCTATGCAATTATTTGGTGTTCACCCTGCAATCGTGATCGCCGTCTTATTAATCGTTGCCCTATCAGCTCGGAGTAAGAAGAAATCTTCCGTAAACAAACAGGAAGAAAGGAGCTAGCCATGATTTACTGGCAAATTTTTATTGCTTTTTTCATCCCGGGTATTCTTGGTTATGGAGGAGGACCTTCTTCGATTCCATTGATTGAGCATGAAGTCGTGGATCGTTATCAATGGCTTTCTGTTCAAGAGTTTAGTGAAGTGTTGGCTTTAGGCAATGCATTACCAGGCCCGATCGCTACGAAAATGGCGGGATATATTGGATATCAACAAGGTGGGGTGTTAGGCTCTATCATTGCTTTGTTCGCCACTGTCGCCCCTTCTATCGCCCTGATGATTCCGTTATTAGGATTTCTTTTGAAACATAAAGACTCACCAAAGGTCAGGAGGATGACACAATTGGTTCGCCCTACGATTGCCGTACTTTTGGGCGTCATGACCTTTGATTTCTTTGCAGGTTCTGTAAAAAGCTCCGGTTTTCCGCATACCATCTTTATCGGTCTTATGAGCTATTTGTTATTAGCGAAATGGAAAATCCATCCTGCTCTTGTTATTACTGGGGCCCTCATTTATGGAGCGCTTTTCCTTTAAAGCTTTTTCAATCTTTTCCCATGTTGTCAGGGAAAACCGATAGTGTTATGATAGATAATTAGGTAAAAGGTTTTAGTTTTTACAGAACGTTTTTAATAAAATAGCTTTTTAATGTATTACAATTTGAATTGAGAAGTATGCATTTTCAATAGATAGGGGAGCGTTTTAATATGGTTGCTTTTCTTAATAAATTATTTGATCCCAATAAACGTGATCTGAAACGACTAGAAAAGATGGCAGAGAAAATTGATCAACTAGCCCCAGATATGGAGAAGTTATCAGATGAGGAAATCCGCCAAAAAACAGATGAATTAAAAGCAAGATATCAAAATGGTGAAGCGTTAGATCATATGCTAGAGGAAGCTTTTGCTGTGGTTCGAGAAGGTTCTCGCCGAGTGTTAGGCCTTTATCCATACCCTGTCCAACTTATGGGGGGCGTGGCTTTACACGAAGGAAACATCGCGGAAATGAAAACAGGTGAAGGAAAAACATTAACCGCCACAATGCCTGTTTACTTAAATGCCATTACTGGAAAAGGTGTTCATGTTGTCACGGTGAACGAATATTTGGCTAGTCGTGATGCGACGGAAATGGGTGAGCTTTATCAATTTCTTGGTTTAACCGTAGGGCTCAATTTAAACAGCATGTCGAAGGAAGAAAAGAAAGAAGCTTATGCTGCAGATATTACGTATGGAACGAATAATGAGTTTGGTTTTGATTACCTTCGCGATAATATGGTGTTGTATGAAGAACAAAAGGTCCAACGTCCCCTTCATTTCGCCGTGATTGATGAAGTGGACTCGATTTTAATTGATGAGGCGCGAACACCGCTCATTATTTCCGGACAAGCGCAGAAATCAACCCAATTATATCTACAGGCCAATGCTTTTGCGGAAATATTAAAGCGAGAAGAAGATTATACGTACGATGAGAAAACAAAAGGGGTCCAATTAACAGAAGAAGGAATCAATAAAGCCGAACGTTTCTTCAAAATCGATAATTTATTCGATCTTTCTCACGTTGTCCTCAATCATCATATTAATCAAGCTCTAAAAGCCCATGTCAGCATGCAAAAAGATGTAGACTATGTTGTTCAGGAAGGCGAAATTATCATTGTCGACCAATTTACGGGCCGGATGATGAAAGGTAGACGGTTTAGTGATGGACTCCATCAAGCGATTGAGGCCAAAGAAGGCGTCGAAATTCAAAGTGAATCGATGACCATGGCGACAATCACATTCCAGAACTATTTCCGGATGTATGAAAAATTAGCCGGGATGACCGGTACAGCCAAAACGGAAGAAGAAGAATTTCGCAATATTTACAATATGCGAGTCATTTCGATCCCAACAAACGTGCCGATTGCCCGTGATGATCGTTCTGATTTAATTTATGCTTCTATGAATGGTAAATTCCGTGCAGTCGTTGACGATATTTATGAAAGACACCAAAAAGGACAGCCGATCCTGGTCGGTACAGTGGCCATCGAAACGTCGGAATTAGTCTCTTCGCTTTTAACGAAAAAAGGTGTGCGACATAATGTATTAAATGCGAAAAACCATGAAAGAGAAGCGGAAATTATTTCAGAGGCGGGGCAAAAGGGAGCTGTCACGATTGCGACGAATATGGCCGGTCGTGGAACAGATATTAAACTGGGTGAAGGTGTAAAAGAGCTGGGTGGATTGGCTGTAATCGGAACAGAACGCCATGAATCACGCCGAATTGATAATCAGTTAAGAGGGCGTTCTGGCCGTCAAGGTGATCCAGGGGTTACGCAATTTTATCTTTCTATGGAAGATGAATTAATGCGCCGATTTGGATCAGAAAATATGAAATCGATGATGGAAAAATTGGGAATGGATGATTCTCAACCGATCCAAAGTAAAATGGTTTCCAAAGCAGTGGAATCAGCTCAGAAACGTGTAGAAGGAAATAACTTTGATGCGCGGAAACAGCTTTTACAATATGATGATGTCCTTCGTCAACAAAGAGAGATTATCTATCAGCAGCGTGACGATGTAATGAGCTCGGAAAATGTACGAGATATCATTGAGAAAATGATTCAATCTGTCATTGATCGCGCGGTTGCTAACTATACAAGTGAACCTGAAGAAGAACAATGGAATATCCAAGGATTAATTGACTATTTAAATGCGACTGTTCTGTTTGAAGGTGACTTGACTGTTGAAGACTTGCAAAGAAGAGATCCAGAAGAAATGAAAGAAATCATCTTTGCTAAGGTGAAACAGCATTATGATGAAAAAGAAGAATATTTAACACCTGAACAGATGCGTGAATTTGAAAAAGTCATCTTGCTCCGTTCTGTTGATACGAAATGGATCGATCATATTGATGCAATGGATCAGCTCCGCCAAGGTATCCATTTACGTGCGTACGGACAAATTGATCCGCTTAGAGAGTATCAAAGTGAAGGATTTGCCATGTTTGAAAGCATGGTGGAGGCCATTGAGGAAGACACGGCTAAATATGTCATGAAAGCTGAAATACGAAATAATCTGGAACGGGAAGAAGTGGCAAAAGGGCAAGCGGTCAATCCAAAAGAAGACGGGGGAGAGGTTAAAAGAAAACCAATCCGCAGAAGTGAAAAAGTTGGCCGGAATGATCCCTGTCCATGTGGAAGTGGTAAGAAATATAAACAATGTCATGGTCGGCTAACTTAAAAGTGCGTGTTCAAAACGGCTAAAGGCGTCACTTCCGCATGTCTTTGCCGTTTTGACCTGCGCCCCGCAGGCCTAAAAATCACTAGTAGAGGTGTTTGTGATGGAATTATTTGAAGTAAGAACAGAACTTGAAAAAACAGCGGAGCGATTAGCTGAATTTAGGGGGTCTCTTTGACTTAGAAGAGAAGGAGACGAGAATCGCTGAGCTGGACGAAAAGATGCTTGAGCCTGGTTTTTGGGATGATCAACAATCAGCACAAACGGTCATTAATGAGGCAAATAGTCTGAAAGACCTTGTGAATGAATACAAAGAATTGCTAGAGATCCATGAGAATCTAGAATTGACCCATGAACTTGTTAAAGAGGAAAGTGATCCTGATCTTGAAGCTGAACTTGAAGGAGAGTTAAAGGAGCTTATTCAACGACTTCATGATTTTGAATTGCAATTATTATTAAGTGATCCCTATGATAAAAACAATGCAATTATTGAACTCCACCCGGGAGCAGGTGGAACAGAGTCGCAAGATTGGGGATCGATTCTCTTGCGCATGTATACACGTTGGGCAGAAAAGAAAAATTTCAAAACGGAAATTCTTTCCTATTTACCTGGTGATGAGGCTGGGATCAAAAGTGTGACGATGTTAATTAAAGGTCATAACGCCTACGGATATTTAAAAGCCGAAAAAGGTGTTCATCGTTTAGTGCGGATTTCACCATTTGATTCTTCCGGTCGTCGTCACACATCCTTTGTTTCCTGTGACGTCATGCCTGAATTTACAGATGATGTCGAGGTTGATATTAAACAGGATGACCTGAAAATTGATACTTATCGTTCAAGTGGTGCGGGGGGACAACACGTTAATACAACAGATTCTGCCGTTCGGATTACCCACATACCAACTGGAACGGTTGTAACGTGCCAAAATGAAAGATCACAAATTAAAAACCGCGAAAAAGCCATGAACATGCTAAAGGCTAAGCTTTATCAACGTGAGTTGGAAGAAAAGGAAAAGCAATTGGCGGAAATTCGCGGGGAACAAAAAGAAATTGGTTGGGGCAGCCAAATAAGATCCTATGTTTTTCACCCGTACTCGATGGTGAAAGATCATCGTACGAATGAAGAAACTGGAAATGTTCAAGCAGTAATTGATGGAGAAATTGATGTCTTTATCAATGCCTACTTACGTTCTCGGGTATAAATATTGTAAATAAAAAGGGTTAGGGAGACCAACACAGGAGATGGCGCTTTTAGCCGTTTATCCTTTGTTCATCCCTTGCCCTTTTTTGGTTCACAAACTTGTGCTAATTGCGTAAGTTCATGATACTGCTGCGATCCGTATGCTTTTTGTTAAATTATACCTTTTTCACCGCCTCCTTTTTGCGTTTAAATAAAGTGTATTATTGGTATACTAAAATTGATCAATCTAAAAAAGGAGTTGTTCCCATGAGGAAAAAATGGATGGGGTTATCACTAGGACTTATGCTAGCGATTGGTCTGGCAGCTTGTGGCGGCGGAAATAACGCAGATAATGATAATAATAATACTGGTAATGACACTGGCGGCGAAACCGCAACAAACGACGCAGAAGAAATCGTAAAAAACAATTGTATTTCATGTCATGGAGAAAACTTAGAAGGTCAAAATGGACCAGAATTAGCACATATTGGTTCGAAGTTATCTAAAGACGAGATTTTAGATGTCATTGAAAATGGCCGACCTGGAATGCCTGGAAACCTCATTACAGGTGATGATGCTGACAAAGTAGCTCAATGGTTATCGGAGAAAAAATAAGTAGGACCAAAACGACAGTGAGAAAAGTTGCTGTCGTTTTTTTGTGACAAACGTTTTATATAAAACCACACCTAATGTCATATCACTAATATCTAAACCTTCCATTTTATTCCAAGCCTACTCCTCATAATTCCTAAAAAAAGATAGTTCTTTACTCCTCTATTAAAAATGTTTATGGAAAGTTGTCACTAATTTTGCTATCGCGCAATTTGTAAAAATTTAGAACTAAAGCTCTAAAAATGAAATATAACTGTAATATAAAAGCCCGAATAGGGATGTTATAATGAGCATGTTATGAAATTTCGTCATGGATTGACGGTAATTATCTTTATTTGACATTCAAATAGTTCAATTTTTTTTGCAAGTTTTAGGCGAAAATTTTAAGGTCGGGTGAGAAAATGATTAAAATGCAGGATGTTGTGAAAAAATACCCGAACGGTATTATAGCCGCAAATCGTTTTAACGTTGATATACAACAAGGCGAATTTATATATATTGTTGGTCCTAGTGGTGCTGGTAAATCCACTTTTATCAAAATGGTTTATCGGGAGGAGAAACCAACATCTGGAAAAATACTTGTAAACGGGATTGATTTAACTACATTAAAAAATAGAAGAGTTCCTTTTTTAAGGCGTAATATCGGTGTCGTCTTCCAAGATTTTAAACTATTGCCCACATTGACTGTTTTTGAAAATGTGGCTTTTGCTTTGGAAGTAACAGAGCATCGACCGAAAGACATAAAAAATAGAGTGATGGAAGTTCTTTCCATGGTAGGGTTAAAACATAAAATGCGTATGCTTCCCTCGGAATTATCAGGTGGAGAACAACAACGAGTTTCCATTGCAAGATCACTTGTTAATAATCCCCAAATGATCATTGCGGATGAACCTACTGGAAACTTAGACCCTGATACGGCGTGGGATATTATGAGTATTTTAGAAGAAATTAATCTAAATGGAACAACCGTTATAATGGCCACCCATAATAAAGAGATTGTAAATACGATTACACATCGGGTTATTGCCATCGAAAATGGAAGAATTGTCCGTGATGAGCAGCGGGGGGAATACGGTTATGAAAATTAGAACCATCGGTCGCCATCTAAGAGAAAGCTTCAAGAGTCTGCGCCGTAATGGTTGGATGACATTTGCATCAATAAGCGCAGTAACGGTGACATTGCTGTTAGTTGGTGTCTTTCTCGTCATTATGATGAATATGAACAAATTTGCAACAGACATAGAAAATGATGTGGAAATCCGTGTACATATCGACTTAACTGCGAATCAAGATGAACAAAAGGATTTAGAGAATAACATCAAAAAAATCTCCCAAATAGAATCGGTTGAATTCTCGTCGAAAGAGGACGAGCTTAATCATCTTATTCAAACAATGGGGAAAGAGTGGAGTCTGATTGAAGATGACGAAAACCCTCTTCATGATGTCTTTATTGTCAAAACAAAGAAACCAGATGAAACTCCAGTCATAGCCCAAAAAATCCGGGCATTAGATCATGTTCACTCTGCTGAATATGGCGAAAAAAAGGTTGAGAGACTATTCAGCTTACTTAGAACAAGCCGTAATGTAGGAATTGTGCTCGTAATTGGACTATTGTTTACCGCTATGTTTTTGATCTCAAATACAATTAAAATCACCATTTTTGCTAGAAGAAGAGAAATAGAGATTATGAAACTAGTAGGAGCAACGAATTGGTTTATACGTTGGCCATTTATCTTTGAGGGGATTTGGCTAGGAATATTGGGTGCCATTATTCCGATCACCACCGTTGCAACAGCTTATCATTATGGATATGACTTTTTGGCCGGACGTATTCCGGAAAATTATTTTATGTCTCCACTTGAATACACTCCATTTGTCTATCAAGTAAGTCTCTTACTTTTACTCATTGGGGTTATCATCGGAGCATGGGGAAGTTTCATTTCTGTTCGACGCTTTTTAAAAATATAAGAGAATTTCGAATGTGCTCTGGATAAGATCGAAACGACTTAAACAGAGAGATAAATTCAAGGGGAGAAAGGGGAAGCTATTCTTGAAAAAAAGTTCTGTACTTTCGGTAACACTGGCAACAACATTAGCTTTTGGAGGATTATTCACCTATACGGGGAAAGCACAAGCCAATTCCAAACTTAATGAGTTGGAGCAACAACAATCCGATATTCATAATAAAAGATCGAACGTAAACGAGTCGATCAATCAAAAAGATGGGGAAATTTCTAATATTTTAAATCAGCAAAATTCGGTCGAAGATGAAATCGAAAAATTAGAAGCTAAAATGGCTGATACGGATCAAAAAATAAAAGAAAAAGAAAAGCAAATCGATGATACAAAAGCGGAAATTGAAAAATTAAAAGCGGAAATTAAAGATTTGAAAGAACGAATTGAAAAGAGAAATGAAGTTCTTAGAGACCGCGCGAGAAATATTCAACAAAACGGTGGTTCTGTTAAATTTATTGATGTTGTATTAGGCGCTAATAGTTTTGGAGATTTAGTAGATCGTGTTTCGGCTGTTTCTACATTAGTGGGTGCTGATAAACAAATATTGGACGAGCAACAAGCTGACATGGAAAAGTTAGAAGCTGATCAAAAGAAAGTAGAAGAAAAACTTGATAGTTTAAATAAAATGCTTGAAGAATTAGAAGTTCTAAAAGCGGACTTGAAAGCCCAAAATGAAGAAAAGAAAGTGTTAATGAAGGAACTAGCTGCTCAGAAAAAGCATGTGGAAAATGAAAAAATGTCTCTTGAAGAGCAGGAGCGAGTATTAAAGGAACAAGAAGCGATTATAAGTAAAGCCATGGCAGATGAAAAGGCAAGAATTGCGGAGGAAGAAAGAAAAGCTAAAGAAGCAGCAGAAGCGGAAAAAAGGGCACAGCAAGAAGCTCAAGCTAAAGCCCAAGAACAAGCCAAAGCTCAAGAACAGGCTAAAGCTCAAGAACAAAATCAAGCACAAACTCAAACTCAAAGTCAAAGTCAAAGTCAAAGTGAAAAGAGCACTTCCGCAAAAAGTCAAACTTCAGGTTCAACCCCAAGCACAAACTCTAGTAATGATGCTAATTTAAATGCTGGTGGTAGTGGTGTGTTAAGTTGGCCTGCAAGTGGAAGATTGTCCTCGGGTTATGGTGGAAGATCAGGAGGCACCCATTTTGGTATTGATATTGCTAATGCCGCTGGAACTCCAATTTACGCTGCCGCTTCTGGTGTCGTAACTAGATCAGATTTTTCAAGCAGCTATGGGAATGTTGTGTATGTGTTCCACCCACAATTAAATCTAACAACTGTTTATGCTCATATGTCTGCTAGATCGGTTTCCTCTGGCCAAAATGTTAGTGAAGGACAAAAACTAGGTGAAATAGGTAATACGGGCGAATCATTTGGTAATCATTTGCACTTTGAAGTCCATAACGGTCCATGGAGTTACCATGGTGGAGTAAATCCTATGGGATATTTAAAATAACACTAGCATATTTTAAAGTTAAATAAATTTCACTGAATCAGTACAGAAACCCTTGAGTTTCTGTACTTTTTTCATTTTAACTCTAATAAAGTTGATAAAGGTACAGTCGGTTGTAAAAACATGCTAAAATATAGATGATCAATTGAATACAATAAAAAAGGGAAACATAAGGAGTTCATATGACTTTTACAACGATCACAGCAGCTTTGGTTAGTTTAGCACTTTTATTAAATATTATCTTGGCTGTCTTCGTAGTATTTTTGGAGAGGCGAGATCCCGGTTCAACTTGGGCTTGGCTTTTAGTGCTGTTTTTTGTTCCAGTAGTTGGCTTTATTTTATATCTTATCTTTGGACAGAATTTAAGCCGTAAAAAGATTTTTGAATGGAATGATACGAATAAAATTGGCATTATGGAAATCACTAAAAATCAGATTGAACTATTACAAAGAGGGGATTTTCCTTTCCACGATACTAAAACGGTTCAATACAAAGATTTAATTTATATGTTACTTGTGAATGATCGTTCCATTCTTACACAGGATAACAAAGTAGAAATTTTCATTGATGGAAATGATAAGTTCCGCTCTTTATTACATGATTTAGATAAAGCAAAGGATCATATCCATATAGAATATTACATTGTGAGGAATGATAAGCTTGGCAATGAGTTATTGCAAATGCTTGTTAAAAAGGCGAAAGAAGGCGTCGATGTAAAGTTTTTATATGATGCAATGGGTTCAAGGCGATTACCAAAAAGGTTTTTTAGACCTTTGATAGAAGCCGGTGGAAAGGTGAGTGCTTTTTTTCCAGCATTAATCCCTCACTTGAACTTACAGGTGAATTTTCGTAATCACCGTAAACTTGTCATTATTGATGGGGAAAGTGGGTATATCGGCGGGTTTAATATTGGGGATGAATATCTCGGTCTGAACAAAAAATTTGGTTATTGGCGAGATACCCACCTGAAGATTACCGGGAAGGCTGTTTTTGGTATGCAGACGCGGTTTATCCTTGACTGGAACCAAGCCTCTACGGCCAAAATTCGCTATGAGGATCGTCTATTTCCGGAAATTGGGGCAAAAGGGGATACAGATGTCCAAATTGTGTCAAGTGGACCTGATTCTGAATGGGAACAGATCAAATACGGTATTCTGAAACTTATTTCATCTGCCCAAAAATATATTTACATTCAGACACCTTATTTTATTCCGGATGCGAGTGTATTGGATGCCATAAAAATAGCCGCTCTTTCAGGGATTGATGTAAGGCTAATGATCCCCAACAAACCTGATCATGCCTTTGTTTATTGGGCCACCTATTCGAATGTGGGCGAATTATTAAAGACAGGGGCAAAGGTCTATATTTACGATAATGGGTTTATCCATGCGAAGACAATTATCGCCGATGGTAAAATTGCCACCGTTGGTACGGCGAATATTGATGTACGTAGCTTTAAATTAAATTTTGAAGTGAATGCTTTTTTATATGATCGAGTGCTTGTCCAACAATTAGTCGGTATTTTTCATGATGATGTTAAGCTTTCCCATGAATTAAGTTGGGAGGAATATCAAAATCGTCCTCTTTATATTCGCTTTAAGGAATCATTCTCCCGACTGTTATCACCAATTTTGTAAACCATCATCTTGATTGTGGAAAGCGAGTGATGATCCATTAAATGGTATACAATTGGTTCAGTAACCATTCCCGCCTCTTGGTTAGCAATTGTGGGGGCCTGCATCCTTACATCTGCAGGTCTCTACTTTTTTAAAAAGAAGTCAGCAGCAGAGTGGTATGGCAATGCCGTTTTTATATGGCTGTTAACATGGAAGTTCAGTGTCCTTCTTTTCCAATTTTCTATGATAAGGTCTCATCCATTATCCATTTTATACTTTCATGGTGGTGTGAAAGGATATTGGTTAGGCTTTGCCATAACGATCCTTTATACACTAAGTAAGGTGTGGAGCCAGAATTTACGAGTAGCGGATATTTATCAAGTTTGGATAAGTTCCATGATTTTTTATGAAGTGCTTCAGGCGATTTTGAATCAAGGATTATTCTTATGGACAGGCATTCAATTATTCTTCGGCGTTTCATTCTTATTACTCGTGGTGAAGAAAAAGCAGGTATTATGGAAGGAACAATTGCTCATCCTTTATACAGGTGGACAAGCTTTATTTTATTCCATTCACCACAATTTATTATCCGCTCCAATGCTAACTTATTTGTTCATGGCAATATTCTTAGTCATCGCTTTGCGAAAATGGGAGGTTTAAGAATGACGAAGAAAATATTTGGTTTTACTCTTTTAGCGATTTTAGCAGGAGTTTTAGTCATTAATATTGTCCAAGAAACACAAGCGAAGAAAGAGGTGGAAGAAAATCAAGAACAAATCCTCCAGAAAAGGCTGGAGGCCGCAACTGAAACGACGGTGGATGGCATGGGGCAAGGATTATCTACAGGTGATATTCCTCCAGATTTTGAATTAGAGACCATATCTGGTGAAAAAATCAGATTGTCTGATCTCAATGGCAAAAAGGTGTTATTGAATTTTTGGGCAACCTGGTGTCCCCCATGTAAAGCGGAAATGCCCCATATGGAAAAGTTTTATAAAGAAAAGGCTGAAAAATATGATATAGAGATTCTTGCGGTCAATCTTACTTCAGCTGAGAGGGTTCGGAATAAAAGAGACAAAGTGGAAGAATTTGTCGATGATTATAAGCTGACTTTCCCTGTTTTGTTAGATGAAGATGGAATGGCAGGAGATAAATACCAGGTTATCGGCATTCCAACTACTTATTTTATCAATTCGAATGGCTTACTTGAAAAAAGAATTGTCGGTCCCATGGACGAGGAAATGATGGAAAAGCTCGTAAAAGGTTTGAAATAGACAGTAAACAACAAATAATGGATATTTTTTAAAAATAGGGTTGACTTTTTCGAGAATAATAGACTATACTTGATTTTAATCACAACAATGAATAGTAATACTCTTATCAAGAGCGGCGGAGGGATAGGCCCTGCGATGCCCGGCAACCTACAGAGAACTTTTCTGAAAAGGTGCTAATTCCTACAGACGGATAAGTCTGAGAGATAAGGAGCGGAAATAAAATACACCCCCCTTCTTATCGGAAGGGGGTTTTTTAACTAGTGTTAGCGATGAGAGTGTATACCATTGAGGAGGACGAGAGGATATGACACAAGAACAATATAAACCAGAAACTTTATTACTGCACGGAGGACAAGAGCCGGATGAAACAGGAGCACGAGCTGTTCCCGTACATAGAACAACTTCTTATGTATTCAAAGATTCAGATTATGCACAAAAGGTCTTTGGATTAGAAGTACCGGGCAATATCTATACGCGGATTACCAATCCAACGGTTGATGTATTTGAAAAAAGAGTCGCTCTACTTGAAGGAGGAACGGCCGCAGTTGGGTTATCCTCTGGAATGGCAGCCATCGCTTTCTCGATTTTGAATATTACACGTGTGGGTGACGAAATTGTTGCGGCAACAGATCTTTATGGAGGCACATATAATCTTTTTGCTGTGACACTACCAAAATATGGTATTAACGTGAAGTTCGTAGATCCGAAAGATCCTGAGAATTTCCGCAAAGCGATCACGCCTAAAACGAAAGCACTTTTTGGCGAGATTATCGGCAATCCAAGCCTGCATATTCTGGATGTGGAAGCTGTTGCCAACATTGCTCATGAAAATGAGATTCCACTTATTGTCGATAGCACTTTTGCAACACCGTATCTTTGCAAGCCGATTGATTGGGGGGCAGATATTGTCATCCATTCGGCAACAAAGTGGATTGGCGGCCATGGTACTGTAATTGGTGGGGTTGTCGTAGATGCAGGAAAATTTGATTGGAATAATGAGAAATTCCCAGACTTTGTCGAACCTGATGAGACATACCATGGGCTGCGTTTTGGTATAGATGTACCAAATGCGGCTTTCGCTACCAAATTGCGTGTTCAATTATTACGTGATTTTGGCCCATGCTTAAGCCCAGACAACGCCTTTCAATTATTGCAAGGTCTTGAAACACTACATTTAAGAATTGATAAACACATAGAAAATGCCAAAGCCGTAGCAGAATTTTTAGAGAATCATGATGCGATTGAATGGGTATCCTATCCCGGTTTGAACAATCACCCATCCTATGAATTAGCTCAAAAATATCTTCCAAAAGGGGCCGGCTCGATCATCGTATTCGGCATCAAAGGTGGAAGAGAAGCAGGAAGACAAACCATTGATCATGTGAAATTATTTTCCCATGTTGCGAATGTCGGAGATGCAAAATCATTAATCATCCATCCAGCTTCCACCACTCACCAACAATTGAGTGCGGAAGAATTAAAACTAGTTGGAGCATCTGAAGAACTTATTCGACTCTCTATAGGGCTTGAAGCTGTGGAAGATATTATTGCTGATCTAAATCAAGCGATCGAAAAAGCCGTAGAAAAAGTGTCTGTCAAGTAAGGACAAAGAAGCTAGGAGGCTGGGCGCCATGCGTTTCAGTCTCCTTTTTTACAGGATAGGAAAGTATAAATTTTGGCTAATGCTGGATCTAGCTCCAGCGCCCAGCGACTAGCAAACTTTCGGTGCCTGCTTGCATAAGTCAACATCAGTTCGCCTTATTAGGCTCACTGTGTTTCCTTTATCTTAGGCCAACAGGATGTTGGTCAGAACGGCGTTGCGCCAGGACGGCGCGATTTTAGCCGTTCAACCTTATTATCCAAGTTTGTACGTCGCTAAACGGGCGCTTACGCTTTTCTTAATGACATCCATGAATGAGGAGGAGAAGAAGGTGCGAATCATTAAAGCGGCACTATTAGGGCTTGGCACTGTTGGTGCGGGGGTTTATGAGGTTATACGTCATCAACAGGAACAATTGCAGGAGCTTGTCGGGGCAGAAGTGCAGGTAGTAGCTGTGCTAATCCAAGATGAAAACAAAGAGCGTGAAGTAGCAAATGACGTTCTCGTGACAAACGATATTAAGGAAATTTTAGCGATCCCGGGTCTTGAGGCCATCTTTGAATCGATTGTTGGTGCTGAGCCGGCTAATCGTTATGTAGATGAAGCGATCGAGCGCGGATGTCATATTATAACAGCGAATAAAGAAATGTTCGCGAAGCATGGGGATGTTTTGCTGGAAAAGGCACGGGAAAATGATGTGCAAATTGGCTTTGAAGCGACCGTTGCAGCCGGTGTCCCTGTGATCCGTACTATTCAGCAACAATTACAGCTTAATAAAATTGAGCGAGTGCAAGCATTGCTAAATGGAACCTCTAATTTTATTTTAACGGAAATGAGACAGAAGCAACTTCCTTTTGCAGAAGTTTTAAAAACGGCCCAATCTCTTGGTTTTGCAGAGGCTGACCCAACGAATGATGTCGAGGGAATTGATGCTTTTTATAAAATTATGATTTTAAGTCAGCTGATCTATGGGGAGCAACCAGAATGGGCAACGGTTGACCTGAAAGGAATCGCAAGTGTTCCAGAAGATGAGATCTACCATTCTGAAGGCCGTTATAAACATATGGCAGAATTGAAAAAAGTGGGAAATCATGTCCAGGCATCTGTTCAACCAGTTGTAATAGATGATCAACATCCTTTATATTCGGTAGAGGGTGTAGATAATGCGGTGGTACTAGAAACTTCCTTGGCCGGGACGATTATGATCCAAGGGCCGGGTGCTGGTAGTAAACCAACAGCCAGTGCCATGTTAGAAGATTTTATTCATATTTTTCAAACCAATAAGGCGGCTGTTTTAAATTAGTTATAACTTGTCCCCTCATCGCATAGGATTTATAGAAAAGTTTATACAGATAATTGAGTATGAAGGAAGACTCTGAATGGACATTTCCTTCATTATATGAAGTGTATAGGCAATTGCGGTGAGGAGGAAGAGTATGAAAAAAAGATGGCTAGTGATCATTTCCGTTTGTTCATTTCTTTTAGGGGCAGGCGGTATATATGCTAGTATGGTGTGGATTCTTCCCAATTGGCAAGGGACACAAGGGAATCAAGAATCAGAGACAGTGCAGATTCTACCAGCTATGGAAAAAGTGGCAGAAGCCTATGATTTAATTCAACAGGCGTATGTAGAAGAAGTAGATACGAAGAAATTAATTCAAGGCGCCATTCAAGGGATGGTGGCTACCTTACAAGATCCCTATTCCGTGTACATGGATGAAGAGACCGCAGAAAGATTTAATGAGAGTATGGACTCTAGTTTTAATGGAATTGGAGCGCAAATTGCCATTCAAGAAGGCAAGCTTGTGATTATTTCCCCGATAAAAAATTCCCCAGCTGAAAAGGCGGGTCTGAAAGCAAAGGATCAAATTATTAAAATTGATGGGGATGCCGTGGATGGTTTGGATTTATATGAGGCATCAAGTAAAATTCGCGGTAAAAAAGGAACCACTGTGACACTGGATATTGTGAGAAACGGCGTATCTAAGTCACTCACATACGAGATTACCAGAGATGAAGTACCGATTTTGACTGTTTTTTCCGAGCTGAAAGAAAGTGGGGGAAAGAAATTTGGCTATGTTGAAATTACTTCTTTTGCTGAAGAAACAGCGAGAGATTTCGAGGCCGAATTAAAGGAGTTGGAAGCGGAAAATATCGCTGGACTTGTGATTGATGTACGAGGGAATCCAGGTGGAATGTTAACCAGCGTGCAAGGAATCTTAGACCAATTAGTGACGGGTGATAAGCCCTATGTTCAAATCGAAGATCGTTCAGGTAAAAAGCAAGCCTATTATTCAGAAATGGAAAAGGAAAAAGATTACCCGATTACCGTGCTGGTGGATGAGGGAAGCGCCTCGGCCTCGGAGATCCTGGTTGCGGCCTTAAATGAAATCAATGGGACGACTTTGATCGGCACAAAGACTTTTGGCAAGGGGACCGTTCAACAACCGATTCCTTTGGAAGCTGGAGGCAATTTAAAATTAACGATGGCGAAATGGCTCACACCTAATGGAAACTGGATCCATGGAAAAGGCATCGAACCTACCATTGAGGTGCAACAACCAGCCTATTTTAATGCCCATACAATCGAGTATAAGGAACCATTAAAGTTAAATATGAATGACGAAAATATTAAATTTGCGCAGGAGATGTTGAAAGGATTGGGCTTCACTCCGGGGAGAATAGATGGCTATTTTGATGAACAAACGGAAAAAGCGGTTAAAGCTTTTCAAGCGGTTGAGGAACTCCCGGTAACAGGTGAAATCGATGAAAAGACAGTGGCGAAATTAGAAGAAAAAATTGCTTCTTTTATAAAAGATGAGAAAAACGATATTCAACTACAAGTGGCACTCAAATCTTTGCAAAAAAACAATTGATTTTTTATGCTAACTCGCAATTTTGTCATTAGGTAGAGGAATAGGCTAGACATTCTTGAAAATTTCGAATGTCTAGCCATATTTTTGTTCTATTTCTTCTAATGTCTGGTAAAATAGGAGATACTTAATGTTCGGAAGGGATGTGGAGAGACTTGGAATGGACCGTAGAGATTGTTAGAGGGATAGGACGAATGTTCCTTCATCCTGTTTTCTATTTCTCCATTATATGGGTGCTACTCGCAGGGGTTTGGAGAATAAAACGAGAACGACGTGATTTTCTTGTAAGGGTACATACTAATTTTCTAGAGCTGCGTCATTTATTTCCTGCAGGGATACTTGTTGGAGTGGTTCTTTCGATTGTATCTATTTTGTTGGGATTGACAATTCCGTTAAAACTTCTATTCATTGTTGCACTTGCGACGATTATCTTAACCGTGATCGGAAATGCTAGATTGCTATCAGCTGCTTTCACGATCGGCATACCTTTACTACTATTAAGCTCTTTTTCTCTATTTTCCTTTGAATGGAACTTCCTCGGCCCGATGGACTCGAATGACTTGCTTGGCGCTTCTGTCATGTTAGGCTTATTAATGGTTGCTGAAGGGTTTCTCATGTTAAAAAATGGGTTAAAGGATGTCTCACCTAAATTGAGGACAAGCCGTAGAGGGTTGACAGTAGGTGCTTTACAAACAAAAAGGTTTTGGCTACTACCTTCTTTTCTTTTTCTTCCTTCCGGTGTTTTGACAATGCCATTTGATTGGTGGCCCGTCATATCGTCTGGAAGTACGGGATATTCCTTAGTGTTACTGCCATTTTTACTTGGTTTTCAACAGCAAATTCAAACAGAATTGCCAGAAGCTGCTGTAAGACGAATGGGGAAAAATGTGTTGATCCTTGGCTTGCTCGTCCTAATGGCAAGTATTGTTAGTGCTCTGCTCTTACCAGTGTACGCAGCCATCATTACATCGGTATTTGCCCTATTAGGAAGAATTTGGATTGCTTATCGACATCGTATAAGAGAAAACAACTATCCGTATTATTTTGCGCCAAGAAATTCAGGTGTCATGGTATTGGATGTATTGCCAGATTCTCCAGCTGATAAAATGGGGCTCAAAACAGGGGAAATTATTCAAACATGTAACAAAGTGAAAGTAAATAGTAAGGAAGAGATGTATCAGGCCCTATCAAAAAATCGAGCCTATTGTAAATTAGAAGTGTTTGACCATAATAATGAAATCCGGATTGTTCAAGGAGCCTTATATGAGGGAGACCATCATGAACTAGGGATTCTTTTCATAGAAAATAATCAAACGGGGCAGACAAATCGAGCTATTTAAGTGAGAGTTCACCAAGAAGACATTTTTTTGTAACAGGATGATGGTTTACCTACCTTCCAGGGGTATGATAGGATAAACAAAGGAAAATCAGGTGATATTCCAATTAGTTCTCTACTAGAAAATACCTGGAGAGGTGTCAAATGAATAATAAAAAGTTAATGATCATTACGATTGTTGTCGTTGTGATCGCAGTCGCGGCTATGATTATTTTGAATAAGAAAATTGACCAAGCAGATCAAGAAAATGCAAAAGGCGAACATCCCGTAATTGACAATCAACCAACCATGGGTGAGGAGGATGCGCCAGTTTCGATCGTCGAATTTGGCGACTATAAATGCCCTGGCTGTAAAACATGGTCAGAGAAAGTGTTACCGAAGCTTGAAAAGGATTATATTAACACTGGAAAAGCGAAGCTCTCTTATATCAATGTTCTCTTCCATGGAGAGGAATCTGTTCGTGCGGCATTAGCTTCAGAATCCGTATTCAAGCAAGATCCTGAAAATTTTTGGACGTTCCATGAAGCATTATTCGCAGCACAGCCTGCAACCGAACAGCATGATGAACAATGGGTGACGACGGAAAAACTTTTAGAAATTGCCAAAGAAACAGCCCCGAATGTTGATTTAGATCAACTGAAAAAAGACATAGACGAACAGACGACAGCGGCAGAAGTAAGCATTGATGAACAATTAGTACAAAAGCATAATATTGAGTCTACTCCAACTGTTATTATTGATGGCGTCCTTGTGAAAGATCCGTTTGATTATAAAGCCATTGTAAATCTTATTGAAAAAGGATTGAAGTAAAAGGATGAAACATACCAAGTCAACTTTTCAGGACTATATTCTTTATCTCGCCTGGATTGTATCGCTCGTTGCCACATTAGGTAGTCTCTATTTTAGTGAAATCAAAGGCTTTATCCCCTGTGAGTTGTGCTGGTATCAAAGAATCCTGATGTATCCATTGGTGATCATTCTTGGAATAGCCGTTTTTGACCAGAATAAAAAGATAAAAAAATACGTTTTGCCTTTTTCCGTCATTGGAATGGGGGTATCCTTTTATCATTACTTAATTCAAAAGGTTCCTGGGTTGGCAGCTGTGAAACCATGTGTTGGAGGAGTTCCTTGTAATGGCCAATATATTAATTGGCTAGGGTTCATCACAATTCCGTTTCTAGCGCTTATTGCTTTTGTTTTCATCACTGTTTTAATGTTGCTAATACGCGGAACTAAAAAATAAACTCATTTTGCTGACAAAGAAAAGAGGGAAGTGCCTGAATGGCATTTCCCTTTTGGCATTTTAATGAAAACATGATCCGGTATATTGTTTATCAACGTATTATTCTTCCGTATCATGAGAAGGTTGCTCAACTTGGTCCTCTTGTTCCTCTTGTTGCCCTTGTGCCCCTTGGCTTCTACCCCAAAAGAAACCCCATGGATCCCTTTGAGGTCGTCTGCCTTCATTATCACTTTCATCTTTAATTTCCACATTTTTAGCATGGATAATCAAATTTTCCACATGAATTTCCTTTGGCTTTTTTTCCTGAGACATTTCCATCCTCCTTCCATTTCCCAACTGGCTTCATCCACAGCCCAATGACCATTTTTATACAAAGAAGTGGGCATGAGGGTTTCTCTTTATCCTATTCACCTTTTAAGAAGGATGTATGGGCGAAAATATACAGTTTTTAATAACAGAAGAAAGGAGTGAAAGCTAAAGCAGTGATAGCTCCTAATCCAATCCCTAAGCCAAACGCACCCCATCCCCAACCCCATCCGTATCCATAACCGCCATATCTTCGGCCGAACGGGCGAATATATACTTTAGATGGGGTGACATGACTGATAATTCCCCGGTGGACATGTCCATCCCTTGTTCGAATCATGACAGGCCGACCAATCCCCTTCCTACACATATGATAATAATTTTTAACTGGCATTCAATTTGCACCTCCGGATTTTTAATTCACTCTCTAACAAATTATGTGTTAGTTCTATCTTTTGAGTGGACAGACATCATGGGGGAAAAGCGGAAATAAGCTTTTGGCTATCAATTCGTCACTCTTAAGGGAAATTGACATACTGTATCTTACATAAAGTGAACTGCATACTGTCAGTTCATGCAGGGTAAAACAGGTAGAGAAGGAGTGAGAAAGTGTCGATACAATATCAGGATGCTTTAGCTAAGGGGAAAGTGGATGGGGCACATCCTGGAGGATTTCATTTGACAAAAAAATTATTACGCGAGCTAAAGATTACGAAAGAGACAAAAATTCTCGATGCAGGCTGTGGAACGGGGCAAACATCCCTCTATTTAGCAAAAACATATGGCTGTACCATTGTTTCAGTGGATAAACATCCGGGGATGGTACGGAATTTTCGAAACCGCCTTAAGGGAACAACATGGCCAATCGAAACCATTCAGGCTGATATTGAACAGCTTCCATTTTCAGATGAATCTTTTGATTTGATTTTAGCTGAATCTGTTATTGCTTTTACACAGATAGAAAAGTCTTTAAGCGAATTAAAGCGCGTTCTTAAACCAAAAGGAACATTATTTTGTAATGAAATGACAAAGGAAGACCACTTAAAGTCCTACGAAGCAGCTGAAATCATGGACTTTTATGACATAAAGCAAATGTTCACCAAACAAGATTGGTTACATTGCTTAGATCAAACTGGATTTAAAAATATTTCTGTATTAAAAAACAATAGCCTTCTTGACGAACTACTATTACATGCGAATGAGGAAACGTTACTGGATAGTATGGAAGAGGTTGGCTATAGCGAACAGGTAGAAGAGGTTTTAGAAAAGCAAAGCATTCTGTTAATGAAATATGCGGAAAAAATCGGTCATATTGTGGTGAAAGGAACAAAAGCGTAAGCGCCCGTTTAGTGACGTACAAACTTGGATAATAAGGTTGAACGGCTAAAATCGCGCCGTCCTGGCGCAACGCCGTTCTGACCAACATCCTGTTGGCCTGAGATAAAGGAAACACGATGAGCCACGAAATGCGGAAGGCGGTTGCTTAGGGGCGACAAGCAAATGTTCAGGGTTATTTGACCTCGAGCCCCTGCAGCCTGTAGCTAGACACCGAAGGGCGAATCGATGTCGACTTACGCAAGCAGGCACCGAAAGTTTGCTAGTCGCTGGGCGCTGGAGCTAGACAAAGAAAAATCCTGAATCAGCAGATAGAAAAAGGTGGACTTATGGCAAGTCCACCTTTTTTCAAGAAGATTACTCCGCGGCTGCGAAGAATTCTTTTGCTTTATCGAAATATTTTTCATCTTCTGGAAGTAAGTCTTCCTCATGATAAATCGCTTCGACAGGACAAACAGCTTGACAAGCTCCACAGTCTATACAAAGGTCAGGATCGATGAAAAACATCTCATCCCCCTCAAGAATACAATCGACAGGGCAAACTTCGACACATTCACCGAATTTTTCACCCATACATGGTGCTGTAATAACATAGGACATATAAAAAACCACCTTTAATATAGTATCACTTATGTGAAAATCTTTTGGATATAATGGAGTTCTTAAAGTCATTTTGGCAAAAACAAAAATGACACAGTACCAATATAGCAAATCTCTTGCTTATTTTCAATTGGACAACCAAACTCTCTTGAACAAACGGCACAGTTTTCTGCATATTGTCACAAAAGATTTTTGAAACAGTTGACAAAATCAAGGAATGAAATATAATGAAGGTAATATATGAATATATATACATATATCCAAACAAGGAGAGTAAACAATGGAAAATCAGCAAAACCGATCTACTCCAGATGAATTAGATGAGGAAACCCTTTTTATTGTGTCACAGACCTTTAAAGCCTTATCTGATCCAACGCGGATTCGTATTTTACATCTACTAGCTGAACAGGAATATTCTGTTAATCAAATTGCAGAAAAGTTATCACTTTTACAATCAACTGTCTCGCATCAATTGCGTTTTTTGAAAAATCTCCGACTTGTAAAATATAGACGAGAGGGAACGACGTTTTATTATTCTCATGACGATGAACATGTAATGAATGTGTTGGAACAAACCATTGATCATGCGAGACATACCTAAGAGAGGGGTGTTTATCCTCCCTTTTTGAACACGTACTAAGACCGAAAAGAGTTGATAGAAAATGGCAGAATACAAATTAGAAGGATTGTCTTGTGCCAATTGCGCAAGGGAGATGGAAGAGGATATACAAAAACTGGAGCATGGGGAGGATGCGAAGCTCCTTTTTAATTCCAGTAAACTGATTGTTTCGGATCAGATTGAGCTGCAAAAAGTAGAAAAAATATTAGCAAGTGATGGGGCGACTCTTGTTAAAAGTGAACACGATCATACTCATAACCATGGTTCTGTGCGACATTTAATTTTACTCATTGGATTATCGGTTTTATTATTTGCTTGTGCCCTGATCGTAGAGCGCACCGGCCATGACGGGGTAGCTGTTATTTTTTATATCGTTGCGGCGGCTTTAAGTGGATACACCACCTTTATAAAAGGGTTAAAAAACATTTTCACCTTCAAGTTTAATATTGATACATTAATGACCATTGCGTTAATTGGTGCGTTTGGTATTGGGGAATGGAAGGAAGGCACATTAGTCGCGATTTTGTTCGGAATAAACGAATATTTAGAAGGTCTGGGCATGCAAAAAGCGCGCAAATCAATGGAAACATTATTAGAAGTTGCGCCAAAAGAAGCGATACGCATTTCGGGAAAAGGGGAAGAAGTTGTCCCGATCTCGGCCTTACAAGTAGGGGATATCGTTCTCGTCAAATCAGGCGCGAAAATCCCTTCTGATGGGATAGTTGTGGAAGGGAAAAGCTCTGTGAATGAAGCAGCAATTACAGGTGAATCTATGCCTGTGGAAAAAGAGATGGGAGAATCTGTATTTGGTGGAAGTATTAATAATGAGGGGGTTCTTCGCGTAGAAATCACGAAGACCTATGAAGACTCTTCCCTCGCCAAAATTCTTCACCTTGTTGAAGAGGCGCAGGAAACCAAAACGCCAACAGAAAAGTTCATTAATCAGTTTGCAAAATTTTACACGCCGGCAATCATGGTGATCGCAGCCATTGTGATGTTTGTTCCTCCACTATTCGGAGGGAATTGGGGCGACTGGTTTTATCAGGGACTTGCCGTTTTAATTGTCGGATGTCCTTGTGCCTTAATCATTTCTTCCCCGATTGCCTTAATTTCGGGAATTACGAGAAATGCTCGTCACGGTATTTTAATCAAAGGTGGTGTCTTTCTTGAGCAGCTAGGCAAAGTGGATACCATTGCTTTTGATAAAACAGGAACATTGACAAAGGGAGAGCCCCATGTTGCGAAAATGATTGTTTATGAAGAAGACACATTTTTAGCAATTGCCGGCTCGATTGAAAATAGCTCTTCCCATCCATTGGCGAAAGCGGTGATGAAAAAGGTGGAGGAATATAATGTGGCACTTCAGGAGCCTTCCTTCATTGAAACGATTGCTGGGCAAGGGGTAGAAGCTGTGATTGATGGTTTGACCTATACGCTAGGAAATGAAAAAGGCATTCCAACTCCGGCGATCACAACAGCCATTCAAAATGATCTAGAAACCTTGAAAAACGAAGGATTGACATTAGTCGCTGTTTCCGATCATGAGAAGGTATTAGGCCTATTCGGAATTGCCGATGAAATACGCCCGGAAAGTAAAGAAATTGTCGCAGAGCTATATAAAGCAGGAATTAAGAAAACCACGATGTTAACCGGGGACCACCAACAAACGGCAGAAAAGGTCGCTGCAGCGATTGGTCTTACCGATTACCATGCTGGATTATTGCCAGACCAAAAGGTTGGAAAGATAAAGGAATTAACAAGTCAAGGAATCACGGCGATGGTGGGGGATGGGATCAATGATGCTCCGGCCTTAGCTACAGCTGATTTAGGCATTGCCATGGGAAAAGGGACCGATAGTGCGATTGAAACAGCGGACATCGTCCTGATGCAAGATCATCTGGGCAAACTTCCCTCGGCAATAAAAGTTGGAAAAAAAGTCAATTCGATTATTAAACTTAATATTGGCTTAGCCCTTGGGCTAAAATTAATCGCCCTGCTTTTAACGATTCCAGGCCTGCTCACTCTATGGATTGCCATCTTATCTGACATGGGAGCGACCGTACTTGTCACGCTCATAAGCTTGACTGTTTTGATTGAAAAACGTACATTAAAATCATAAGTTCCATAAGGCTGTCTCAAAAAAACAAACGAGGCAGTCTTCTTTTTACCGGACTTTTTTAACAACCTTATGAGGGGGAGAATGAAATGGAGAAAGTCCTTGTAATTGATGATGAGCCTTCCATCGTGACCTTATTACAATTTAATCTGGAAAAAGCAGGCTTTGCTGTGATCACGGCAGGCGATGGAAATACAGGACTACAGAAAGCGATGGAGGAAGATCCAAGTTTAATTATTCTAGATTTAATGCTTCCCGGCATGGATGGCATGGATGTTTGTAAAACCATTCGCCAGGAAAAGCTGAAAACACCGATCTTAATGCTCACAGCAAAAGATGATGAATTTGATAAGGTGCTAGGTCTGGAACTTGGGGCAGATGATTATTTGACGAAACCGTTTAGTCCCCGTGAAGTTATTGCAAGAGTAAAGGCGATTTTAAGACGATCGCAAATGAATGATTCACCTGATCTGCCGAAACAGGAAGCAACGATGATTCGCATTGGTGACCTCGTCATTTTTCCTGATCAATATGCGGCCGAACTTGCGGGAGAGAAGCTTGATTTGACGCCCAAGGAATTTGAATTGCTTTTGTATTTAGCGAATCATCAGGGCAAAGTGCTTAATCGCCATCAATTATTGGATGCCGTTTGGAATTATGAATTTGTTGGCGATTCACGAATTGTCGATGTTCATATTAGTCATTTACGTGAGAAAATTGAAAAAGATACGAAACAGCCACTGTATATTAAAACAGTGAGAGGATTCGGTTACAAACTGGGGCAACCGTGATGATGCATAAATTATGGGTGCGAATTACCTTTTCATTCTTAATTTTAATCTCCATTTTATTAATCATTTCCGGTTTGTTTTTATCAAGAATGATGAAAGATACATATTACGACTTAAAAGAAACCCATTTACTGCAAACATCGAAATTAGTCTTGAATGTGATTGATAGGGAAGATTTACTTTCCACACCCTCAGAACTTCAAGAGGAGATGATTCTTTTAGCTGATTCCATCCAATCGAGATTAACGATTTTAGATCAAGATGGGAATGTGTTAGCTGATTCAGAGGAGCCGCCTGCGGAGATGGAAAATCATTCAAGTCGACCAGAGGTAAAACAGGTCCTCCAGGAACAAGCTGCTTCCGGGCTCTCGATTCGCTATAGTAAAACACTTGGCTTTCATATGATGTATGTGACGGTTCCGATTATCGACGGAGATAAGACGACAGGCGTCATTCGCGTGGCGTACTCCCTAAAAAAGATTGATATTGCGTTGCGTAAGTTATGGATCAGTATTAGCATTTCCTTGCTTGCTGTTTTTCTTCTTACCGGTTTAATCGGGATGAGGCTCGCTAAAAGTATCTCTAAACCGATTGAAGAAATGATTGGCGTTTCGGCAAGGTTAAAAGATAAAGATTTTGCCGCCAGAGTCCATCACCAACCTAAAGGGGAATTAGGTCAATTAGCCACATCGATTAATATGCTAGCTTCAAGTTTGAAGAATCAAATGGAAACCATTCAAGAAAATGAACAACAGCTTTCAGGTGTATTAGCCAATATGACGAGTGGTGTCTTATTAGTCGATATGCAAGGGAGAATTTTATTGGCGAACAAAGCGATGGCGCAATTTATGGGAGAAGATCCGCAATCATTTACAGGGAAAATGCATATGGATGCCAGTCGCAACTTAGAATTTAGTTCTTTGATGGCAGAGTGTTTAAAAACTGGACAAGAATTAAGAAAAGAAATCACCTTTTTTTATCCGAGGGAGCGAATTATGGATGTTCATCTCGCACCATATGTCCGTGAAAATCAAGAACGAAAAGGGCTGATCGCGGTCTTGCATGATGTGACGGAAGTGCGCAGACTGGAGAAAATGAGAACAGATTTTGTCGCCAATGTCTCCCATGAATTAAAAACACCGATCACATCAGTGAAAGGATTTGCTGAGACTTTATTGGATGGAGCAATGCATGATGAAGATGTTTGCCGTGAATTTCTTAGCATTATTTATCGGGAGAGTGAGCGGCTCCATCGGTTAATTAGTGAACTCTTATACTTGTCAAGGATTGAACAACACCATATTCCTTTAAAATTGGAACAAATGAATATGACAGAGGCCGTTTTAAATATAGCGAACACCATTCAAAAAGAAGCGAAAAAGAAAAAATTAGCCCTAATCCTTCCTGAACAGATAAACGATATATGGATCGAGGGAGAAAAGGATCGCATCCACCAAATTGTGTTAAACCTCCTTTCCAATGCGATTGCTTATACATCAGAAGGAGGAAAAATTATTGTCAAGCTGTGGGAAGAGGCCGATCAAGTAAAACTTAGTATTTCTGATACAGGGATAGGCATTCCTTCCACCGAGTTGCCACGAATATTTGAACGTTTTTACCGTGTAGAAAAAGCCCGTTCTCGTCGTTCTGGTGGCACAGGCCTTGGTCTAGCGATTGTAAAGCACTTAACAGAATCGCATAATGGGAAAATTGAAGTGAAAAGTGAAGAAGGAAAAGGAACAACCTTTATCATTACATTACCGAAGAAACAGGAGACCCATGACAAAACCTCGCTTTCCTAAGCGAGGTTTTGTCATGGAGAAAAGGTCGTTGAAAAGATGACAACGGTATCATTTTTTCTTTACAAACTCCAAACAAAGCTTTACATAAACTTCACATACTATTTATAGGCATTTAATAGAGATGGTTTACTGTATAGATAAGCAATCAAGGATTGCAATCCAAATAGAAAAGGGTGGCTCACTCATGAAAAAGAAATGGTTCGTGTTTATTGGCTGTATCTTCATGTTTACAATCATTCTAGCAGCATGTAGTAATACAGAGGCAGGTTCCCAGGACTCTGCGTCGGGGACTAGTAAACCGAGTACAGAAACAAATCAAGAGAATTCACCAGAGAGTGATAAACTAGCAGGTTCCATTACTGTAGTTGGATCGAGTGCGATGCAACCTTTAGTGGAAGCAGCCGCTCAGCAATTTATGCAGCAACACCCTGGAGTGACGATTAATGTTCAAGGTGGAGGAAGTGGAACGGGGCTCAGTAAAATTAGTGAAGGGGCTGTGGATATCGGAAACTCCGATGTGTTTGCCGAAGAAAAAGAAGGAATTCCAGCTGATAAACTAACAGACTATAAAGTGGCGGTCGTTGGCATGGCGCCAGTTGTTCACTCAGAAGTTGGTGTTGAAGATGTCACGCAAGACCAGTTGATTGATATATTTACAGGGAAAATCAAAAATTGGAAAGAACTTGGTGGTGCTGATCAAGAAATTATCGTTGTCAATCGGGCGAAGGGTTCAGGTACGAGAGCGACATTTGAAACATTTGCTTTAAATGGCGAAGAACCAATTGAGGCACAAGAACAAGATTCATCAGGGACGGTTCGAAAAATTGTTAGTGAAACGCCTGGCGCAATTAGTTATCTAGCATTCTCTTATATTGATGAGTCCATACAAGCGCTAAAAGTGGATGGCGCTGAACCAACGGCAGAAAATGTAGAGACGAATGCATGGAAAATATGGGCTTACCAGCATATGTATACGAATGATGAGGCAGTGGATGTTACAAAGGAATTTATTGATTATATGCTTACAGAAGACGTGCAAACCAAACTTCTTCCGAAAATGGACTACCTCCCAGTCACAAACATGAAAGTTGATCGAAATGCTAATGGAGAAGTTAGTAACCAATAATCGGATGAATAGGCTGGAAAAGAGGCTATTGACATTAAAAGCCTCTTTCTTATCTCTAAATAAACATTGCCATTAAAGGAGTCGATCGCTGTGGCTAAAGCAGAAAGCGGAATGTACATGGATATCACAAAGCCAAATAAAAAAATGCGATTGGAGAAGTTGGGAAAGGGAATCACTTTTCTTGCAGTAGGAATCACGATTTTACTGACCGTGATGATTCTTGCGCTCGTTGTTTCGAAAGGTGTCGCGATCTTTCTCTTTAATAAAGGGAGTGTCTTAGAATTTTTGACAGGTTTAAAATGGAATCCCGGAACATTAAGTGAGCTGGGCAAGCCGATTATTGGAGCGCTCCCGTTGATCACAGGTTCTTTTATTGTCACACTTCTTTCCGCACTTATTTGTACTCCGATTGCGATTGGAGCGGCGGTTTTTATGACTGAAATTTCGCCGCGGTTCGGGAAAAAAATACTGCAACCGGTTATGGAGCTATTAGTTGGAATTCCGTCGGTTGTGTATGGCTTTATTGGCTTAACAGTTGTAGTTCCGTTATTAAGAGAGTCTTTTTCAGGCAGTGGATTTGGCATTGCTGCCGGTACAATCGTCCTTTCCGTTATGATCTTGCCAACGATTACGAGTCTATCGATTGATGCGATTGCTTCTGTTCCTCGTTCGTTGAGAGAAGCCTCCTATTCATTAGGAGCCACCCGTTGGCAAACGATCTATCGCGTGATTTTAAAAACGGCGAAGTCTGGTTTACTGACAGCCGTGATTTTCGGAATGGCGCGCGCCTTTGGCGAAGCACTGGCTGTACAAATGGTCATTGGTAATTCACCTGTTATGCCAACTTCTCTATTGGAACCTGCGTCCACCCTTACAAGTATTTTAACAATGGGCATGGGGTACACCGTATTAGGGCAAGCGGAAAATAACGCACTCTGGTCCTTAGCACTGATTCTATTAATAATGTCATTTCTCTTTATTATGCTTATCCGCTGGGTTGGCAGAAAGGAGCAAAAGGTATGAATGCGAAACAGATCGATCGAATCGCAACGATCCTGTTTTATGGAATTGCTTTTCTCATTCTTGGGCTTCTCATTAGTTTATTAAGTTATATCTTTATCCAAGGTTTACCGAAGCTAAGTTGGGGATTTATTACATCCTCTCCGCAAATCTTTCAAGAGGGGGGAGGGATTGGACCACAATTATTTAATTCCTTCTATTTACTTGTTTTAACGATCATGATGACAATTCCGATATCTCTAGGTGCTGGCATTTATCTATCCGAATATGCTCCCAAAAATAAGTTTACCGATTTGATCCGTTCACTAATTGAAGTTCTATCTTCTCTCCCTTCGATCGTTGTGGGACTGTTTGGTTTTCTATTCTTTGTAATTTATATGGGATGGGGATTTTCAATTCTTTCAGGGGCATGCGTCTTAACCGTATTTAACTTACCCTTAATGGTTCGGGTAGTGGAAGACTCATTACAAAATGTATCGGAAGAACAAAGAAAAGCGGGATTAGCCCTAGGTGTCTCGAAATGGGAGACAATCACAACGGTTATTTTACCAGCTGCTTTACCTGGTTTGGTTACAGGAATTATTCTTGTTGCAGGGCGAGTTTTTGGAGAAGCTGCCGCACTGATCTATACTGCGGGCATGAGCACACCGCAACTTGATTTCTCCAATTGGAATCCATTTTCGGCTACATCCCCACTCAATCCATTAAGGCCAGCAGAAACATTAGCTGTCCATATTTGGAAGATTAATGGGGAAGGGATTATGCCCGATGCAGCGGCCATTTCCAGTGGCGCATCCGCACTTTTATTATTGGCCATCTTGCTATTTAACGTACTAGCACGCTGGATTGGTCATCTCATATTTAGAAAAATGACAACAAATTAAGAAAGGTGGTTGAAAAAATGGCGATTGCTAAAGAAATGAATCAAAGTGGGCAATTGGATCGATTGGCGCCGAAAAAAAACATCGTTTTTCTCCCGACTCGTTCTGTTATATCTGCTGAAGGTGTCACTGTTGCTTATGGGGATAAGATAGCTGTTCAAAATATTGATCTCCCATTTCCAGATCAGGCGATTACCGCTTTAATTGGCCCCTCAGGCTGTGGGAAATCTACTTTTTTACGTTGCTTGAATCGAATGAATGATAGTATCGCTCATTGCCAAATAACAGGGAAGATCCATTATCGCGATATTGAGATTCATTCCCCAGAAGTGAACGTATTTGAATTACGAAAGCAAATCGGAATGGTGTTTCAAAAGCCCAATCCTTTTGCTAAATCAATCTACAAAAATATTGCTTATGGTCCTGCTCATCATGGCATAAAAAAGAAACATCAGTTAGATGAAATCGTTGAAACGGCGCTAAGAAAAGCGGCATTATGGGACGAAGTAAAAGACAAACTCCATTCATCGGCTCTAAGTCTTTCAGGAGGACAACAGCAACGTTTATGTATTGCTAGAGCGATTGCTTTGAAGCCCCAAGTGCTGTTATTAGATGAACCAGCTTCTGCATTAGATCCTATTTCAACGCGAAAGATAGAAGAGTTAATGTGTGAATTGAAAAAAGAGTATACGATTATTGTTGTCACCCATAATATGCAGCAGGCCGCCCGAATATCTGATTACACCGCCTTTTTTTACATGGGAAATTTAGTCGAATTTGGGGCAACGGAAGAAATATTCACTAATCCACAAGATGAACGGACAGCAGGATATATTGCTGGAAACTTTGGATAAGGGGTGGAAGCGATGGTTCTCTCACTGCATCAACAGCATCATAAAGAAACCGTGATGAAAGCAGAAAACCTGCAATTTTATTATGGAGAATTCCAGGCACTTAAAAATATTAACCTGGAGATCAAAAAGAATCAAATTACCGCTTTAATTGGTCCCTCTGGCTGCGGAAAAT
Source organism: Bacillus subtilis (assembly GCF_008764245.1). Taxonomy (GTDB): domain Bacteria; phylum Bacillota; class Bacilli; order Bacillales; family Bacillaceae_C; genus Lederbergia; species Lederbergia ruris. The sequence continues at coordinate 140,701 of NZ_VTQV01000003.1, forward strand.
CAACCTTTCTGCGTACCCTTAATCGAATGAATGATTTTATACCAGAAAGTCGCTCAGAGGGAAAGATTTATTTGCATGATCTGGAGATCACCAACCCCGCTGTAGATGTTGTTGAGTTAAGGAAAAAAGTAGGCATGGTGTTCCAGCAGGCCAATCCCTTCCCGGTTTCGATCTATGATAATATCGCTTATGGCCCGAGGATTCACGGACGAAAGGATAAACAATTTCTGGATCAAACGGTGGAATCCTGTCTTCGCTCTGCGGCTTTATGGGATGAAGTGAAGGATGATTTACGTGCTCCTGCTACAAGCTTATCGGGGGGGCAACAACAGCGGTTAGTGATTGCTAGAGTTCTAGCGATTCAACCAGATGTGATCTTAATGGATGAACCAACATCTGCCCTAGATCCCCTTTCAACCAACAAGCTGGAAAGTCTGATTCTAAGATTAAAAGAAAAATATACCATTGTAATCGTCACCCACAATATGCAACAAGCGGCTCGGGTTTCAGATCAAACTGCCTTTTTCCTGAATGGTGAAATTGTAGAGTATGGATCAACCCAAAGGATATTTTCGAACCCACAACATGAAAAAACAAAGCAATATATTATGGGGGAATTTGGTTAATGTCTAGTTGAAAATTTTCCTCCTTCTATTGTGCTCTACCTATAGATAAAACTTGCTTTTTCTCTGTAGTTGCGAAAAACTAATAGAGAGAGTTTTAAAATGGAGTAGGTGAGACAATGGATAAAATTTTGTCAGCTATTTTTATTCCGGCAATTTTAATGATTCTTTTTACTAGAGTGACTTATAGAAGGAGTGTAGGTTTTCTTTTAACCTTAGCCCTCATTATTGTGTCTGCTTATAAAGGTTATATTTATGGGTGGGGGTTAATTGCGATCGAGGCAGCATCGTTAACCGTAGGCCTTTTTATCACGGATCGAATGGTGAAAAAGAAAAGACCAGCTAAAAATGAGTAATAATCCAAGGAAAAATAGAAGCATTAGTTCGAAGGCAGGCCCGATTATAAGGTCCTGTTTTTTTCTATTGGATGGATCGTGAAAATAGCAACGAAAATACGTTCGCTTTTCACTGGTTATCTATATAGGAATTGTGGTAAAATGTAAGACATGTAAAAATAAATCACCATTAGATCATATAGATAAAAAATGTGTTAGGAGGAAAACTTATTGGATCACACATTTGAATTAGTATCAAGATACAAGCCATCAGGGGATCAACCGCAAGCAATTGAACAGCTTGTCGAAGGAATTCATAATGGAAAAAAATACCAAACTCTACTAGGAGCGACCGGAACTGGGAAGACTTTTACTATCTCTAATATGATTCGGGAAGTGAACAAGCCGACACTGGTTATTGCCCACAATAAGACACTTGCGGGACAGCTTTATAGTGAGTTTAAAGAGTTTTTTCCGAATAATGCCGTGGAGTACTTTGTCAGTTATTATGATTACTATCAACCAGAAGCTTATGTGCCGCAAACAGACACGTATATTGAGAAAGATGCCAGTATTAATGATGAAATTGATAAATTGCGACACTCCGCGACATCCGCTTTATTCGAACGTAGAGACGTGATTATCATTGCCAGTGTTTCCTGTATTTATGGTTTGGGGTCACCATCTGAATATCGGGACCATGTTTTATCGATGAGAACGGGAATGGAAATTGAACGAAATCAATTATTACGTCGTTTAGTAGATATTCAGTACGCTCGCAACGATATTGACTTTCAACGGGGAACTTTTCGCGTTCGTGGAGATGTAGTGGAAATCTTTCCAGTCTCTCGTGATGAGCATTGCATACGGATTGAGTTTTTTGGAGATGAAATTGATCGGATTCGCGAAGTAGATGTGCTCACAGGGGAAATTTTAGGCGATCGAGAACATGCAGCTGTTTTTCCAGCTTCTCACTTTGTTACCGGTGAAGATAAAATGAAAATAGCAATAGAGAATATTGAAAAAGAATTGGAAGAGCAGTTAGCAATATTAAAAGAAAACGACAAATTATTAGAAGCACAACGATTGGAACAGCGAACAAGGTATGATCTGGAAATGATGCGCGAAATGGGGTTTTGCTCTGGAATCGAAAACTATTCACGACATTTGACCTTAAGACCGGCTGGGGCCACACCCTATACATTGCTTGATTATTTTCCAGATGATTTTCAAATTGTGATCGATGAATCTCATGTGACCCTCCCGCAAATACGGGGAATGTATAACGGAGACCAAGCGAGAAAACAAGTATTAGTGGATCATGGTTTTCGTCTACCATCGGCTTTGGATAATCGCCCTTTGAAGTTTGAGGAATTTGAAGAACATATTAACCAAATTGTCTTTGTATCCGCAACTCCAGGCCCGTTTGAACTAGAACATACGCCACAAATGGTTGAACAAATTATCCGGCCAACCGGATTATTAGACCCAAAAATTGATGTTCGTCCGATTGAGGGGCAAATTGATGATTTGATTAGTGAAATTCATTTACGGGTAGAACGAAATGAACGAGTTCTTGTGACAACCTTAACGAAAAAAATGTCAGAGGATTTAACGGATTATCTAAAAGAGATTGGCGTTAAGGTCCAGTATTTGCACTCCGAAATTAAAACATTAGAACGGATTGAAATCATTCGCGATTTGCGCATGGGAACCTTTGACGTATTAGTTGGCATTAATCTGCTAAGAGAAGGTTTAGATATTCCCGAGGTTTCACTTGTGGCGATTTTAGATGCGGATAAAGAAGGATTTTTGCGTTCTGAACGTTCTCTGATTCAGACGATTGGGCGGGCGGCAAGAAACGCCAATGGACACGTCATCATGTATGCTGATCGGATGACCGATTCCATGGAAAAAGCCATTCATGAAACAGAACGTCGTCGTTCCATTCAAGAAAAATATAATCAAGAACATGGTATCACACCGATGACCATTCAGAAGGATATACGGGATGTTATTCGTGCTACCGTTGCAGCCGAGGATCCTGCAGAATATACAGCTAAAGGCAAATTGAAAAAAATGTCCAAACAGGAAAGAGAAGAATTTATTGAAACGATGGAAATGGAAATGAAGGAAGCGGCTAAAGCATTAGACTTTGAACGTGCAGCACAATTACGTGATGCCATATTGGAATTGAAAGCGGAAGGATGAGCAAATCATGGCACAAGACCAAATTATTATCCAAGGGGCAAGAGCTCACAATTTAAAAAACATTGATGTAACGATACCAAGGGATAAGCTCGTTGTATTAACGGGCCTATCCGGGTCAGGAAAATCTTCCTTAGCCTTTGACACCATTTATGCGGAGGGGCAAAGAAGATATGTAGAATCTTTATCAGCCTATGCGCGACAATTTTTAGGGCAAATGGATAAACCGGATGTAGATGCCATTGAAGGCCTTTCTCCAGCCATTTCGATTGACCAGAAAACAACGAGTCGCAACCCGCGTTCAACCGTTGGAACGGTCACAGAAATTTATGATTATCTGCGCTTACTCTTTGCGCGAGTTGGCAAGCCCATCTGTCCGATCCACGGAATTGAAATTAGTTCGCAAACGATTGAACAAATGGTCGATCGGATTATGACCTATCCAGAACGAACAAGATTACAAGTGCTCGCACCGGTTGTTTCTGGGCGCAAGGGAGCGCATGTAAAAGTATTAGAAGGAATAAAAAAACAAGGTTATGTGCGTGTGCGGATTGATGGTGAAGTCGAAGATCTTGGGGAAGAGATCAAGCTGGAAAAAAACAAAAAGCATTCAATTGAAGTGATTGTGGATCGGATTGTTGTGAAGGAAGGCGTTGAAGCAAGATTAGCGGATTCGCTTGAGACAGCCCTTGGCTTAGGCGAAGGAAAAGTAGTCATCGATATCATTGGACAAGAGGAACTGCTATTTAGTGAAAATCACGCTTGTCCTGAATGTGGATTTTCGATTGATAAATTAGAGCCAAGAATGTTTTCTTTTAACAGCCCTTTTGGAGCTTGTCCTGATTGTGACGGGCTTGGTTCTACATTAGAGGTCGACCCTGATCTTGTGATTCCGGATCGTTCTCTAACACTGAACGAAAATGCGATCGCACCTTGGATTCCCGTTAGCTCACAGTATTACCCCCAGCTTTTAAAAACCGTTTGTCGCCATTTTCAGATTGATATGGATACACCTGTAGAGGATCTGCCAGAAAAAGATTTAAACATCATCCTCTATGGTTCATCAGATGAAGTATTTACATTTCGATATCAAAACGATTTTGGCCGCATGCATGAAAGTCAGGTCCGTTTTGAAGGGGTGCTTCATAATGTGGAACGTCGTTATCGGGAAACAAGCTCAGATTATATCCGTGAGCAAATGGAGAAATACATGGCTCAGCAGTCTTGTCCCCGCTGTAAGGGACATCGTTTGAAAGAGGAAAGTTTAGCTGTTAAAATAGCGGGTCACCATATTAGTGAAGTGACGGAGCTATCTGTGAATGATGCCAATCAGTTTTTTCAGGAACTGACGTTATCAGAGAAAGATATGCAAATTGCCAAGTTAATTTTACGAGAAATTGGTGAAAGACTCGGTTTTCTCGTCAATGTGGGACTAGATTATTTAACGCTAAACCGGGCTGCCGGGACTTTATCAGGCGGCGAAGCGCAACGTATTCGTTTAGCGACGCAAATTGGTTCAAGATTAACGGGGGTTCTTTATATTTTAGATGAGCCTTCCATTGGCCTTCATCAACGAGATAATGATCGCTTAATTGCTACCTTAAAAAACATGCGGGATATCGGGAATACCTTAATTGTGGTCGAACATGATGAAGATACCATGCTCGCTGCAGATTATTTAATTGATATTGGACCAGGTGCTGGAGTACATGGCGGTGAGATCATCGCCCAAGGAACGCCGCAAGAAGTCGCTGCAAACAAGGCTTCTTTAACAGGTCAATATTTATCAGGTGAAAGGTTTATTCCTTTACCGATTGAACGTCGCAAACCAGATGGCCGCTATCTTGAGATTAAGGGAGCAAAAGAAAATAATTTAAAAAATGTTCACGTAAAAATCCCACTTGGTTTGTTTGTTGCGGTAACAGGTGTGTCGGGTTCGGGAAAAAGTACTTTGGTCAATGAAATTCTTTATAAAACATTGGCCCAGAAGCTTCATAGAGCCAAAACAAGACCAGGTGTATTTAAAGAAATAAAAGGAATCGAACATCTCGAAAAAGTAATTGATATTGATCAATCGCCAATAGGTAGAACCCCGCGTTCCAATCCTGCTACTTACACAGGTGTGTTTGATGATGTAAGGGATGTTTACGCAGCGACCAATGAAGCAAAGGTCCGAGGATATAAGAAGGGACGTTTTAGCTTTAATGTCAAAGGTGGACGTTGTGAAGCGTGTAAAGGGGATGGCATCATCAAAATTGAAATGCATTTTCTTCCTGATGTCTATGTTCCATGTGAAGTTTGTCACGGTAGTAGGTATAACCGGGAAACATTGGAAGTAAAATATAAAGGGAAAAATATTGCAGATGTTTTAGATATGACGATTGAAGATGGATTAGAATTTTTCGCTAATATCCCTAAAATCAAGCGTAAATTGCAAACAATTGTTGATGTTGGTCTCGGGTATATGAAATTAGGGCAGCCGGCTACAACGCTCTCCGGAGGGGAAGCGCAAAGGGTGAAACTTGCTTCAGAACTACATCGTCGTTCGAATGGTCGCTCTTTATATATATTAGACGAGCCAACAACTGGGTTGCACGTAGATGATATCGCCCGTTTATTAGGGGTTTTACAAAGACTTGTGGATAATGGCGACACCGTTTTGGTTATAGAGCATAACTTAGATGTGATCAAAACAGCTGATTACCTGATTGATTTAGGACCTGAAGGTGGCGATAAAGGTGGAACAATTGTCGCAAAAGGTACCCCTGAAAAAGTGACACAATCAGTCGACTCTTATACAGGACGATACCTCAAGCCCATTTTAGAGCGGGATAAAGAACGAATGAATCAAAAAGTCGCCGAAAAAATGAACGTTTAAGAAGCCGCACACCACTCGAATATTAGGCCAACAGGACGTTAGCCCGCGTCTACTGATGAAAAGTTTATCAGCTTTTTTGAAACCTATAAAGGCCCATATCCGTAAATTCTGTTAGAACCTAAAAGGAGGAAGCTGACGTGAACGAGGAAAAGAAACGAATACTTGAATTGGTACAAAATGGTAAGCTCTCAGCACAAGAAGCGATTATTCTGTTAGAAGCACTTGAAGAAGGATCGTCTAAAGACTCATCGACAGCCAAGCCAAAGGAAGAGGAATCACAAGTACACACAGCTCCAGCTATTCAAACGGAAACACAAGAAGAGCAGACTTCCCACCAAGAGAAGCAAACAGAAAAAGACAAGGAGAAGGAAACAGCGGATACGGCTGAAACCATTTATTCTCAGCTAGAAGCTGCTGGTGAGCGATTATTTGATTTTGTGCAAACTACTTTTAATAAAATGAAGGACCTTGATTTTCAATTTACTCAAACAGTTGAAATACCTCATACTTTTCAACAGGCGGGAGAAGAGGTTGAACGAATCGATATTGATGTGGCAAACGGTCCTGTAAGAATAAAGACCTGGGATCAACCAGAAGTAAGGATTGAGTGCCAGGCAAAAGTCTACCGTACAGAAGACCGCGAAGAAGCAAGAACCTATTTTCTAGATCATAGCGTGTTTAAGTTTGAGAATGGATTATTAATCTTCGGTACTCAATCCAAACTGATGAAGGTGGAAGCGGTCGTTTATATACCTGAAAAACTGTATAAGAAAATCTCGATTCGCGTCTTTACTGGTGGAGTAAGGGGCACGAATTTACAAGCGGAATCTTTCGTTGTTAAGACAACGAACGGAAAAGCAGAACTTACAAATATTCGCGGAGAGGAACTCGATTTAGACACTGTCAATGGTCAAGTCGTGCTTGTTGAATCTGAAATTGAAAAGGTAGAAGCCGAAACAGTCAATGGCACGATTAAAACGGAAGGTGTTTACAAAGATCTAGGACTGCAATCCTTAAATGGTAATATTGATTGTATTGTCACGAAACAAGCTCCACGTATCATGGAAACAAAATCGGTGACAGGGAACATTCATATTACGCTTCCGAACGGGGTCGCGATTGATGGGGATGTTCAATCCAATGTAGGAAATTATAAACTACAATTAAATGATGTTGACATCATGCATGAAAAGAATGAAATTATCCAAAAACAGGTGAAATTCAAACGGACAGGTACAAGTGCCGAAACCGTTCATTTGGTGGCGAACACGAAGACAGGCTCTGTCTATATTCGCGAAGAAGAAGGTCAGTAAAATGAAGTGGAGTATAGGGATTTTAGTGAACGCCCTTTTATTCCTCGCCTTTGCGGGATATTTTGAAGGGGTTGAGGTGTCGAGTATATGGTCGGCCATTGGGGCTAGCATTATTCTGTCTATATTAAATATGCTTGTACGTCCCATTCTCATTCTTTTCACTTTACCTGTCACATTATTAACTTTAGGACTATTTTTATTTGTGATCAATGCTTGTACATTATTAATGACAGACGCTTTAATGGGGAGTTTGTTCGAAATCTCTGGATTTGGTTTGGCTCTGCTCCTCGCCGTCATCATGTCCTTAATTAATGTCCTGATCCAAAAAGTCATCATAGAACCGCGAAGAAGAGATTGACATATAAGAGCTCTAAAAGGTATATACTTCCCTTTTGGAGCTCCTTTTGTATGTTGAGTTCGCTACTTCTTCTTTTATAATAAGGATTTCGCTTAATTAAAAAGTTCCTGAAAATAGGGGTGTGTGCGATTGTTCAAAGAAAATGTAAATCGAATAGTGGTTTTTATATCGTCTGTAATGATAAAATAGTACAATGATGTCTAGATACCTCATCATAAGAATGATTACTTAAACGGCAAGGAGTGATGGACTTGTCCAAAGTTCGGACAGAAGATATCATCAAGCGTTTCGATTTGGAGCTTGTAAGTGGAGAAGAAGGTGTTCATAAACCGATTACAACGACCGACATTTCTCGCCCAGCCTTGGAATTGGCAGGTTTCTTTAATTATTATCCTGCGGAACGTGTTCAGTTATTAGGTAGAACAGAAATCGATTTTAGTGGAAGGCTATTGAAAAGTGAAAGAAAAGAACGAATGGAATTGCTTTGTAATGATATAACACCAGCTATTATCATTTCACGAGGGTTAGACATTCCCAAGGAATTAATTGAATCCTCAGAACGTAATAGCGTTCCTTTGTTAAGAACACCGATGAAGACGACGCGCTTTTCCAGTAAGTTGACGAACTACTTAGAAAGTGAATTAGCGCCTACAACGGCTGTACATGGTGTTTTAATTGATATTTATGGTATCGGTGTACTGCTCACTGGACAAAGTGGTGTTGGTAAAAGTGAGACCGCATTAGCCTTAATTAAACGCGGCCATCAGCTTGTCGCCGATGATTGTGTGGAAATCAGTGAAATTGAGGAAAATATGTTAGTGGGAAGCCCGCCCCCATTATTAAAGCAACTTTTAGAAATTCGTGGCTTAGGGATCATCAATGTGATGACCTTGTTTGGCGCCGGCGCCGTTCGCTCAAGTAAAAAAATTACCTTATCTGTTCATTTAGAACTTTGGGATGAACAAAAGCATTATGATCGGGTAGGACTTGATGAAGATAAAGTTAAGATCATTAATACGGAAATCCCTAAATTAACGATCCCTGTAAGACCTGGACGTAACCTAGCTGTTATTATTGAAGTGGCTGCGATGAATTTCCGCTTGAAGAATATGGGAGTCAATGCGGCAAAGCAATTTACAGAAAGACTCGCTGAAGTCATTCAAAATGGTAGTGACCAAGATATCATTACCTAATAAATGGAAAGGAGTGGGAGAATGGGAATTGAACCAATTAACCCAGTAGCGCTCCAATTAGGACCTTTTGCTATTCGTTGGTATGGCATTATTATTGGTTTAGGAATTGCACTAGCGCTAATTGTTGCGGTACGTGAAGGGGATAAGAGGGGCCTGCCAAAAGATACATTTACGGACCTTTTGATCTGGGCGATTCCGATTTCGATTATTTGTGCACGGCTTTATTATGTCCTGTTTGAATGGGGATTTTATTCCCAACACCCAGAAAAGATTATTAAAATCTGGGAAGGTGGTATCGCCATTCATGGTGCTTTAATCGGTGCCGTGGCGACTGCTGTGGTCTTTTGCCGGAAAAAGGGAATTTCTTTTTGGAAATTGGCTGATATTGCGGCCCCAAGCATTATTTTAGGACAAGCGATTGGTCGTTGGGGAAATTTCATTAACCAAGAAGCACATGGGGAAGCTGTTTCCAGAGCGTTCTTAGAAAATCTCCATCTGCCCCAATTTATTATTGATCAAATGTACATAAATGGAGAATACTATCACCCGACTTTTTTATATGAATCTGTCTGGAATATTATTGGTTTTCTTATCCTGCTCGCTTTGAGAAAAAGTTCCTTACGGCGTGGAGAGCTTTTCTTAAGTTATATCATTTGGTATTCGATTGGACGCTTTTTTGTGGAAGGATTGCGTACAGACAGCTTAATGCTAGATTCATTAAGAATGGCCCAAGTCATTTCACTCGCTTTAATTTTAATTGCCGTGGCCATCTGGTTCTATCGTCGTTATACGGGGATGGCGAAACAAAAATATAAGGATCAAAGTTCATAATTCAATAGAAAGGAGAATGGGCATGCAACGGAATATTACAACCTTATTGTTCGATTTGGATGGAACTTTAATTGATACGAATGAATTGATCATTTCCTCTTATTTACATACATTGGAGCAATATTTTCCAGGTCAGTTTCAACGTGAAGATGTACTTCCGTTTATGGGGCCGTCTTTAGCTGATGTTTTTCATGGATTAGATTCTGAAAAGGCGGAAGAAATGATCCAAGTGTATCGTACACATAATCTTGAACAACATGATTTGCTTGTAAAAGAATTTGACGGCGTGTTTGAAACAGTAAGGACGTTACATGAAAATGGCTATAAATTGGCGATTGTTTCGACAAAGAAAAGAGATACAGTCTTGAAAGGGTTGAAATTAACTCATTTAGAGCCGTTTTTTAAAGTAGTGATCACGATGGATGAAGTTGAAAAGGTAAAACCAGACCCTGAACCTTTAAACAAGGCGATGCATTTACTCGATTCACAACCAGAGGAAACGATGATGATTGGCGATAATCATCATGATATTCTTGGTGGTAAAAATGCAGGTACTGCCACTTGTGGGGTTGCTTGGTCTTTGAAAGGGAAGGATCATTTACAAAGTTATCACCCTGATTTTATGCTTGACCATATGTCTGATTTATTGAATATCATTGGAGTCAAACCCCAATGAGACGGACAGAACGCTTTCCAGTAGAGGGAGCGAATTCTTTATGGCATGTATATAAAACCGTTCCATTTTGGAAAGTAGTGAAAAACTTTATCGTCATCCAAACAGCTAGGTACACTCCCTTTCTAGGACTAAAAAGCTGGATGTATCGGCGTTTCCTAAAGATGGAGATTGGTCAAAAAACAGCTTTTGCGTTGATGGTCATGTTAGATGTGATGTTTCCAGAGAAAATCAAGGTGGGCGAAAATACCGTCATTGGTTATAATACCACGATTCTAGCCCATGAATATTTGATCAAGGAATATCGGTTAGGCACAGTGGAAATTGGTGACCATGTCATGATCGGAGCAAATACCACGATTTTACCAGGCATTACAATAGGAGACCAAGCGATTGTATCGGCAGGTACACTTGTCCATAAAGACGTACCTGCAGGAGCATTCGTGGGAGGAAATCCCATGAAAGTGATTTATACAAGGGAAGAACGTGAAGAGCGTTGGAAAGATGATCCTATCTATGGTACGAGTAAAACACCTAAACAATAATAGGTGTTTTATTTATGCTGTTTCTTTGGTATGCCATTATGAATCAGTCAAGACAAAAAGACAGCCCCACGTAATTTTACCTAGTTTACGTGTTTGTAAATAAAAACTTGTATAAAAGTAGAAAATTTTCCAAGATTCGCGGTGTGTCAGCATGGGTGTCGTATGATATACTACAAAAAGCGACAAAGGAATACAGCAACGGAGGATCTTGATGTTTAACAACTCGAAGGGAAAATTAGATAAAGCAAAAATATTCTCATTTATTCCAACAGGAGAATACTATTTTAATAGAGGTATTAAGGCTTATGATCGTTTTGATATGAAGCAGGCAAAGAAATATTTAAAACGAGCTTTCGAATTAGAACCTTTGGACCCCATTATTGCCTGTCAATTAGCCATTGTTCATACCGAAATAGGAGAGTATGAGGAGTCTAATGCCCTTTTAAAAATGGTGTTGGAAGAGTTAGATGAAAGTTTAACCGAGTGTTATTATTTTATGGCTAATAATTTTGCCCATCTAGGCCTATTTACAGAGGCCTATAAAAATGCAAATCTCTATCTTGAGTTGGACGAAGTGGGAGAATTTGCGGAGGAAGCAAAGGAATTATTAGATTTAATTGGAATAGAAGACGAAGAAATCTTTTCTGAACTTGTTAAACAAGATGAAATGATTGACCATCTTGACCAAGCAAGAAGTTTATTGCAAGAAGGGGCATTTTCCCAAGCGATCGAAATACTTAAGCAAACGGTGAAGGATTATCCTGAACTTTGGCCAGCATACAATAATTTGGCCTTAGCCTATTTTTATGAAGGAAAAACAGAAAAAGCATTTGAAATGATCCAATATGTTTTGGAACAGAGTCCTGGTAATTTACATGCCCTTTGTAATTTAGCTGTATTTCTTTATTATGAAGAAAAACTAGATGAGCTAGAGGAATTACTTCAAGCATTGGATAAGGTTCAACCGATTCATTTTGAACATCGTTATAAATTAGGCGCGACTTTTGCTTTAACAGGAAGGTATCATCAAGCTTATTATTGGCTACGTCATTTACAGAAGTATGGTTATGAAGGAGATTATTCTTATTATTATTGGTTAGCAAAATCCGCTTACTTTTCTGGAAATCATAGAGCAGCCTCTGAAGCTTGGGAGAAATTAATCGATTTAAACCCTGCGCTTGCACAAAAGGAACCATGGAAGGTCACGGAAGAAGCGATCACTCATTTTGAAAATGAGGATGTCACTATTATGAGATGGTTGAATAGTGAACATGTTGAAAATCGGTTATATGGAATCTTTTTAGTTTCTGTGTCCACTTCTAAAGTGGAGATATATAAGCAATTGGAGCAAATGGACTTAGACCGATTCACTCCCTTTGAAAAAAGATACTTAACCTATATTTTGCAGACAGAATTAAACCCTGAGTTTTCTTCGGAGGGAGAAATCAAACAGGGACATGAAGTCGCTATGGTATTATACGAAAAGTATCAAGCGCAAGCATGGGAAAGACGTAGTTTACTTCTATTGTGGTTTCGGGCGTTTTTTAAAATGATGGAGAACCAAAGTGCAATAACAAATCCTTTCGCATTAGCAGGGGCAGTTGAGTATATATGGTTAAAAACTCGCCATAATAAAAAAACACAATTGGAAATCGCAAAGGAGTATGCTATCTCTACTTCCACTTTACGGAAATATGTCCGTATTTTGGAAAACGAATTGGAATGAGCAGATAAATAGACGAAACGGACGCTGTTTAATACGATAGAAATAGATCATAAAGCTATAAATATTTATGTTTGAAAATAGATGATAAAGGAGTGTACAGCATGTCGGATGAAAAAATATATGATGTGATTATTATCGGAGCAGGACCAGCTGGAATGACAGCGGCTGTTTATACATCGAGATCCAATCTTTCTACGTTAATGATTGAACGCGGTATTCCAGGTGGGCAAATGGCGAATACAGAAGATGTTGAAAACTATCCAGGTTTTGACCATATTCTTGGCCCAGAATTGTCCACGAAAATGATGGACCATGCGAAAAAATTTGGAGCAGAGTATGCATATGGAGATATAAAAGAAGTTGTCGATCAAGACACTTATAAATTGATAAAAGCGGGCAACAAAGAATATAAAGCACGTGCCGTGATTATTACAACTGGTGCTGAATACCGAAAAATCGGCATACCAGGTGAAGAAGAATTAACCGGCCGTGGTGTATCTTATTGCGCTGTTTGTGATGGAGCATTCTTTAAGGATAAGGAACTTGTCGTTGTGGGCGGTGGAGACTCGGCTGTTGAAGAGGGAGTATACCTCACACGCTTTGCAAGCAAGGTAACGATTGTGCATCGTCGTGACGAATTACGTGCCCAAAAAATTCTCCAAGACCGTGCGTTTGCCAATGATAAGGTTGAATTCATTTGGAATCATACCGTTAAAGAGGTTAATGAGGAAAATGGAAAAGTAGGATCTGTTACACTTGTTTCCACCGAAAATGGTGAGGAGAGAAACTTCAAAACAGACGGTGTCTTTATCTACATCGGAATGGACCCATTAACAAAGCCATTTGAAAATTTAGGAATTACAAATTCCCAAGGATATATTGAAACAAATGCAGAAATGGAAACGAAAATCCCTGGTGTTTTTGCAGCCGGAGATGTTCGTGACAAACTCCTTCGCCAAATCGTCACTGCAACAGGTGACGGTAGTATCGCAGCGCAAAGTGCACAAATCTATATTGAAAATTTAAAAGATAAAATAGGTGCCACTCAATAAAGAGGATAAGGATCTTCCGTCAAAACCGCCCACGTCCTGTGGGCAACACGGAAGTCAGTACATCCTGTACAAATAAAAAGTTACACTGAATTAATGTGTTTGTAACAGTAGTGAAATGATTTTCGGGTATAGTATTTACATGAGATATTGACCCCCTTTTTATACAATATCCCTTTTTTGAAAGCACAGGCCTTCGGGTTTGTGCTTCTTTTTTTACGAACTTTTTTCGGACATCCTCCATTCTCTAAAACAGGAATTTTTTAAAAGTAATGCTGGCTGTCATTTCACCTCCATTGATAGTATAATAATAACATGAGAAAGACAGAGAAACGGAAAATGGAGTGGGATTCATGAGCACATTAGGGTCTGAAGAAATACAGTTAGTCATAATCACCGGAATGTCAGGGGCAGGAAAAACAGTGGCAATCCACAGTTTTGAAGATTTAGGTTTCTTTTGCGTGGACAATTTACCCCCTGCTTTAATGCCAAAATTTCTGGAATTAATGAAGGAATCTGGAAATAAGATGAATAAGGTAGCTCTTGTGATGGATTTACGAGGGCGGGAATTTTTTGATACTTTACTACGTGTTTTGGATGAACTTTCTGATTCTACATGGATGACTCCGCAGATTCTTTTTCTCGATGCAAATGATGCGGCGCTTGTAAGACGATATAAGGAAACACGTCGCTCTCACCCGCTTGCAACAGAGGGATTACCACTTGAAGGAATCAGACGAGAACGCCATATTCTGGATGAATTAAAAGGCCGTGCCCAATTGATTTATGATACATCCAATATGCAACCGAAAGAATTACGCGAAAAAATTATTGAAGATTTTTCTGCAAATAAAAAGACCATATTTACAGTCAATGTGATGTCTTTTGGGTTCAAACATGGAATTCCGATTGATGCAGATTTAGTATTTGATGTACGTTTCTTACCAAATCCGCATTATATCGATCATATGCGGCCCAAAACGGGAATGGAAGAGGAAGTCTATCAGTATGTTTTAAAGTGGAATGATACGCAGAAATTCCTAGCGAAAACGACAGATTTACTCACTTTTATGTTACCCCTCTATAAACGGGAAGGGAAAAGTCAGCTTGTGATTGCCATTGGCTGCACAGGTGGACAACATCGCTCTGTTGCCCTTTCTGAATATATTGGTGAGTTTTATGAGAATGATTATCACGTATCGATTACACATCGAGATATTCAAAAGAGAAAGGGAAAAACATTATGACAGATACATCAAGGCCTAAGATTGCCGTCGTAGGAGGAGGGACAGGATTACCCGTTCTTTTGCGAGGGTTGAAGAATCTTCCTGTTGAGTTATCCGCCATTGTAACAGTAGCGGATGATGGGGGGAGCTCAGGCCGACTAAGAGAAGAAATGGAAATACCGCCACCAGGGGATGTCAGAAATGTCATTGCTGCATTATCAGATCAAGAACCCTTGATCATTGAAATGTTTCAGCATCGTTTTAAATCAAATAGTGAACTTTCTGGTCATTCCCTAGGCAATTTAATTCTTGCCGCCCTCACATCCATCACCGGAGATTTTGTCCATGCGATTCAAGAGATGAGCCGGGTATTAAATGTACGCGGTCATGTTCTTCCAGCGGCGAATCAATGTGTTGTATTGAATGCGGAAATGGAGGACGGTTCGATTGTTAGTGGAGAATCGAAAATTCCTGAATCAGGGAAAGCTGTAAAAAGAGTTTTTTTAACCCCTGAGCCAATTAAGCCCTTAAAGGAGACCATCCAAGTCATTCGTGAAGCGGACCTGATTGTATTAGGACCAGGAAGCTTGTATACCAGTATTTTGCCAAACCTATTAGTACCTGGAATTGGGGAAGAGATTTGTGAAGCAAAAGCCAAAAAAGTATATATTTGCAACCTCATGACACAGCCTGGAGAGACGTTGGACTTCTCAGCCAGTGATCATATTCAAGCTCTATATTCCCATATGGATTGCTCTTTTATAGATCTTATATTAGTGAATAATGAGCCAATACCGACTCATTTAAAATATCGATACCAGGAAGAGCAAGCGAGACCAGTAGTATTTGACGTAGAGAACCTCGCGAATTTGGGAATTGAAGTGATTGCGGAAGAAATAGTTAGCCTAGATAAAGGACTTGTTCGTCATGACACCGAAAAAGTCGCTCAAATTCTCTATTCACTCATTGAAAAGGAATAGGACAATCGGGTCGAATTGACAAGCTTTCTTTTGAAGCTTGCTTTTGCCAACCTCTGGTTACGCGCTTAGAAGTCCACCAGACAAAAAGGGTACATAATTCCGACTGCAACGATATGAAAGAAAATCCATTCATAAATTTGCTTAAAGAGTGCTCTTACCTGTATCATTTTACGATTTTTTTAGGAGGTGGCAGATGTGTCGTTTGCTTCAGACACAAAAAAAGAATTAACAACATTAGAAACTGCGGATTGCTGTGCAAAGGCCGAATTGTCTGCCCTTATTAGAATGAATGGCTCACTTTCCTTTTCCAATCGCATCCTTGTTGTCAATGTGCAAACAGAAAATGCAGCCATTGCTAGAAGAATTTATGTTTTAATTAAGAGGATTTACGCTACTGAGGTAGAATTATTAGTTAGGAAGAAAATGCGCCTCAAGAAAAATAATGTGTATATTGTCCGTCTCAAAAAACAGGCGGAAATCATATTACGAGATTTAAAGATTTTAGGGGAAGGATTTACCTTTGTGCACGATATTGATCAGGATTTAATTGTCGATGAGTGCTGCAAACGTTCGTATTTACGAGGGGCTTTCCTAGCAGGGGGGTCTGTGAATAACCCGGAGACATCTTCCTACCATCTTGAAATTGCTTCTCTATATAAAGAGCATAATCAGGCGCTTTCTGAGCTTATGAATGAATTCTCCTTGAACAGTAAGTTTTTAGAGCGAAAAAATGGGTATATCACTTACCTAAAAGAAGCGGAGAAAATTGCTGATTTTCTGAGCGTGATCGGAGCTCATAATGCCCTATTGAAATTTGAAGATGTTCGAATTGTTCGGGACATGCGTAATTCCGTGAACCGTCTTGTGAATTGTGAAACAGCTAATTTGAATAAAACGATTGGTGCTTCATTAAGACAAGTGGAAAATATCCGCTATATTCAGGAAACAGAAGGCTTGGACATCTTACCAGATAAACTGCGGGAAATTGCTATTTTGCGTATGGAACATCAAGATTTAACCTTGAAGGAATTAGGCGAAATGGTTTCCGGAAATCCGATTAGTAAATCGGGCATTAATCATCGATTAAGAAAAATTGATGAAATTGCGGAAAAAATACGCAAAGGTAGAACAAGCAACACATATAAATAAGTAAAGGGGTGAGGAGCTATGGTGGTCAAAGAAATAGAAGTAAAATTGCCAGCCGGATTACAATCTCGTTATGCAGCAGAATTTGTCCAAGAGGCAAGCAACTTTGCCGCAGATGTTTATCTTGAAAAGGGCGGGAGAAATGTCAATGCAAAAAGTATTATGGGTCTAATGAGTCTTGCAATTGGACCAAATGAAATGGTGAAACTTTCTGCTACAGGTACTGACGAAGAAGAAGCTGTTGCACAGTTATCGAACTTTATTGAAAATAACAAGTAGTGCTTAAGAAAGAGTGTTGAAGCAATCATTTAACACTCTTTTTTCCTTGTGGTATAGTAAACTATAAAATTCTTGTCTTGTGGTTAAGTTCTAAATGTGGGTATTGACGTCCGGCTCCAGCGCCCAGCGACTAGCAAACTTTCGGTGCCTTCCTACGATAAGTCAACATCAGCTCGCCTTTCAGGCTCACTGTGTTTCCTTTATCTCGTCAGGCCCCTAAAAAGTTTGTACGTCGCTAAACGGGCGCTTGCGCCTTTGTTCAAAAGCCTGTACATACGAGCTAGAATTTCATGATGAATTTCTGTCAAGAAAAATTTAAAAGCGATTAAAATGCAAGTAGTTGGGATTTAATGATTGAGGGAGTCTAGTTATGTTAAAACAGTTTTTTTCTTACTATAAACCACATCGACGTTTATTTATGATCGACTTTTCGAGTGCTGTGATCGTGGCCATTTTGGAATTAGCCTTTCCGGTTGCGGTCCAATGGTTTATTGATAAACTATTACCAGAAGGCGATTGGAATAAAATATTTACAGTTGGTGTTCTTTTACTAATTGTCTATTTATTGAGCACAGCCCTTCAATATATTGTTAGTTATTTAGGACATAAGTTAGGGATTAATATCGAAACGGATATGCGGGAGCAATTATTTACCCATGTGCAACGGCAATCGTTTCGCTTTTTTGATAATACGAAGACCGGTCATATTATGAGTCGGATCTCGAATGATTTATTTGATATCGGAGAGCTTGCCCATCATGGTCCAGAAGATTTCTTTATTGCAATCATGACATTTATCGGTGCTTTTTCGATCATGTTTCATATTAATCCGAGTTTAGCGGTAATCACTTTTATTATGGTACCTTTCCTTATTTGGTTAGTCACCTATTGCAATATTAAAATGAATCAGGCATGGAAAAATATGTATGGCCGGATTGCGGATGTCAATGCGAGAGTGGAAGACAGTGTCTCAGGTGCCCGGGTTGTGCAGTCTTTTACAAATGAGCAATTTGAAATTAATCGTTTCAAAAAAGATAATGGTTTATTCCGAACCGCCAAGCTCGCGGCATACAAAGTTATGGCAGGCACTCATTCCAGTATTTATATGATGACAAGACTGGTTACTTTATTAGTGCTTGTTGTAGGTGCCTGGTTTAGTTTTAATGGGCAATTAACATATGGAGAATTGGTTAGCTTTGTTCTTTATGTGAATGTATTGGTTAAACCAGTGGATAAAATTAGTGCTTTACTTGAATTGTATCCGAAAGGGATGGCTGGATTTAAACGATTCTTGGATCTCATTGACCAAGAACCGGAAATTCAAGATCGGTCGGATGCTGTAGCGGTTGATCACTTGATGGGAAATATCCACTTTGAAGATGTTCACTTTCAGTATGATGACCATAAAAAAGTATTAAAAGGAATTGATTTAAATATTCGCGCGGGGGAGACGGTTGCGTTTGTCGGGCCCTCTGGTGCCGGAAAAACAACGATTTGTTCTTTGATTCCGCGTTTTTATGATGTGGACAAGGGAGCGATTATGATTGATGGAATGGATATTCGTGAGATGACGAAACATTCTTTGCGCTCACAAATTGGCATTGTTCAGCAAGATGTCTTTCTCTTTACAGGGACGATTCGTGAAAATATTGCTTATGGGAAACAGGATGCCAGTGAAGAGGAAATACGTAAAGCAGCCAGGAAAGCTCATTTAGAGGATTTTATCGCTTCACTTCCTGAGGGGTATGAAACACAAGTAGGGGAGCGAGGTTTAAAACTATCTGGTGGTCAAAAGCAAAGACTAGCCATTGCACGTATGTTTTTGAAGAATCCGCCGATCCTCATTTTGGATGAAGCCACTTCAGCCCTTGATACGGAAACAGAAAAAATTATTCAATTAGCCCTAAATGAACTGGCTGTGAATCGTACAACCTTAGTCATTGCCCATCGCTTGGCGACGATTCGAAATGCCGACCGTGTGATGGTCGTAACCGAAAATGGCATCGAAGAAGATGGAACTTATTCGGAATTAGTCCAACAAAATGGGCTATTTGCGAGACTGCATAACATCCAATTTCAAGGGATTGAGGCATAAGTATATAAATATTGAAGCGAATGTAAAAAAGGTTGCTCTGTAATCAATAGAGCAACCTTTCACTTGGGTTATTTCTTCTCATTAATTTCTTCTTTACGTTCGATAATTCTATCGATCAAACCATATTCTTTCGCTCTTTCAGCCGTCATAAAATTATCACGGTCTGTGTCACGTTGAATAATTTCAAGTGGTTGACCTGTACGATCAGACAGAATTTGATTTAACTTTTCACGCAAGAAGAGAATTCGTTTAGCGGCAATTTCAATTTCCGTTGCTTGCCCTTGTGCACCACCAAGTGGTTGGTGAATCATGACTTCACTGTTAGGTAAAGCAAATCTTTTGCCTTTTTTACCAGCTGCAAGTAGGAAGGCACCCATTGAAGCTGCCATACCCGTACAAATGGTAGAAACATCAGGTTTTATATATTGCATCGTATCGTAGATGGCCATTCCTGCTGTAATACTACCACCAGGACTATTAATGAAGATTGTAATATCCTTTTCCGGGTTTTCTGCTTCCAAGAATAGCAACTGAGCTACAATAGAATTGGCCACATTGTCATCAATGCCACTTCCAAGCATAATAATCCGGTCTTTTAGCAAACGAGAATAAATGTCATAAGCTCGTTCCCCTCTGCTTGTTTGTTCAATGACTGTAGGAATTAAATTCATTTATTTCTCCTCCTTTTTTTAAAAAACAGATCCCCTAAAGTGTTGAAAACTTTATGTATCCTTATCATACACCGTTGGTCAGTAAAGGTCAAATGATCCAACTGGATATTTGACTTTTTGAAATTTCTTCCTATAACATTCATATTCTCCATTTAGAATGTTTTTAAACAAATTTCACACGTTTTTCATTTGACAGAAACTTGGATGAACTAGGTGTTAGGAGGGAGGCAAGGTTAGAAGAAATGGTGAAGGGAACTTGGGATAGCGCTTCGCTTTTATTTCTTTGCAAAAAAACATCTCTTCTTATTAAGAAAGAGATGTTTTAAATTACGTGATGATATATTACGCCCTCGGCAGGAATCGAACCCACATTTTAAGAACCGGAATCTTACGTGTTATCCGTTACACTACGAGGGCAAAAAAGGAAGCGTACGATATGAAATTATAGAACAAGTTTCCATAGAATGCAAGCTATATTTTGTTTTGTATAAATTATATGAGTTTCAATTTAAGGCGTGTATTTAATAAAATTTTCCAATTCACTTAGGGAATAGGCCCATTGATGATTTTAATATGTTATAATATAAGAACAATAGATCGGCTTCGCATGAGGGAGTTTGGTAGCACTGTTGCTCTGCCGTAAGTCTTCGGATGGGAGACTTCCCGGGAGGGAGGTGTTGCCAATGGACATTGTTAGTGCGTTAACGCTTATGATATCCTTTGGGATGTTAGTGGCGTTTATCGTTTCTGATAAAAACCATAAAAAATAATCCCTCATGCACTCTAGCAGGTATGTGAGGGATTATTTTGCCCGCTACCTACCCCTCTTGACGGGGATCGGTCTGTTGGGGACCGCTCCATGTTCACGCATGGACGGTCCTTATTATTGTATGCAATTGTAACTTTTCTATGTTCATTATAACATAAAAAAGGCGCTTGTACACACCCTAAACAATAGTTTCGCATCAATATGAAAAATGAAGTAAGGAAGAAGGATAGATGATGGACATTATTTTTTACACAAGAGACCAATGTAGCCTTTGTGTGGAGGCGAAACTTATTTTACATATATTACAAACTGAACATCCCATTAACATTATTGAAAGAGATATTGACACAAATGACGAATGGACGGAACAATATGGATTAATGATCCCTGTAATTGAAATCGATGGAGAGATCGTTCAATCCGGTATCATTGATTTATTCGCTCTAGAGGAAAAAATCAAATCTAAATTGCTTTAAAAAAAGACTAGTGGTAAAATGAACGTAGATGGCATGATTGTATTGTAAATGGGTCACTATATGTCTACGTGGGACAAAAAACACCCACCGTTAAAATTGATTCAGTTAAACCCCAATGATACAATAAAATCAGCTGCTATCCTATTTTTCATTGAAAGATTGGGACGTAATATGTCTTGACGGGACAATTGGCGACCTTCTGGTAAAGGAGCAAAAAAATGCACAATTTCTTAAAGCTTCAATCAAAATTGGTGCCAGATATGCTATCTGTTATGCAGAATCGCTATCAGATCCTTCGCTCCATTAGTTTAACGGAACCTGTTGGCAGGCGCACACTTGCTCATATGCTAGGAACAACCGAACGGATTTTAAGAAGTGAGGCTGAATTCCTTAAATCAAGTCAGTTAATCCGAATCAATACTGCTGGCATGACGGTTACAGATAAAGGTAAAAAACTGCTGGCAGGACTTGAAGAAGTGATGAGGGAATTAACTGGCATTAGTGAGACGGAACGAGCATTAAAAGCAACTTTGGGTATAAAAAAAGTAGTCATCGTTCCCGGTGATAGCGATGAATCCCTGATTGTAAAAGAAGAATTAGGGAAAGCTTGCGCAGAAGTTCTTAATGGGTGTTTCGAAGATCAGCAAACGATCGCCGTAACAGGCGGAACAACGATGGCTTGTACAGCGGAAATGCTGACAGCCGAAATGGGGCAAGGCAAACAATTGCTGTTTGTGCCAGCACGAGGGGGACTTGGGGAGGATTTGAAACATCAAGCCAATGTCATCTGTGCTACAATGGCAGAAAAGACAAATGGTGTACACCGTGTCTTATATGTACCAGACCAAGTAAGCCAAGAAGTTCAGCAATCTCTTCTCAAAGAACCAGCCATTATGGAAGTTGTGGAAAAAATTAAATCCGCTGATATCGTTGTGCATGGTATTGGCGAGGCGATCACCATGGCGAATAGAAGAGCAACTGAACAAAACGTCATGAAAAAGATAATAGGAGAAAAAGCAGTTGGTGAAGCTTTTGGCTATTATTTTGATGAAAAAGGGGAAATAGTACATAAAGTCCCCACCATTGGTCTACGAATATCGGATCTATTTGATAAATCGTATGTGATTGCAGCGGCCGGTGGAAAATCAAAAGCCAAAGCCATCAAGTCTTATTTTAAAAGTGCGCCTGAATCAACCATTTTAATTACAGATGAAGGAGCCGCAAAGTCGATTTTAAAAGATATATCTTAGTGCTTGTTCGAAAAGGAGGATTAACCGGACTTTTTGAACATCCCCTTAGAAAGGTATTTCTTTTAAAGATAAATTTTTATTTATTATCCATGATATTAAAGGAGGATGTTAGATATGTCAGTAAAAGTTGGTATTAATGGTTTCGGACGTATCGGAAGAAATGTTTTTCGTGCAGCACTTAATAATCCAGAAGTTGAGGTTGTAGCTGTAAATGATTTAACGGATGCAAATATGCTTGCACATCTATTACAGTACGATACAGTTCATGGTAAACTTGATCAACAAGTATCTGTAGATGGAGATACAATCGTAGTAGGGGACCACCGCATTAAAGTTCTCGCTGAACGTGATCCTGCAGCTCTTGGCTGGGGAGACCTTGGTGTTGAAGTAGTTGTTGAATCTACTGGTCGCTTTACAAAACGTGAAGATGCAGCAAAACACCTTGAAGCTGGTGCAAAGAAAGTGATTATTTCTGCTCCTGCTAATGGTGAAGACATCACAATCGTTATGGGTGTGAACGAAGATAAATATGATGCAGCGAACCATCATGTTCTTTCAAACGCATCTTGTACAACAAACTGCTTAGCTCCATTTGCAAAAGTTTTGAATGACAAATTTGGCATTGTTCGCGGAATGATGACAACTGTTCACTCTTATACAAATGACCAACAAATTCTAGATTTACCACATAAAGACTATCGTCGTGCTCGTGCAGCAGCTGAAAACATTATCCCTACATCTACGGGCGCTGCTAAAGCTGTCGCACTCGTTTTACCTGAACTAAAAGGTAAACTAAACGGAATGGCTATGCGTGTTCCTACTCCAAACGTATCTGTTGTGGATCTTGTTGCTGAACTTGATAAATCTGTTACAGCCGAAGAAGTGAACGCAGCTCTTAAAGAAGCCGCTGAAGGTGAACTAAAAGGCATCCTTGCTTATACAGATGAGCCATTAGTATCTACTGACTACAATGGTGATGCTCATTCTTCTACTGTTGATGGATTATCTACAATGGTAATGGAAGGCAACATGGTTAAAGTTCTTTCTTGGTATGACAATGAAACAGGTTATTCTAACCGCGTTGTCGATCTTGCAGCTTATGTTGCGAAACAAGGTCTATAATAATATAACTTTGAAACACCTTATTTGGGGGAGCGGGCATTAGACCCCTTCCCCTTTATCTTTTATTTAGAAGGAGGTACTATCATGGAAAAGAAATCAATCAAAGACCTGGATTTAAAAGGGAAAAAGGTTTTTTGCCGAGTAGACTTCAACGTCCCTATGGAAGAGGGGAATATTACGGATGACACTCGGATCCGTGCGGCCTTACCAACGATTCAATATCTCTCCGAACAAGGGGCAATTGTTCTTCTAGCTAGCCATTTAGGCAGACCAAAGGGAGAGGTAAAAGAAGAGCTTCGCCTTACACCTGTTGCACACCGTTTAACTGAACTGCTAGGAAAAGAAGTAGCAAAAGCAGATGAAGCTTATGGTGACTCTGTAAAAGAACAGGTTTCTAAACTGGGTGAGGGAGATATCCTCTTACTAGAAAACGTCCGTTTCTATGCTGGAGAGGAAAAAAATGACCCTGAACTTGCCAAAGCTTTTGCTGATTTAGCAGATGTGTATGTGAATGACGCATTCGGTGCGGCTCATAGAGCCCATGCTTCCACAGAAGGCATTGCGAAATTTTTACCATCAGCAGCTGGGTTTTTAATGGATAAAGAACTTTCTGTTCTAGGTAAAGCTTTATCGAATCCTGAACGTCCATTTACAGCCATTATTGGTGGAGCAAAAGTAAAAGATAAAATCGGCGTAATTGATCATTTACTCGATAAAGTAGATAATCTCATTATTGGCGGTGGACTTGCTTACACCTTCGTAAAAGCACTTGGCCACGAAGTCGGAAAGTCTCTATTAGAAGAGGATAAGCTCGATCTTGCGCGCCAATTTATGGAGAAAGCGAAGGAAAAAGGCGTTCAATTTTATATGCCTCAAGATGTGATTGTGGCAGATGACTTCTCTGAAAATGCCAATAAAAAAGTGGTCTCTATTGAAGAGATTCCAGCTGATTGGGAAGCTTTGGATATTGGACCAAAAACAAGGGAAACGTATCATAAAGTGATTCAAGAATCGAAATTGGTGATTTGGAATGGCCCAATGGGTGTGTTCGAAATAAATGCATTTGCTGGCGGAACAAAGGCCGTTGCCGAGGCGCTTGCGGAAGCCGCAGATACATATTCTGTCATTGGTGGCGGTGATTCGGCTGCTGCCGTTGAAAAATTTGGCTTGGCAGACCGTATGAGCCATATTTCAACTGGTGGTGGAGCTTCCCTTGAGTTTATGGAAGGGAAAGTATTACCAGGCGTTGCGGCTCTAGATGATAAATAATCGTCACAACTTGTGTCTTGGAAAATGACGATCTAAACGAAAGGGTGGTTCACGTGCGGAAACCGATTATTGCAGGAAATTGGAAAATGAATAAAACACTTCAAGAAGCGGTTCAATTTGCGAATGAAGTAAAGGAACAGGTACCTGCTGCTGAGCAAGCAGATGCGGTGATTTGTTCCCCAGCATTGTTCCTAGGTCAGTTAGTGGATGCTGTCCAAGGATCAGCTGTGAAAATTGGAGCACAAAATATGCACTTTGAAGAAAATGGCGCTTTTACAGGTGAGATTAGCCCTGTTGCTTTAAAAGATATTGGTGCAAGTTATGTGATTCTTGGCCACTCAGAACGTAGAGAAATGTTTAATGAAACAGATGAGGGTGTAAATAAGAAGGCACATGCTGCCTATCAACATGGTCTAGTTCCGATCATTTGTGTTGGTGAGACTTTGGAACAACGCGAAAATAATGAAACGAAACAGCTTGTTGAAGGACAAGTGGTGAAGGCTTTAGAAGGCTTATCAGAAGACCAAGTGAAGCAAGCTGTGATTGCTTATGAACCAATTTGGGCGATTGGAACAGGTAAATCCTCCACAGCTGACGATGCCAATGAGGTTTGTGCTCATATTCGCCAAGTCGTGAAGGAGCATGTGTCAGAAAGTGCTGCAGATGCACTTAGAATTCAGTATGGTGGTAGTGTGAAACCAGAAAATATTAAAGAATATATGAATCAACCAGATATTGATGGAGCGCTTGTAGGCGGTGCGAGTCTAGAAGCAGCATCTTTCCTTCAATTATTGGGGGCGGCAGCCAATGAGTAAAACAGCACCTGTTGCACTGATCATTCTTGATGGATTTGGTATCCGTAATGAAGAAAAAGGGAATGCAGTGAAACATGCAAAAAAACCAAACTTTGATCGTTATTGGAACACTTTTCCACATAACCAATTGACAGCTTGTGGAGAGGCTGTAGGATTACCTGAAGGACAAATGGGAAATTCGGAAGTCGGTCATCTAAACATTGGCGCTGGACGAATTGTTTACCAAAGTTTGACACGTGTGAATGTGGCGATTCGCAATGGCGAGTTTTTTAAAAACGAAACTTTTCAACAAGCGATTGATCATGTGAAGAAAACGGGTAAAAAATTGCATTTAATGGGACTTCTTTCGGATGGCGGTGTTCATAGTCATATTGATCACCTTTTTGCTCTTTTAAAACTAGCAGCAGATGAAGGGGTAAAAGAAGTCTATGTGCATGGGATTTTAGATGGACGTGATGTAGGACCGAAAACAGCTGAAAAATATATTAAAGAAACGCAAGCGAAAATGGATGAGTATGGAATTGGAAAATTTGCAACAATCTCCGGACGTTTTTACTCCATGGATCGGGACAAGCGTTGGGACCGTGTGGAGAAAGCGTATCGTGCAATGGCATATGGAGATGGCCCTACTTATCCTAACCCATTAGAAATGCTTGAAGATTCTTATGATCATGGAATTTTTGATGAGTTTGTGATTCCATCGGTCATGACAGACGCAGACGGAAAACCAATTGCAACGATAAATGATGAAGATTCCGTGATCTTCTATAATTTCCGTCCAGATCGCGCGATTCAAATCTCTAATGTTTTCACAAATGAGGAGTTTTCTGGATTTGATCGCGGCGAAGAACGCCCGAAAAATCTTGATTTCGTATGTATGACTCATTTTTCTGAAACAGTAAAAGGCTATGTCGCTTTTAAATCGGTGAACTTGGATAAAACAGTTGGGGAAGTCATTGCAGATAACGGAATGACACAACTGAGAATCGCGGAAACCGAGAAATACCCACATGTTACTTTCTTTATGAGTGGCGGTCGGGAAGAAACATTCCCAGGTGAAGAAAGAATATTAATTAATTCACCTAAAGTCGCTACTTATGATTTAAAACCGGAAATGAGCGCCTATGAGGTAAAAGATGCCTTAATAGAAGCGATCAATGCGGATAAATTTGACGGCATTATTTTAAATTTCGCTAATCCGGACATGGTGGGACACTCCGGTATGTTGGAGCCAACCGTTAAAGCCATTGAAGCTGTTGATGAATGCCTTGGTGAAATCGTGGATCTGATTTTAGAAAAAGGCGGAAAAGCGATTATTACAGCTGATCATGGAAACTCGGATGAAGTGGTAACACTTGAAGGAAAACCAATGACGGCTCATACAACCAATCCAGTACCAGTGATTGTAACAGAAAAGGGAATAACTGTTAGAGACGGAGGAATCTTAGCTGATTTAGCTCCGACAATGTTAGACCTTTTGGGTATTGAAAAACCAGAAGAAATGACAGGACAATCATTAATAAATCGTAAATAAAAATTATATTTTTAAGGAGAGATTGATTATGCCATTTATATCTCATGTTTATGCACGCGAAGTACTAGACTCTCGTGGTAATCCAACAATTGAAGTAGAAGTATATACAGAATCAGGTGCTTTTGGTAGAGCGCTTGTTCCGAGTGGTGCGTCTACAGGTGAATATGAAGCTGTAGAACTACGTGACGGAGATAAAAGTCGTTACCTTGGTAAAGGTGTTGAGAAAGCTGTTCATAACGTGAACGAAATCATTGCTGATGAAATCATTGGCCTTGATGTTACAGATCAAGTTGGTATCGACCAAACGATGATTGAATTAGATGGAACAGAAAACAAAGGTAAGCTTGGGGCTAACGCGATTCTAGGTGTATCCATGGCTGCTGCACGTGCGGCGGCAGATTTCCTTGGCCTTGAATTATATGAGTACCTAGGTGGCTTCAACTCTAAACAACTTCCAGTACCAATGATGAACATTCTCAATGGTGGAGAGCATGCTGATAATAATGTAGACATTCAAGAATTTATGGTGATGCCTGTTGGTGCTCCTAATTTTAAAGAAGCACTTCGGATGGGAGCGGAAATTTTCCATAGCCTAAAATCTGTATTGAAAGAAAAAGGCTACAACACAGGTGTAGGTGACGAAGGTGGATTTGCACCAAACCTCAAATCAAATGAAGAAGCACTAGAAACGATTATGGAAGCTATTGAAAAAGCTGGTTATAAACCAGGTGAAGAAGTAAAATTAGCAATGGATGTGGCTTCCTCTGAAATTTATGAAGATGGTCAATACAATCTAAAAGGTGAAGGCATTGTTCGTACTTCAGAAGAAATGGTTGATTGGTACGAAGAATTGGTGAAAAAATATCCGATCGTATCGATTGAAGATGGTTTAGATGAGAACGATTGGGAAGGTCATAAGCTATTAACAGATCGTATCGGTAAAACTGTTCAACTTGTAGGCGATGACCTATTCGTAACGAATACGAAAAAACTAGAACGTGGTATTCAAGAAGGCGTTGGGAACTCCATCTTAATTAAAGTGAACCAAATTGGTACACTAACTGAAACGTTTGATGCAATTGAAATGGCCAAACGTGCAGGTTACACAGCTGTAATCTCTCACCGTTCCGGTGAAACAGAAGATAGCACAATTGCTGACATTGCCGTAGCAACAAACGCTGGGCAAATCAAAACAGGGGCACCTTCTCGTACAGATCGTGTGGCCAAATACAACCAATTGCTTCGTATCGAAGACAACTTGGGTGAAACAGCACAATACTTGGGTGCGAAAACATTTTATAACATTAATAAATAATCATTATTATTTGTAAACGGGATATCCGAAGGCTCGGGGAAACTTGACCTTTTGGTGCCCCGTTTTTTATTTTCGTAAAAAGACTCAATACGAAACGTTCGACCGTCCCCGGAATTGAGGAAAGCTATGAAAATGGGAATGGCGAAAGTTCACGCCTTTCCGCATTTTAAAGAAAGTCATCATAAGTAATAGAGACCAGTCCAATTGTCCAACCATTTCTATTATAGGATCAATACAATATATAAGTATCAGTCATAGATCGACTAAGAGTGGGTCGTTCATCTATGAAGTTTGGCCGAAAAGAAAGGATGGAAAATATATGAGAGTTAATGAGCTGTGTTGCAAAGATGATGACTCTAATTCTGTAGCATGCGATAGATGCGGATCAAAGGAATCGTCGTGCAAATGCGGCAGACCTTGCCGGCCGGATCATGAAGTTCTTGTAAATAAAGTTGTTTGCTCCAAGCAGGTGGATATCGTAGCCGAAACCATTATTGCTTTATCTTCATTGGGAATTACCCTTCCACCTAGGGCGACAACCCTTCCACCGATTACCGTGACACCGGATCGCTTAGGAATTGTTCAAAACAGCATCATTTTAAAGGATGAAGTCACAACCACTGGATATATACCGGCAACAATCACGGTCTCGGGACTGCCAACCACTGTTACAGCCAACCTGCCATTTCAACAGCACACTCCATGCCCTAGTGCCTGCCCTGAAGACATTTTGTCCGTGGCGCCACTGGAAGTCGAAGGCATTATTGCTGGTTCCGTCCGTCGTTTTCGAAAGGTCCGCATTATTTGTAGTTATCTTGCGTACTACGATTACCGTGACTAGACCAATGATCGGTAAATCAAATCAAAAAAGTTTCTCCTATTTAAACGAAGCAGCCGGCCAACGCCGTGAAAGAATACCACACATGGTACACTCTCCGTCCCTTGGTCCGTCATGCATAGCAGCCGATGTCACGGATGAAATTCTTGTAAATAAAATCGTATGTTCAAGACCAGTTCACATCACAGCCGAAAGCTCTTTAATTGTCTTTACTCCCCCTGAATTGTTGCCTTTAGCAATTACATTAACACCGGACCTTGAGGGAATTGTACTGAACAGTACGATATTAAAAGACGCAGTAGTAACCACCGGATATGTGCCAGTATCTATTGCTGTAGGTATATTAACTACCGTAACACTTGATCTGCCCTTTCAACAGCTCACACCTTGTTCAGGTGCCTGTCCCGGGGATATTTTGACAGCGGCACCGGCAGAAATTGAAGCTATTATCATTCAGCCGATTCCAATAGGTGCTCCCGACGGAGTAGTAGAATTATCCATAATATTTAAAGTCATCCTGCGTACGAAGCTCACTGTTACTAGACCATTGATAGGTAAACGAGGCCAGAAAACCACATCGCGTTTAAAAGCTGTTTGCCGTCATCGCCCTGAAGTAGAACCTCTTCGTGTACAATTTCCAATGATAGACGCAGCAAATGCAGCAATCGCGACAGAATCCGATCTATAATAGACAAATTCCTATGAAGGGACAAGAGCCTTTTTTAATAACCATGGTAATAGTGTCCAACCTTTTCCATTATAGTATCCATACAATATATCGAATCAGCGAAAAGCAGTTCGTTAATTTATGAAGTTGGCTGACTCAAAAATCAAAAGAAAGGATGGTGTAAATATATGAGATTTGATGATATTTGGTCCAGAGATGATGAATTTGATTTCGTAGGATACCGTAGATACGGAATGGGTTCACCCCGTAGATGCGACAGATGTGGATCAAAGGAGTCACCTTGCAGATGCGATAGAAGACCGTGCCAGCCCGATCATGAGGTTCTTGTAAATAAAGTCGTTTGCTCAAGACAAGTGCAAAAAGTGGCCGAAGCAACAATCCCTTTGACAGCACTGGGAATCATAATTACACCTGGCGAACCTATACCACTTATTACTTTGACACCAAATGTTGCCGGTATTGTGCAAAACAGCATGGTTTTAAGAGACGAAGTAGTAAACACCGGATACGTGCCTGCGACAATCAATGTAGTTGGAGTTCCAACGCCCGTAACAGTAAGCCTGCCGTTCCAACAGCACACTCCATGTCCTGGCGCCTGCCCTGAAGATACTTTAACAGAGGCACCGCTGGAAGTAGAAAGTATTATCATTCAGCCGATTCCATTAGCAGTTGTAGCAGGTACAGTAGGAGTAGCCTCCGCATTATTTAAGGTCATCCTACGTACAACGATTACAGTCACTAGACCAATGGTGGGGAAACTGAATCAAAGAGATTTATCAAACCTATGCGATGTGAATCATCATCGATGTGAAAATGGCGCCCCTCGTACGATTCAATTTCCGTTGACAGGTACAGCGCCAACTCCACCACCCCCTCCAGCTGCAGCTCCAGGACCAGCCACAGAAACGGAATAGTCACTTACAAGCGTATATTAGACCCTTCGGCTGTGAGATAGTAGGGTTATAGACATTATTAAACGATTCCAATAGGAGCTGTGACGGCCTATTGGAATTTTTCATAATATAAAGCTAGCCTATGTATGAAGATTACAGTTATTAAACCAACGGTATGCAAGATCGTATGGAAGATGGTTTACCACCACTACTCCGAAGTAGAACCCCGATTACTACCTATGATAGACATAGCAATGTAGCAAGAACGGAACCGTTCCTATGTCAAAAACGGAGCAGTAACCCTCCAATGAAAAGGTGATTCCGTGAAATTGTGTCAAAATCCGGTAGATAAAATTCAAAATAGACAATTTCCTATGAAAGGACAAGAGCCTTTTTTAAAAATTAAGGTAATTGTCCAACCATTTTCGTTATAGTTTCAATACAATATATCGTAATCAACCATAATAGATTAAAAGTAGGTCTTTAATCTATGAAGTTCGGTTGAGTAAAAGCAAAAGAAAGGATGGAAAATATATGAGATTTGATGATATTTGGTGCAGAGATGATGACTTTGATTTTGCAGGATGCGACGTATGCGAAATGGAATCAACTCGTAGATGCGAAAGATGCGGATCAGAGGAATCACCTTGCAGATGTGACAGAAGACCGCGCAAGCCTGATCATGAGGTTCTTGTAAATAAAGTCGTTTGCTCAAGACAAGTGCAAAAGGTGGCCGAAGCAACAATCCCTCTGACAGCACTGGGAATCACAATTACACCTGGCGAACCTATACCTCTTATTACTTTGACACCAGATCTTGCTGGTATTATTCAAAACAGCACGATTTTAAGAGACGAAGTAGTAAACACCGGATACGTGCCTGCGACAATCAATGTACTTGGGATTCCAACACCCGTTACAGTTAGCTTGCCGTTCCAACAGCACACTCCATGTCCTGGCGCTTGCCCGGAAGATACTTTAACAGAGGCACCGCTGGAAGTAGAAAGTATTATCATTCAGCCGATTCCGTTGGCAGTTGTAGGAGGTACAGTAGGAGTAGCCTCCGCATTATTTAAGGTCATTCTACGTACAACGATTACAGTCACTAGACCAATGGTGGCTAAAGCGAATCAAGAAGATCTATCAGACTTATGCGATGTGAATCAACATCGCTGCGATAATAATGCACCCCGTACCATTCAATTTCCATTGACAGGAGCAACACCACCGGGTCCAACTCCTTAAGCGCATAAGGTTAAGGACCAGTTCTAGAAGAATAGTCAATTACAAGCGGACTTTTTGGGTCCGCTTTTTTTGTAGCTTAGCCAGGAAATTATAAAATCCTAGCTTGTGGATAAGCTGCTTATGTCGCTGTTGACATTCAGCTCCAGCGCCTAGCGACTAGCAAATTTACGCCTTCTTCCTACGATAAGTCAACATCGGCTCCTTCGTCGCCGTGTTTCCTTTATCTCGTCAGAAGTCTTTAAATTTGTACGTCGCTGAACAGGCGCTTACGCTTTTGTTCTCTAGAAAATTATAAAATCCTCGACTGTAGAAAAATTGCTTAATATCGGAACTGTCCTTCGTTTTTTAAATTTTACAATATACATATCTTACATGGGATGCACAATTTTAATAGATCCATAGATCTAGATAAATGTTCATAAAATAGAAGATTGGGCGATTGTTTCGTTTGCCTGATCCCTACTATAATAACGATGAAATTACCTAAAAATAAAAAGGAGGGGAGTAAGAAACGTGGATTCATTATTAGGGGATAATGTAGAGTCAAATTTGAATAAGGCGACGGTGATTCATAAGAAAAGAAATCAGTATATAAAAAATTTTACCAAACATTGGATGTTGTATGTTATGATCCTGCCTGGAATCATTTTTTACATTGTATTTAAATACATTCCTTTATTTGGAAGTGTGATTGCTTTTCAGGATTATCAAATATTTAAGGGAATATGGAACAGTCCATGGGTAGGTTTAGAGAATTTTCAATTTTTATTTTCTTATCAAGATTTTTTTCTTGTATTAAGAAATACGGCAACGATTGCGTTTTATCAATTAGTGTTTAGTTTTCCTGCACCGATTATTTTAGCTTTATTGTTTAATGAGGTTCGCATACTTCTCGTTAAAAAGACACTGCAAAGTTTGTTTTATTTGCCACATTTTCTATCATGGGTTGTGGTAGGTGGGATTGTATTTGAGTTATTATCCACTCAAGGGATTGTAAACGTTGTCTTAGGCTTTTTTGATGTAGAACCGATTTTGTTTATGCAGGAAGAAAAGTATTTTCGTACGATCGTTGTGCTTTCCGGTATATGGAAAGAAATCGGTTGGGGGACAATTATTTATTTAGCCGCCATCGCGGGTATTAATCCGAATTTATATGAGGCTGCTTTAGTAGATGGAGCAAGTAGGTGGAAGCAGACAATCCATATTACGATTCCGATGTTATTTCCTACTATATTGGTATTATTCTTACTCAATATTGGAAACTTCCTTGAACTAGGATTCGATCAAATTTTTAATTTATTAACGCCGATGACCTATTCAGTAGGCGATATCATTGAAACATATGTGTATCGAGCAGGTGTGTTACAAGGGCAATATAGCATGACAACGGCCATTGGACTATTCCAATCCGTTATTGGTTTTGCTTTACTATGGATATTTAATCGCTTAGCTAGAAAAACAGATCAGGGGTTGTGGTAATGAAAATATCAACAGGAGAAAAAACATTTCAGATCTTTAATTATATGATTCTTATATTAGCTGCCTCGACTATGATCGCTCCGTTACTTCAACTATTGGCTGTTTCGTTCAGTTCACCGATCGCAGCTGATTCTAAGAAAGTATTTCTTTGGCCAGTCGAATTTACAACGGGTACATGGGAACATATCCTGCAAAATACGGTTTTATGGAGATCATTTGCTGTCACTGTTTATATTACGGTAGTTGGTACGTTTCTTAGTATGTTATTTTCTGTTTTGACCGCTTTCCCATTATCACGTAGAGAATTTTTACTAAAAAAGCCAATTATGCTGGGAATCGTGATTACGATGATATTTAATGCACCAATGATTCCCTTTTTCCTGACAGTAAGAGAGTTGGGAATGATGAACTCCTTATGGGCGCTTATTATTCCAGGCTTGATTAGCACCTTTAATATGGTCATTATTCGGACATTTTTCATGGGGATTCCCAGTGATTTGGATGATGCAGCCAAAATCGATGGCTGTCATGATTTTCGGCTTTTGTTTCAAATTTATTTACCTCTTTCGAAGCCAGTGCTTGCGACAGTGAGTTTGTTTTACGCTGTGGGTTATTGGAATACTTTTATGAGAGCCATTCTCTTCATACGTGATCCAAGTCTATATCCACTTCAGTTAAGATTGAGGGAGTATTTCGTGGCTCCAGAAGAGTTGGCGGCCGTTAATCTTATTGTCGGAGATTTTGACTTTAACACGACAACGCTAAAAGCCGCTACCATCATTTTTGCCACAATACCAATTGTACTCGTTTACCCTTATTTACAAAAATATTTTGTAAAGGGAGCGGTATTAGGCTCACTGAAAGAATAGCTAAATACTATAAAGTCTAAGTGGAGGATGACTTATGGATAAAAAAGGTAGAAAACCATGGATAATGGTCACTGTATTGTTTTTCGTTTTTACAGTGCTGCTGGCTGCATGTAGCGGTAATAAAGAAGTGAATCAATCAGAAAATGAGGAAAAGGTTGAGAACAACATCGTAAAAGTAAAAGTTTATAAAAGTCATTTAGGGAAAGGAATAATTCCGAATAGCGATGATCCGCATGTCCAACATATCGCTGAAAAAACGGGTGTTGAGTATGAATTAATGACCACTCCTGCAGGTTCTGATCCGACAGAGCAATTAAATTATATGATTGCCTCAGAAGAATTGCCAGATATTTTTCGACCGATTGGGGGAATTGAACAAACATTGATAAAACAAGGCGGCGCATTGGCTCTTGATGAGCTTTTACCTAAATATGCACCAAACGTATGGAAAAATATCCCTGATGAAGCTTGGGATGTTGTTCGCACGGCTTCAGATGATTGGAAAATATATTATATTCCAAAGGTATTTTTAGTTCCTGAAAGAGCCCCGTTAATACGTCAAGATTGGGTGGACGAAGTAGGATTAGACATGCCCAAGACGGTGGGGGAATATAAAGAATTATTAATTGCTTTTCGTGATAAGGATCCAAATGGAAATGGGGAAAAGGATGAACTCCCTACTTCAGGAAGGGAATATGGTAAGTGGATGGATCACCTTTTCGCTATGTATGGCGTTGCGATGTGGGAAGGTAATCCAGAATGGGATATTTATGGCGGTAAAATCAATTATGCGGGCACTTCAGAAAATATGAGAGCAGCGATTGAATTTATTCGAGATTTATATAAGGAAAAACTATTAGATAATGAAACATTCTTAAACAAAGGTGAGGTTTGGACAGCCAAAATAAATAATAACTTAGTAGGAAGCTGGTATCATTTGCCTGCAAACTTACATGATCGTTATGCAGCCATGAAGGTAGGTGCGCCTGACGCATATGTCGTAGGGATGCCTTTGCCAAAAGTGGAAGGGTTTGAAGGTTTTGTGACACAAAAGAGCATGGGGGAAGCGGAATGGATGATTCCAGTTACATCCGAGGATAAAGCAGCAGCAGCTCTTAAATTATTAGATTTCTTTTATAATGATGAGAATGAGGATTTTGTCCGCTTCGGTATCGAGGGGGCCCAGCATAAAGTTGTGAACGGAAAGAAAGTGTTAATTCCTGCAACCGATGAAACCCCGATTGCCTTAGGAATGAAAAACCTAACGACGGAAGAAGATATGGAAAAACGCATTGAAGAAACCATTCCAGAGGATGAGCAACAAATGGTGAAAGATATCTTTGTCGTTAGTACGAAAGATGCTAAAAGAATTGCGGGTGATGGTCTTCCAGCTACCGTGTATGATGGGTTCCCAGATATTCAATCACACAAATTATTCCAAGAATACTTAACAAAAATTGTCATTGGCGAATGGCCGCTCGAAAAGTTTGATGAATTTGTGGAGAGATGGAAGCAATCGGGCGGTGATACAGTAACAGAACGGGTTCAGGAATGGTATGACAAGGTAAATGAATAAATTGTAAATCCTTTCATGAGTTGGGGCATGAATAAAGTTCCCCAACTCATAATGAGGATTATCAATTGTTGGAAGCTTCGCGAGAGGTTTCCCTTCTTTATTTTAAAGTTAAGTGAGGAACGTCAGCAAAATATGTTGTGTTTTGGAATTTGCACAAATAAGGATGGGAAAATAAGCTAGATATGTTTTATTCTGACTATTACGATATCAACAGGTTTATTCGTATGGATGGAGGTGAATTGGAGCTGCGTGGGTGACGAGAGTAGTTAGCAAGCATGATAAGAATACAGAATGTTACAGGCTATTCATTTAGACCAGACCTGCAGAGTTTACTGTCCGTCCGTTGCCAATGTTGTTTGTGAATTGATAAGATTGCCAACTTGTCAGGAAACTATTTTTAGAGGGAGGTATAAATAGATGAAAATCTTGTCGCTAATGCTATCTGTTATTTTATGCTTATCGATTTTACCCTTGTCAAGTACGAAAGCAAAAGCTGATCATGATCTGTTACCAGCCTTCCCGGGAGCAGAAGGATTTGGCTACGCCTCAGTAGGAGGGCGTGGTGGGGAAGTTTATCATGTCACTAGCCGCGAGCTTACGGGCCCTGGTACTTTCCACCATGCCCTTACTTCTGCGGGAGATGTTCCCCGTACGATTGTATTCGATATATCGGGCGAAATTACCATCCCTAAAACGGTTGTGCAGAATAAATCCAATATCACCATTGCTGGACAAACGGCACCTGGAGATGGAATCACCATACGTGGAAACACGATCCGCTTCATTAATTCTCAAGATATTATTATCAGGTTTTTGCGTTTTAGAATGGGCGCACAAGATGATTTTAGCGATGATGCGATGTATTTAGAAGATAACCAAAATGTGATTATTGATCACTGTACGTTTTCTTGGGGAACGGATGAAGTATTGTCGATCAAAAGTAAAAATTATGAGGATCCTAAATCAAAAAATATTACTGTTCAATGGTCGATTATGTCAGAGGGCCTTCTTACCCATTCGATGGGTGGGTTAATTGAAATGAATACGATTACGATGCATCACAATTTATACGCCCATAACAATGATCGAAATCCGAAAACCAAAGGCCAAATCGATTTTGTCAACAATATTGTCTATAACTGGGGGCAATATCTTTATGTAGCAGGTGGAGAATCAGGCACCAAAGGCTATGGAAATGTAGTTGGCAATTACTTTATTGCCGGTTTAAATTCAAAAAAGCCAGAATATGCGATTGTGCGAGGAAATGAAAACTATCAAGTCTTTCTCGAAAATAATCGGGTGGATCATAATCAAAATGGTATTCTTGATGGTACGGATACAGGTTCGGATATGATAGAGGCTGAAAGACCAAGTGTTGTTGTGTCAGAACGGTTCGAATATCCATTGGTGCATACACAGGAACCAGAGAAAGCCTATGATTATGTATTAGATTATTCAGGTGCATCGCTCACTCGAGATGATGTAGACAAACGTGTAATTGATAGTGTAAGAGATCAAACAGGTGTGATCATTGGACATGAGAATGATGTAGGGGGATATCCAGTCCTTAAGGAAGGTACACCACCGCTTGATTCAGATCAAGATGGGATGCCGGATGAGTGGGAATTAGCTAACGGATTGGACCCGCATGATCCAGTAGATCGAAATGGAGATATGCACGGAGAAGGTTATACAAATCTTGAATATTATTTAAACGAACTCGCGGCGCCAAGTTTTCCAACGGATTATCCCACATCACCGCCTGAGTGGGCAGGACCACCATTTACACCACCGACCGATCCTGATCCTAATGAACCTGCACCAGAACCTGTGGTGGGAATGGACGGAGAATGGATCAGAAATGCGATTATCAATGATAATAGTAAGGATGGAATAGACAATGCAAGGAAATGGTCCATCGAAAAGAATTTGCAGGTCGGAGATTTTGTTGCGGGAGATCGAATGACAGGTAATAGCGTTTACCGATTCACTTCGATACCAGATGAGCTTATAGGGATGGAATGGATTCGGTCAGCTGTTCATTCAAGAAGTTCATCTAATGATGATTTAGTCTCCTTTTATTTAGTGGGGGATGCGGACGTATATGTTGCCCACGATTCAAGAATTGGCACATTGCCTGAATGGCTAAGATCTTATGAAGATACTGGAGAATTCATAGAAGATGACCA
The DNA here is from genome assembly GCF_008764245.1 of Bacillus subtilis. Lineage (GTDB taxonomy): Bacteria > Bacillota > Bacilli > Bacillales > Bacillaceae_C > Lederbergia > Lederbergia ruris. Next base: position 179,157 of record NZ_VTQV01000003.1, read on the forward strand.
ACCCGTAAGATTTAAACTATATAAAAAACATTATCCAACAGGTTCGTTTGTCGTAATGGGGAAGAATAATAATGCAAAGCAAATGAATTATTTTATTGTTCTTAAACCTACGAATTCACATGAGCAACCACCCGAAAAAGCACCTGGAGACTTGAAAGGAGAAATGACGGAGAAGGGGGCTGTTTCCTTAAAATGGTCACCGGTAAGTGAAGCGGATAGCTATTTAATATAAAGTATCTGTAACTGGAGTTGGTGGCGAATCCGAAAAGACAAATAGTGTCGGGACTAAAACCGGTCCCCCAGTTGTACTTCCAGCAATTCCCTCAGGTTTAACGACAGGCAAAATCTCAACTTCTACTTTTGAAATTTTGTGGGAAGCAGCGGAAGGCGCTGAAAGTTATAACATCTATAGAAAGGCAAATGAAGAAAATGACTTTTCGCTGATTGCAAATACTAGTTCTAGTCGTTATGCAGACAAAAGTGTTAGTAACAATCGATCTGGTTACACTTACAAGATTTCAGCCTTAAATGAAATGGGAGAAACCAGTCCTTCAAAAGAGCTAGTGATTGATATGCCATTACCGCAAGCCCCAACTGGTTTAAAAGTTGGATTAGTTGGAGAATCCTTTGTTGGTTTAATATGGACATCAGGCGGTGGTGGTAATCAATTCAATGTTTATAGAGAAGCTAACGGGAAAGTAGAAAACGTAGGTTATGCAAAAGTAGAAACTTTTTACGACCGGACAGTCGAGCCTGGTGTTGAATATGTCTATTACCTTAAAGCAGAAAATGCTAGTGGCGAATCGGAGGTATCGAATAAGGTAACAATCACACCAGATCAAGTGAATACGGCCAGTATGAGGACCTTTGTTGAACAGTTCAAAGAATCGGGAGAATGGAATGATGAGAAATCCGCTCATGCTTTGAATCTCCATTTAACCGCGGTTGAAACGTATGAAAAGCAAGATAAAAAAGATAAAGTTGTGAAGCATATGGAGAGCTTTAAACAATTAGCGAAGGCCCAAAAGGATAATCAGTTACTCCCTATTCATCTATATAATACCCTAAAATCATATACGGATGCTATGATTAGTAAATGGAAAGATGAGTAAAAATTTATAAGCTTCCCTCTTATTCGTGTGAAAATGAGGAAATGAAGAAGCTATAATTAGGCATGTAGTATACTATAAAAAGGAGGAGGGAATACATGCCTAATTTATTTCGAAAGTGGTTTAAATACAACCTACTCAAAAGTCAGATTAGTCTGTTATTGTTTTTAACGATCACCATTTTTCTTATCATTCTGATCGTTAGTATTACATCGTACAATACATCTAAATCTGTTCTCCAAGAACAATTAAATGATCCGCAGCAACAGATGTTGCAGATCAGTATGAATTTTATCGATGAAGCAATCAATGAAAGCAATAGAATTGCCACGGAAGTCGCATTAGATGACCATGTCTATGAATTTCTTACAAGTAATGAGCAAAACTCCTATGAAAATATTACGGGAATTTATAAAATGTTATCTTCTTTCATAAATAATTCGTCCATTATTAAAAGTATATATGTCTACGATATGAATAGAGGGAGTTTTGTGACGATCCCCCATGGCTATAGTGCTACGAAAAAAACTTTTGTGGATTCCCAATGGACCGATGTTGCCGATGAACTAAAAGATAAGATGATGATCGTGAAAAAGAGAGATGTACCTGAAGGGGCTAAAAATAGTGGTTCGGAAATTACCCTTTTTCGAAAAATATTAATACATGGTAAGTTCAAAGGCTTAGTGGCCATTAATTTAAAGGAAGAAAAGTTATTCGCAAAAATCAATCCACCGACGCTAACAAGTTTAGATAGTACCCGGTTTATTATGGATGAACAAAACGAAATCCTTTATTCAGTATCAAATTATTCAGTTGATAAAAAGAGCCTTGCAGAAAGCATCACTAATCTAAAAAAAGAAAGATTAGGAGATTTTACATATAAAGATGAAACTTTATTAGCCAGTCAGCTGCATTCTCCAGTTACAGGGTGGCAGTATGTTTCACTTGTGACCCAGGAAAGTATATTGGCGAAATCTCGCAGAGTCGGTCACATTGTATTTTTAGTATCATTGATCGCTCTTTCGATAGGATTGATGGCTGTCCTGTATATCAATATAAAGGTTTTCCGCCCAGTTTTTCGCCTAAAGCAACTCTTTATAATGAAGGAGCGGGATATTTCGAAACAAGGGTTAAACGAATTGGAGCATGTTGCAGGCCAACTAATCCATGATCATGCCCATTTAGCTAAAACCTTAGATACGATCAAACTAGAAGCATCTTCGAAATTTATTCTTGATATCTATCAAGGGGAAGTAAAGTCAAGAGAGGAAATAAAAGAAAAGTGGAACGATTATTTCAGAGACTGGGATCACCATCGTTTAGTCGTAGCCATTATCTCTATAGATAACTATTCGTCATGGTTAAGTAAATTTCCAAGTACAGATCATTCTCTTTTAAAATTTGCCCTGCAAAATATTATTTCCGAAGTTCTTTCAGAACGATCCTATCATAAATGTGTAGATTTTGGGCAGGGGAAAACAGCTGTTTTACTTCAATATGATGGAAGTGGTGACACACTTGTACACAAATTCATGAAAGCGTTGTCTACAGCTGAGCGGTTATTAGGTTTTAGTGCGTCTGTTGGGATTAGTCATTCGAAACAAAAAATAGAGGATATCAAAGAGGCTGTTTTGGAAGCGGAGTTAGCGCTTGGGTATCGAATGTATAAAGGTTATGGAAGCGTTATAGATATAAATGAGTGTTATGATAATCCCCACCATTCAATTAAAATAGCGCCCATTTTAGAACAATTGGCCGAAGCGATCATTGGAGGTGATGAGACTCAAGGAATAAAAATTGTGGAAGACATCATTCAGGAATTTCGAAATAACCAATACTTTCCAACAAGCGTTCAATCGAAAATAAATGATTTAATCCACGTAATTTGGAGTGAAAAACATACAGAAATTCAAGGCAAGACTAAGGGAATGGTATTAGATCAAGTAACCACTAGTTGTTTAGATGATATCGAAGAGCTTTTAAAAGATGGGGTTAGGGAAGAAACTGAAAAATGGAAAAAGCAAGCAGAGAATAAAGAGAGTATACTTTGTGAGAAAATGATTACCTATATGGAAGAACATTTGGCTGAAGCGATCGGGATTACGGAAATTTCCAAGTCGATTGGGATGAGTGTTAGCTTAGCAAGCCAAATTTTTAAAGAAAAAATGGATGATACGATTTATGGATATCTTACTAAATTAAGAATTGAGAAGGCAGAGGAATTACTGCTGAATACAGACAAGAAGGTTGCCACGATTGCTTTTGCTGTGGGGTATCAACATGAAAATAGCTTTATCCGCGTCTTTCGTAAATATAAAAATACGACACCAGGTAAATATCGTGAAATGTTAAGAAATAAAAAGGGAGCTTTAGCTGAATAAAAATAATATTGGAGAGTGTAATAATGGATAGAAAACAGATCGTTGAACGACATAATCCGGTCATTAAAAAGGTTGAACCACTCGCACCATTATCGATTGGCAACGGGGAGTTTGGTTTTAGTTTTGATTTTACAGGGTTGCAGACCTATCCTGAGGCATATGAAAGTCCACTTGGGACACAATCCAATTGGGGCTGGCATTATACGGGTGGAAAAGATTTATATACTGAAAAGGATATCCGTTACCAAAGCTTTGATACTTATGGGAGACAGGTTCAATATCCAATGAAACCCGAAGATAAAGGAGAAGCTTATCATTGGTTACGCCAAAATCCTCATCGATTACAGATAGGAAGAATAGCCTTTCGTTTTTTAACAGAGGACAATCATGAAATACCCGTAGAGAAGATTGAAAATATCCGGCAGCAACATCATTTATGGACAGGGGTTGTGGAAAGTCATTATACCGTTGATGGGGTGCCTGTTACGGTGTATACAGCTTGTCATCCTCATCAAGATGCCATTAGTGTAAAAGTATTATCCTCCTTATTAAGAAGTCAAAGGATCGAAGTGAAACTTTTATTCCCTGCTCCCGATGTGACGGACAACGCTTGGGCCAAAGCAATTTTTCCAGATTGGGAGGCAGATGATCGACATAGAACAGAAGTTGTCGAAAATACCGAGCAATTTGTGCGATTAATGAGAGTTATGGATGAAGATTCCTATCAAGTAGGCTGGAGTTGGGAACAAGGGAAATGGGCGCAAACGGATCGACATGAATTTACCTTATCTGCAGATGGAACATCTTCTGAACTATCTTTTACCATATCATTCGCACCTGAAGATCCTGCCGTTGTAGAGGGAAAGGATGTCTTTTTAGCCAGTCAAAAACACTGGGCTGATTTTTGGCAACAAGGCGGTGCGATTGATTTTTCCGGAAGCCTTGATCCAAGGGCATTTGAATTAGAAAGAAGGGTCATTCTTTCGCAATATTTATCCGCCATTCATAGTGGCGGATCATTACCACCACAAGAGACGGGCTATATGTATAATAGTTGGTTTGGAAAATTCCATCTAGAAATGCATTGGTGGCATGCTGCTCATTTCCCATTATGGGGACGTGCCGATATTCTTGGTAAAAGCTTAGAGTGGTATAATAAAATCCTTCCATTGGCACAAGATTTAGCAAAGAGTCAAGGATACGAAGGGGCAAGATGGCCGAAAATGGTCGGGATTGATGGCAAACAGAGTCCTTCCCCCGTTGCCACAGGACTTATCTGGCAACAACCTCATCCAATCGCCCTAGCAGAATTGCTTTATTTGGCAAAACCAACAGAGGAATTGTTGGAAAAATATAAGGAAATGATTTTTGCATCAGCAGATTTCATGGTCTCCTATGCTCAGTGGGATGAGGAAAAAGCTGCCTATGTACTGGGTCCACCACTGATTCCAGCACAAGAATGCCACCGCATGGAAGATAGTATGAATCCCCCATATGAATTAGAGTATTGGAAATATGGATTAGAAATCGCACAAAAATGGGCGGAAAGGTTAACCATAAAGGCAAATCCAGCTTGGGCGACAGTGGCCCAATCAATATCTTCTCCTCCTGTCAAAGAAGGGGTTTATCTTGCGCATGAACATTGTGAACAAACCTATACGGAGAAAAATCACGATCACCCTTCAATGGTAGGAGCTTTAGGCATTCTTCCCGGAACATTGGTAGATCATGAGATTATGAGAAATACACTTAAAAAGATATATAAACATTGGGATTGGGAGAGTGCCTGGGGATGGGACTTTCCGATGTGTGCCATGACAGCCGCTCGATTGGAAGAAAAGGAAATGGCTGTAGATTTTTTAATGATGGAAGCGACAAAAAATACTTACTTACCCAATGGCCATAATTATCAACGGCCTGGATTAACAGCTTATTTGCCGGGAAATGGTGGTCTATTAACAGCCGTGGCGATGATGGCATGTGGTTGGAAAGATGCGCCAAATTCGAACTGTCCCGGTTTTCCGAATGATGGCAGCTGGAAAATAAAACACGAAGGTCTCCATGCCTGGCTATAACGAAAATGATTGTATGTAAGGATTTGCTATTGATATATCTTCCGAAAAAGAGTAAGATACATTTAAAGGCTACATTGTTCGTACCTTTAATTAAGTTTTTCACCTAGTTAGAATTTAGGGAGTTTTACATTGAAACTGAAATGACAAATCTCTGTCTATAGGACATGGAGGACAAGCAGGAAGGTTTCTGCAAACACCCACTTAGTTTAAGTGGTGTATAAAACTTCTTTAAGTTAGATACGGCAAATGTGGCTTTTTCAATGTTCTATGACCCAGCTTCTATATGAAGCTGGTTTTTCGTTAGGAACGATAATATTGTCGCTATGCTTTAAAGGGCCTAAAAATAGATCTTGTTCATTTATCTCGTTTGTGTTACATTTGTGTTAACGTTTTATGTTCGTTTTAGGGAGGGAATTTGGTGCACACACTGCTCATTGTTTTATTATTGATTGATTCTATTGCACTTATAGGTGTTGTTCTACTTCAATCTGGAAAGAGTGCTGGACTCTCTGGAGCTATTTCTGGAGGCGCTGAGCAATTATTTGGAAAGCAAAAAGCGCGAGGAATGGATTTAATTCTTCAACGTACAACGGTAATCCTTTCTGTTTTGTTTTTTATCTTCGCCATTGCCGTGGTTATGTTTGAATAAATGTTTGAATTCGAAACCTGGTCGATATGGGCCAGGTTTTTTTAGTGCTTAACATATTTAATAAGTGTTGTGCAAAATGCACCGTTTTAGTGGAGAGGCCGATCATTTTTCTGGATTGTTCGATCGATCTTTGTTTAAACTAAATGAAGAGGTTGACCGCATAGATATACAGAAATGGAGTTATGAAAATGAAGATCAAATTACCACAGCCATTTACCTTTCAAGCAGGAAAAAGGGCTGTCTTATTATTACATGGATTTACTGGAAACAGTGCGGATGTTCGCATGCTAGGGCGTTTTCTTGAAAAGAAAGGTTATACAAGTCATGCACCTATCTATAAAGGGCATGGTGTTCCACCAGAAGAGTTGCTACATACAGGTCCAGAAGATTGGTGGCAGGATGTGATGAATGGTTATCAGCATCTAAAAGATTTAGGACATGAAGAAATTGCTGTGGCCGGACTTTCACTTGGTGGTGTTTTTTCTTTGAAACTGGGTTACACTGTACCTGTAAAGGGAATTATTCCCATGTGCGCTCCCGTGTTTTTTAAAACGGAGGAAGCGATGTATGATGGCGTTTTGCAGTATGCGAAAGAATACAAACAATTCGAAGGAAAATCTGAAGAACAAATTGAACAAGAAATGAATGAATTTCGAAAAACACCGATGAATACTTTGAAAGCATTGCAGGAATTAATTGCTGAAGTTCGCGGGTCTGTAGATATGATTTATAATCCTATGTTTGTTGTGCAAGCAAGAAATGACCAAATGATTAATCCGGAAAGTGCCAATATTATTTATGAAGAAGTGGAATCTTCCCAAAAAGATATTAAATGGTACGAAAAATCTGGACATGTGATTACCTTAGGGCCAGAAAAGGAATTGCTTCATGAGGATATTTATCATTTTCTAGAGGGCCTAGATTGGACGGAGTAGGTGACCAAGGAGGGCTTGGAAATGGATGAGAATAGACAAAATTTTATCGATAAGGTATTAGATTATCTGCAAGAAAAAGCAAAACCGCTCACAGTTAGTGAAATTGAGGAAGAGTTACAAGTGACAGAGGCTGAAGATTTTAAAAGCCTTGTAAAGGCGCTAGTCTATATGGAAGAACAAGGCATGGTCGTGAGAACGCGAAGTAATCGCTATGGCTTACCAGAAAAAATGAATTTGATGCGGGGAATTCTGTCTGGGCATTCAAAGGGTTTTGCTTTTTTAATTCCAGATGATAAAAGCCTTGATGATGTCTTTATTCCCCCACATGAGAAAAATGGCGCTATGCATGGAGATCACGTATTGATCCGAGTTTCCAATGAAAGTAAAGGATCACGACGTGAAGGGACAGTCGTCCGAATTTTAAAGCGTGGTTCTGAGAAAGTTGTCGGAACTTATTCGGAATCGAAATATTTTGGTTTTGTCATTCCCGATGATAAAAAGATTCCCGATGATATTTTTATCCCGAAAAATAAAAGCATGGGCGCGATTGATGGTCATAAGGTAGTCGTCCATATTACAACCTTCCCTGAAGATCGAAAAAATGCTGAAGGAGAAATTATCGAAATCCTTGGCCATAAAAATGATCCGGGCATTGATATTTTATCGATTATCCATCAGCATGAACTCCCACTAGCATTCCCAGATGAGGTCATGGAGCAAGCTAACCAAATCCCGGATGTCGTGGATGAAAATGATATTCCCAATCGACGCGATTTACGTGATCAAACCATTGTGACGATTGACGGAGCTGATGCAAAAGATTTAGATGATGCTGTCACACTAACCCGCTTATCAAATGGCCATTATAAATTAGGTGTGCATATTGCTGATGTTAGTTATTATGTGCAAGAGGGATCTCCTATTGATCGAGAAGCCTATGAGCGCGGAACAAGTGTCTATTTAGTAGACCGTGTGATTCCCATGATTCCGCATCGTTTATCGAATGGGATTTGTTCGTTAAATCCACAAGTAGATCGATTCACGGTCTCTTGTGAAATGGAAATTGATGGGCAAGGGGAAGTCGTTAGCCATGAGATCTTTCCCGGATTGATTAAGACAACAGAGCGAATGACTTATGAAGCTGTGAATCGTATTTTAATCGAGAAGGATGAAGAGTTACGGGAGAAATACGAAGCCCTTGTGCCAATGTTTGAATTGATGGAAGAGCTTCAAGGTGTTCTCCAAAAGAAACGTATGAAACGTGGCGCGATTGATTTTGATTTTAAAGAAGCAAAGGTATTAGTGGATGAAGAAGGAAAGCCTACTGATGTCGTGATTCGCGAACGATCGATTGGAGAGCGAATCATTGAAGAATTTATGTTAATTGCCAATGAAACAGTGGCAGAGCGTTTCCACTGGATGGATGTTCCGTTTATTTATCGGATTCATGAAGACCCAAAAGAAGATAAACTCCAAAGGTTCTTTGAGTTTATTACGAATTTCGGATTGATTGTTCGCGGGACTGCTAATTCGGTACACCCACGTGCTCTTCAAGAAATTATCGAGACCGTTAAAGGGAAACCGGAAGAAATGGTGATTTCTACAGTCATGCTTCGCTCTATGCAACAGGCGAAATATGATCCGGAAAGTGTTGGCCATTTTGGGTTATCAACGAAATTTTACACGCATTTCACATCGCCGATTCGACGCTATCCTGATTTAATCGTCCATCGTTTGATTCGGACTTATCTATTTGAAGGACAGTTGGACGAGCAAACGCGTGAAAAGTGGAATGCTGAGCTTCCAGATATTGCCGACCATACTTCGAAAAGGGAACGACGTGCGGTTGATGCAGAACGAGATACGGACGAGATGAAAAAAGCAGAATATATGGAAGACAAGATTGGGGAAGAATTTGATGGAATCATTAGTTCCATTACCAACTTCGGCTTATTTGTCGAGTTGCCCAATACGATTGAAGGCCTTGTCCATGTAAGTTATATGACGGATGATTATTATCATTATGATGAACGTCATTTGGCGATGATTGGGGAAAGAACGGGAAGTGTCTTCCGCATTGGTGATGAAATTACTGTTCGGGTCATCAATGTCAATAAAGATGAGCATGATATTGACTTTGAAATTGTCGGGATGAAGATGAAACGACCGAAGCAAGAAGAAAAGAAACCGCAAATCCTTAAATTGAAAAAGGGTCAAAAAACAAAGGGGCCGCAAGGAAATCGTGACAAAGATGAGTGGTCTACAAGACCGCCGCGAAAAAAGCAGAAAAAAGCTTATCGAAATAAAAGTAAAAAAGCAGGGAAAAAAAGATGATATCCATGGGTTAGAGATAGCGGCTTCTACCCCTTTTCTACTTCGTGTATAATAAAAAACAAGCACTCTAGCGTTTAAAGGGGGAGAGACAATTGCCAAAAGGGGAAGGAAAACTAATAGCGCAAAATAAAAAGGCGCGCCATGATTATTTTATTGAGGAAACGTATGAAGCGGGAATGGTTTTACAAGGAACCGAAATTAAATCCATTCGGGCAGGAAGAGTCAATCTAAAAGATTCCTTTGCACGGATTCAAAATGGAGAGTTGTTTTTACACAATGTCCATATTAGTCCATACGAACAAGGAAACCGTTATAATCATGACCCTTTGCGTACTAGAAAATTATTATTGCATCGTAAGGAAATTAATAAATTAATTGGAGAGTCGAAGGAACAAGGCTATTCGATCATTCCGTTGAAAATTTATATTAAAAATGGCTATGCAAAAGTATTAATTGGACTCGCCAAAGGGAAAAAGAAATACGACAAACGGGAAGAATTGAAACGAAAAGAGGCTAAGCGAGATATCGAAAGAGCCTTTCGAGAGCGACAAAAAATGTAATGATAAGAACACAAAAGTGCAAGTGTATGTAAATAAGATGGTAAGGATATAGGGAGGATAAGGATGAACAGCTAAGCCCGCGTCGTCCAGGCTGTAACGCTGTTCTTCCTCACATCGTGTGGGCAAAAATCGCGTTGTTAGGAACTTAACTGCTACAGGAGAAAAACGATAAATTTTGAAGTGATGAAAAAGTTGACCGGCGCATAGGCTTATGCTGGACAACTTTTTTTGTTGAAAGCTTATTTTTCTTAACTATCATCACGACGATGCGCCATTCTGTAGCAGTTTAATGGAGTTATAAAGACTGGCTTAAGAATAAAACAAAAATATGGAGTAGTTTGAAAATAATGGTAAAATGAGAGAAGGCATAGCATTAATTGACAAGGGGGGATTTTTCAATGAAGTTATCTATTGGAGGCTATTCGTTTAGAAACACGATGTATGAGGGGAAAATGGATATTTACGGTTATTTGGAAACGGTTAAATATCGGTATGGCTTGGATACAGTCGATTTTTGGAATGGGCAATTTTCCAATCGAAGTTTTGAGGCCCCTGAAGAAGAGTATATATTCAACATTCGCGAGGCTTTGGATGAAAGAGAAATGACGTTAGTCAACTATGCGATTGATGGGGCGCATATATGGGATCCGGATCCGGAAAAACGTGAAAATTTATATCAAAATGCCCTACAACATTTAAAAATCGGTGAGATCCTTGGAGCCAAAACGATTCGAATCGATACGGGAGGCCATTTTGGTTCACATCCGGATTTTTCAATGAGTATGGAGGAAGAGCAGTTCGAATATATTGTAAACCGTTACAAGGAGTTCTGTGATCGAGCAGCCGATTTAGGTTATAAGATTGGTCCGGAAAATCATACAGGTCCTTCGTTAAGTCCGAAAAACTTGAAGAAAATCGCAGAAGCTGTGCATCATCCCAGCTTCGGGATTTTGTTACATATAGGACGTTGGCAAGAGGACGAGAGTATTGGCGATGAAATGGTTGCTCCATGGGTTTGTCATACCCACTTTGATGCTAGAACGGCTACAGCTGAAAATGGGGAAAGTATGATCCGCATGTTAAAAGATAGTGGGTATGATGGATATTGGAGCATTGAACATAACGCAGAGAAACACCAATATATCGAGATCGAATGGCTTTTAGGGGCAGTGAAGCGATTGATTAAAAAAGCAGAAATATAATTTTAGCGGTTGTTCAAAAAGTCGGAAAAGAAGCAGCAACTAAGTACCGACACGTCATGTGTGAATGGGGAAGTCACCCACAAGCTTGTTGGTACGGTACCTTGGCTTTTGGTGTATGGAACGTATAGGGTTGGATGTAACGATTGATATCATCGTTAATAGACTTGTTCCTTTTTGAACATATCCATTTTAGGGGGAGTATTATGCGGAAAATACGAATTGGTATTATCGGAGTAGGTCAGATTGGGAAAAGGCATTTAGAGTTATATGAATCGATAGAAGACGCACAAGTTGTAGGTGTATGTGATCAAAATGAGCAGGAAGCAAGAAGAGTTGCGGAAAAGTATAATATTGACCATGTGTATACAGACTATCGTGAGTTAATTGCAAGAGATGACATTGAAGCAGTGGATGTTTGCTTGCATAATAATTTTCATGCGCCGATGACCATCGCTGCATTACAGGCCGGTAAGCATGTTTATTGTGAAAAGCCGATCGCTGGCACTTATTTTGATGGAAATGCAATGGTAGAAACGGCAAAAGAAACCGGAAAAATGTTGCACATTCAATTGGGTACGCTTTATCAAAAGGAAACAAAAGCAGCGAAAGCTTTAATTGATGATGGAAAACTGGGAAAACTTTACCATGCACGCTCTAATGGTTTTCGTAGAAGAGGCCGACCATTTGTGGATGGCTATGGGACTAAGTTTTTTACAAATAAAGCAACTGCAACTGGTGGGGCGCTTATTGATATGGGGGTATATCATATTGCCCAAATGTTATATCTCTTAGATACCCCAACGCCTACAAGAATTTCCGGGAAAGTCTATCAAGAGATGGAAATGGATCCTGTTAGGCGGGAGGAAAGTCAATTCGATGTGGAGGAATTAGCGCTAGGGTTCGTGAAATTTGCAGATGGTTTAACCCTTGATATAAGGGAAGCTTGGTCAGTGCATATGGGAGATTTCGAAGCATCTAGTATTTTAGGATCTTTAGGTGGTATTCGTTTACCTTCCATGAAGGCTGGAGGCGAGTCAACACCGTTTAGTTTTTTCTCGACTGTAAGTGATCTTGATTTAAATAGTACTGTTGACCTCAATGCGATGGATATCCGCCGTCATCGTTTAAGGGAAAATGAAGATGCCTATGATTCATCGCAGCAACATTGGATCGCCGCGCTGCAAGGAAGGGTGGACTTATTACCGACTGCCCATATCGCCTTACAAACGATGTTAATTAGTGAAGCGATTTATCTATCAGATCAAAGAGGCGAAGAAGTTTCGGCAGCAGAAGTGATGGAAAAGTCAATGTCAACCGCTATTCCATTATAAGATTAGGCTGGTAGCTTCTTTTTAAGGGGCTACTGGCTGCAAAATACTTCCAATTTGGAAAGGAACATTAGCTTGGCTCATGTAAATGCAGTAAACAAAAGTACTCTAAATTATGTAAAACTGTTTAATTTTTTTCTTTATGGTTCTATTTCAATTCTACTCTCTTTTTTTCCACTTTATTTTCAGAGTGCAGGGTTTAATAAAATGGCCATTGGCATGCTTATGGCTGGTGGACCGTTCGTTTCGATCTTTGCCAATCCTTTCTGGGGATATTGGAGTGATCGCCTGCAGAATATTCGCCGTATTTTAGTGATTATGTTGATAGGAAACTTAATTATTGTGCAATTTGTTTTCCAATTTGATTCGATGATATGGGCCTTTATAGCAATGCTCTGTTTTTTTCTTTTCCAAACCCCATTATTTTCACAAAGTAATAGTTTGATTTTGAACACAATTGAAGGGACAAGTTATAAATTTGGCTCATTTCGATTATGGGGTTCCTTAGGTTGGGCGCTATTAGCTGTTGCAGTTAGTCCATTGATTGACTGGATCGGGATTGACAATCTCTGGATCGTTTATAGTGCTATGTTGTTTTTGACGATTTTGTTTACGATTAAGCTGCCAACAGGAAAACTAGAAGGGACAAAGAAAATAGCAAAAGGTGGATATGGTCGAGCGTTGTTTGGTAATAAATACTTTTTAGTGTTTGTTTTATTGGGTGTATTGATTTCTGTACCAAATTCGATGAATCAAACTTTCAACTCTTTATATATTGACCAACTTGGAGGATCTGTTGTTCTAATCGGTTGGGCAGCCTTTTTGACCGCTATTTTTGAAGTGCCTGTGTTCTTATTGTTTGATCGCTATTTAAAACGGAATATCCCGGTTATGATTGGCTGCTTGATTGTTGTCAGTTTATTATTTGTACTACGTTGGTACCTCATGTCGATTGCGGTATCACCTGTGCAAATTATCTTTATTCAAATGCTTCATAGTATTAGTTTTGGTGGCTATTATTACATAGGGACGACTTTAACAGCTGAATTGATCCCTGTTGAACTGCGGGCAAGTGGACAGGCTGTCTATGCGCTCACATGGGGAGGCATATCAGGGATCATAGCGGGTTTTTTTGGTGGCTGGTTATTTGGAACACTTGGTCCACAAGTGATGTATCAGGTAAGCACAGGGATTGCATTATTCGGTGCTGTTGGCTTCAGTCTTTTGTGGATATGGATCCGAAAAGATGCGAGGTACCAAGTAAAAGCTGGTTCTGAGCGAGTAGAGCTATAAATAGATGAATGCGTTTGTCAATTTATGATTCATTAGCTATAATCAAGTTAGCTATTTTAGCTAATATGGATTGTGAGGTGGGATGCCGTGATTGTCAGTTCAACCGAAGTACAGAATAATTTTGGGAAGTATTTACAACTTGCTGCCCAAGAAGAAGTCATTATCACCCGTAATGGTACAGAAATAGCTCGATTGCAATCAATGAAGGATCATCCAACGAAGGAGGTTATATGGGACAGTTCAGTCAAGGAATCAGCAGAGCAGTATCATTTCAAAGGAAGAAAGGCTTCGTATGAGGAGTTTTTGGAATTAACTCGTGATATGGAGAATCGCTATGAATACATTGATGGAGAGATTTATTTATTGGCCTCACCAAAAACGGCCCATCAATATGCAGTCACTAAATTGTTTGGTCTATTTTTTAATACATTTCAAGATGAATGCATGCCGTTTGTCGCCCCTTATGATATTAGCTTAAAAAGACCTAACCGGAAGGATCCGAATGTTGTTCAACCAGACTTAATGGTGATTTGCGATCTGGATGATCACATAAATGAACAGGATTATTATATGGGCGTTCCGTCACTTGTCGTTGAAGTACTATCAGAAAGTACTAGAAGCAAAGATATGGTGAAAAAACTCGATCTATATATGGAATCGGGTGTGAAAGAATATTGGATCGTCAATCCATTCAATCGAGATGTCACGATCTACTATTTTGAAAAAAATGAAGTCAGTGAAACCAATACTTTCAAGTATCCTGAGACTGCCAAATCTTTTCTTTTTGAAAATGTAACGGTTGAGCTGGAGAAGATTTTTAAGTGAACATGGAGTCAGCAAATATTGGCAGTCATGAATCCTTGATGTTTTTAGTTGATGTGTTATAATAGGAAACGTAAGCAATTGGCTTCATCTATTCCGAGTTCCCACTTGGATTGGGCCTAAGGATCATATCCTTATTCCTTTATATATGGGGACGTTACGGATTCGACAGGGATAGTTCGAGCTTAAGTTGCGAGTCGAGGGGATCGGCCTCGTTAAAACGTCAACGCCAATAATAACTGGCAAAGAAAACAATAACTTCGCATTAGCAGCTGCCTAATAAGGCACTGATGCGGTTCCTCCCTCCATCGCCCATGTGGTAGGGTAAGGGACTCACTCTTAGTGGGATACGCCGGAAGCTCTCCGCCTGGGGGCCAAGGAAGAGATCAATCAGGCTAGCACTTTGGAAGCCCGTCGATAGGCCGAAGAAGTCGCGAAATAACAATATATCGACTACACTCGTAGACGCTTAAGTGGCGATATTTCTGGACGTGGGTTCGATTAGTAATAGTCGCCTTATGTGGTAACACATAAGTGAAAACTTGGCTTTATCGGTGAAACCTACGTTGCAAAACTTTGCAATAGGGCAATACCGAGCGGTATGTGGAGCAATCCAACAGCCGTGTATCGACTTATAGGCTGCCATCCCAATGGGTAGTACTAGGATGCGGAAAGCTGTTTCGACAAGAGAAGCAAATCTATTTTTCGCATAAGACGCCAAGGGACCTGATACAACAGGTTCAAGATATAGTCAGTGCCATGAACGAAAGCATGGAATAGCACGTCCCACCGTCTCCACCAAATACATAATTTGGTGGTTTTTATTTTGTCTTTTTATAAAAAGATAGTATTTTGAACAAATGCCATAGATAAGCCAGTTAATATTTGTAATGCAGCGTTGCTGTTACTGGCAAGTGATCAGAGGCATTTGGTATGTTTGTGACAACCTTTGCCTCCGTCACTTTAAAATCACGACTAGTAAATATATAATCCAATCTAGATCTTGGATGAAGTGAAGGGTAAGTATAACCTGGACCTTCACCGGCAATATGCCAAACATCTTGAAACTTGTTAGTTACCTTTCTCCATCCTTTTGAGCGCGGTTTCATATTCCAATCTCCCATTAATATGACGTATTGTCAAAACTTATATAGTAAAAAGTTAATAAAAATCTTGATTTGTAGGGCTTAAAATGCAAAAAACTTGCCACCCCCTAAAATCTGGAGATAATTGAGGTTACCACACACCCAACATCCCAGAATAGGAAGTGACAAGTTGTACCCTCAATTATTAACTTATTTACTCGAATT
>NZ_VTQV01000040.1 GCF_008764245.1 Bacillus subtilis
CCTCCTTAAAAGTCATTGTATAAATTTAACTTAGATGTGTCCATGAAACTATACTAGCATCACATTAAGAATATAGGTTTTTAAGAAAAAATAATCACCTACTTTGTACATCATTCTATTTCTCATTTAAGCTTGCTTTCTCTTTCGGTGTTTCAATGATTTGTTATGCACGCCTGATCATCACCACAGCGTATCTAAGAAAAGGAGGCAAGGTATAATCAGCAACAGCACAGCCCTTGCTTAGTATTAACAAATTGAAGTGCATAACTGATATAAGGTATCGTAAATTCTGAAAATTCCCCATGATATTTTCCCCAAGTACTGGCTCTACATCAAGACTATTGCTGTCACCTTGGGTAATGTATCGCTGCTCATTGTTTTTAACCTCCATGATTTGGTGAAAAGTGATTTGGATTATCCTCTGTTCTAACTTCATCACATTACATTAAAAGAGATGCCAGTTCAAATGTAGCAAGGGAGATTTTTCATAGATCTTAGTTTAGACACCTTAATTTTAACAAGGAGTGGCCCTATTTTTACAGAGTTTGGATTATAATATTCTTTGTATTTGATGGCTTGACATGGAGCCTCGGTGGACCTGACCTTTTGCGAAAGGGCGAACCAGCCATGAATTAATTGTTTCGCTTGGCTCCAAGCCTATCCAGTCCACCCATCCATATAAAGCCATACCTTTTGATTTTTAGGGTAACACCTCGGACTAATTTTTCATAATATTCTAAGACTAATTTCATTCTGTTTAATCTCCCACAAACATTTTACTTATACATTATTTTCGAACCATCCACCCGGCCTGTTGTCCAAAGGGGATTTAGGATATTATTCTAAAACTCCCCCGTTACTTTAGGGACAGTTCTTCGCAAATTAATGAGTCTTTTGAACAGAATTGCATATTTCACCTATATCTTGCCGATAATTTAAGATTGTTATGATTTCAATGTTTTTTTAAACACATAACTTACTCTATCATAACGCACGCATTTTCTCTTCATAAAAGCGGTGAGCATCGGTACGCTTTACCCCCGATGATAAAGCAACATTTTCTTAGTCATTTTCTTTGGCCCATTCATGCACGTAGGAAAGGAGTATTTCACCATATCCGTTTGACTCAGTAATTAAATCACATTCCCTAACAAACCGCCCACAGTACAGAGTTATCATTGGTTTAAAACCGACAACTGCTACAATTTTTCTCTGATCGTACAAGGCGAACAATCTATACATGTCCCTTTCTTTTGCCTCCATTACTAAATCGAAATAAGCCTTTTCATCAAGGTGAGTACGCAGTTGATTCATCACTGGAAATGCTTCAAGAATTTCCTCTTGGGATTCAAGTTCATTGATAATAAGTGTACCCATTTCTATGCTCGTTTTTATATTTATGTCAGTCAGGTTACCATTCAACTATTCCATAAAAAAATCCTACAATTATCCAACGATCGCCCTTTAATGTAGGTTTGCCAAAAAAGATTTCCCTTTATTCTTTTTAGAAGATTCAATAACACTACAGCTTCTTTACTTTTAACAAGTCATAATAAGAATCTGTCATCATTATTCTTAATTTTTTATCATTTATTAATGCCATGACACTATTGAATGTTTCTTACCAAGTTTTGATGATATCCTTTTGTTCCAATGCCGTAAATGACATATATTAGCGTTCACTTTTGCCTTGTGTAATTTCTTCCTATAGCCTTGAATTAAAATTCGATATCATTTATTGTGAGGATAATGTTGGGGAATTGGTTGGAGACACCGAATTCATCCCTATATTGATAAGGAAGGTGAATTTCTCAACGATAGATAATCCAAACTGGCTCTTTGAAGTAAAACAACTCCCTGCGTAAGGCGATTGCAAGGAGTTTACTCGGTCATTTATTTTTTACTGTTTTTTCAATGATATTTTGTGACTCCTCCAAGGATTTTGCGGAAAAAACTTTCTTTAACACTTCGTCCAACAACTCTAAATTATTGATTGAACGAACTGCTTTTGCACTGAATCTGCAGATGATCCAAACCTCGCCTCCAGAAATGTGCAAATGGAATCCTGTTTACCTTCTATTTTGCCTTCTATTTTGCCTTCTTGTTTACCTTGCTTTATTCCTTTTTCCATCCCTTTTCGCTCATAAGAAGTCATCAATTCCACGACTTTCGCCTCCTCATTAGGATTTAAGCGTTTTACTTCTTCCTGCAATGTATGTTCTTGTTCGTCCGTCAGTCGTAAATACGTTTCAAAGAAAGCTGTTAAAAGACCTGGAGTAACTCTTTAAACAAGCGATCATGGTCAATTCTACTTCCCTTGCAATTATCATTTGACATACCTAACCTCCATTTTTACCTTTATTATACCGAACATTAGTTCTTATTTAAACAAAAACAATAGGGAGTGCCAATTGTCTTTTTGATGACTAGATAACTGGAAAATAAGACTACTTATGTTTAAAACGGAGTTTTAAGACTAAATTATTACGTGAATTCTAAAATGGATACGAATATAAAAAAAGATGATGCCAATGTTTCGGCAGTAAGGGGCAAAGTATGCTACCATAAAATCCGTATTGAGTTATAGACTAAAGAAAACATTTTTTGGAGAGTGATAATAGTACTGGTCATATTCACATAACTTCAAGGGAAGGTTAACCAATGTTAGGTATTATTCACTAAATTTGCTAGCTTTTTAAAAGTGATCTGAAAGGAGAATTATATATGAAACTGTATCAAGTAAGAAAAGGACAATTTGTCTATTTTAACAATGAGTTACACAGGGTATATTCTGTGAAGCCTATATACAAACAGTCCGTCCATCTTGTCAAATTGAAAGATTTAACACAGCATTTAACCAATGCTTCAAGAGTTGAAAGGTATAAACCCAAACATCTTGACAGCTTTATTTTCAACCATAAGGCTTATACACTTCACAAGGATAAAAAAGCTGAAGAAGGGGACTATATCTTAATTACGAATCCAAGCCCTGATTACACGGATCACTATTCATTAAACGAAATTGAAATTGTATCGTCTGTTGAAACCCATGGGGTTATCACAACTAAGTTTAATGGGGTCAAACATATCGAATATTTACTGATGGTCCCGGGCCGTGATCATGACAGTCATCCTATAGATTATTTAGATAAAAATATGGCCGATAGTGATCTAACAAGCGCCGATTCTGATCACCCTGCAAAAACTCTCCAAGGTGAAATGCCGAATATTGGTGATGTATATAGAAAGCTAGATGGTGATCATTCCATTGAGGCGATGGTTGTCGCTATCGACGGTGAAACGGTCTTTTTGGGAAATAATTTAGAACTATCCTTGAATGAGTTAAATGATAGTGAAATATGGGAATTTCAATATAGCCTTCTAGATGCTGATCATGGAGAAGACATATCATGAACTCTTATGGTGGCAAGTGTCATCTTGCTTTTCGCGATCTACTTAATCTTCACTAAATATGGAAAAATTAAACTTGGCAAGACGATGAAAAGCCTAAAGTTTTAATTCAAGAAAAATGTCCCTCATTCAGGGGCATTTTTCCATAGGTAACGGCTGAAATAATCGTAAAAAAATAGCACATTATTTCGAATCTCCGGCCTAAATAGGATCTTGGTATTTTTGTTCTTCTTCTCTCACTAGATAATATGCAAATGTAATTCTCGATGATAAGCTTACGGTGGCCTTGAATCTTGATTGTGTTTTTATTTTCTTTTATACTTGGTTCCGGCTTTGGTGGCACATCCTTGCCCTGTAAGGATACATATAATTATTCCTCTCTTTCAATGAAGATTATATCATTAGGGTTGAATTCGTCTGCTTCTTCATCTTCATCTAAACGCTTTAAAATGAATCGGTCTAAAGACATGCCAGAAAAATCATTTTGATTTGTAAGATATTCAATTGCTTCATCAAGATAAACTTGTTCAAAATCAGGTAAAGCCATTTCATTAATGATCGTTTCTTTCGACTTGCCTTTCCATGAATAATTGAGTAAAAAATCGCTTGTTTTTGTATATGACATATATTCCCTTTCTGTTGAAAAATCACTTCTGGATTTTAATTTATTGCCCATCTCCATCCTCTCTTTCTTCTTCTAACTATAATGTATCCATAATGCTTATTGAGCTGTCTGCCACCGAGACCCGTGTCCTTCTTTTCAATCGATGGCTTTATTAAAACAAAAACCTAACAGAAGCCATACATATTATTCCAACTATAACCGTAACGGACAAGCTTTTTGTCCATAAAGCTATAATAAGTGTTGGTATAATAGCCGCAAGAATACTCCAATCAATGGATAGCAATGATTTATTATCTTGGATGATAAAACTATCAACGACTAGTGCAGTAAAAATACAAATAGGAATAAACGATAGCCATTTAATTACAATTTTCGGTAGCTGAATATTCCTTATAACGATAAACGGAATAATTCTCGGGATAAAAGTTACGATTGCACAGCCTAAAATGATGATTAATATGGATAATTGAATACTCATTTGTCTTTTATCACTCCAATCGTTGCAACAATTATAGTTGATAAGAGAATGGCTAGATAAGAAGGGACAAACAGACAGAGTACCAACATTAAGAGAACTACATAAACAATTAATGATAGATAAAGCTTTAATTTACTATGCTCTATGTTTTCTAATTGCAACACAAGCAAGGCCAAAAACATAGCTGTTAAAGAAAAATCTAATCCTAATATTTCTGGATTTGAAATCCATTTACCAAAGATGGCCCCTAGCACACAAGATAAAATCCAAAATATGTAAGCTGTAACATTTAACCCATTCATCCACTTAGCATTGAAAGTTGCTTTTTTAACAATTTTATTAACAGCCACACCAAATGACTCATCTGTTAAAAGGGTCCCTATCGCGATATTTTTCATTAAAGAATACTTTGTAAAATAGGGAGCCAATGTCATGCTTAATAAAAAGTGGCGTAAATTTACGATAAAAGTTGTAAATACTATCACTGAAATAGGACTTTCTGCTACGAACAATGCACAAATTATAAATTGAGCTGCACCCGCATAAACGAGAATCGATAAAAGAGCGACCTCTAGTATACTTAGATTGGATGAGGCTCCAACAATCCCCATCGCAATTCCAATACTGATATAACCAATTAATGTTGGAACACAATCTTTTACTCCTTGATAAAATGTTGTGAGATTTTCTCCTCTATTGATTTCTTCACCTAGTTCATTCATAGTTGCACCTCTGCGAAATGATTATACCGTAATGGAATACCTGAAAAATTGCTATCAATATAATCATCAAGATTTCGCCGCTTAATAATCATTTGAAGCGTCAAATCATTCATTTTCTTACTTGAAGAATGGTATAAAACGAGGAAACCAACATAGTTTATTCGTAATTGCTACCATGTTTTTTAAACAATCTTATTAAGATTTGTTTCTGTTCATTATCCCACGTTGCAAATAAATCATTTCTTCGGCAAGTTTTTCGATTCTCTCCGAAATTCGTTTATCTGTAATTTCATCCGTTTCGATATCAAAGGAATCATTGTGGATGAAGACATTTCCTGTTGGAACGAGCCCTTTAAAATAAGATAGGATGGAGCCTAAATGGTATTCTAAGACAAGAAAATGTTTATTTGTCCACCCTGTTGCCACCATCCCTGTCACTTTATGTCGAAATGCGTATTCGGGTAAGTGATCAAGCAGGTTTTTTAAAGCACCTGAAAGAGATGCTTGATAAATGGGGGTGCCGAAAACGAGAAAATCTGCAGATAAAATTTTATGGATAACACTCCGAGTATCTTCATTATAAGTTGCCAAAGGGAGTCCAGATGAAAATTCAATGTCGAAATCTCTTAGGTCAATTAATTCTGTCTCTACAGTCGAGTCATGAAGTCGAGCTGCAGCCAAAACACGATGTACAGCGACAGATGTTTTCTCACCAGCAAGTGCTCCAGATACACCGACAAGTTTCATTATTTCCACCTCTTTTCATATAAGTGAAACTCAAGCAGTGGCGGGTTTCTTCTATCCCCCACTAATGCAAGATGAACTCAGACTAAATTCACCGCTCCACAAATCGCCGCCTGAATGACCAACATCCTGTTGGCCTAAATCTAAAGAGTTTCTGAACATTTTATGTTCCTAATTCCGAATTACCTTTCTCCCTTACGCTTCACATCGACGGGTATATTATACACCTCAATTCCATGCATAAACAAGCGTTCCTAAGCCTGTGGCCTCCGCTCACCTCTCTGATATACCAACTATTTAGCAAATAGCAACAGGCACACAATAAAAAAGAAGAAAGAGGCAAAAATGGTACCCCCCTCCTCTATTCTCTTACTCCATTAAAGCTTGGCAATTTTAATTAAATAAAAAGCGAGCAATCATATTCCCTGCCATAAACTTTACCGCCATAATGGCGACTACAATTCCGATACCTAATACGATATGAATAGTTTGTTTTTTGAATTTAGACATACCATCCTTCCTTTCAGATAGTTTAAAAATTTTAACCTTCAAAAGATAAATTGACAGGTTCATCTAAAAGTTGAACGGAAAAATCAATATTGGTAGTTGGTGTTTGTTGATCAACTTCCGCAAATGTAAGTTCATCTATCCACACCTGCCCATTTCCTGAGAGTAAAACACCAAAGGCAATGACTGCACTATTAGTAGGAACATCTAAAACAATAGAGTAGTGATTCCATTCAGAATCTCCTATAATGGGGCGGTCACTCATATTATCAAACTGCAGCACATCCCCTAGTGCGTCATCGACTCTCATCCAAAAACCACAGAATCCATCCACATTTTTTGATTTGATAAATCCAGATAATTTTAATCTTTTGCCAAGGTATTTCTCAGCTTTAAATTGTTGCATCATCGTCGCGAATTCCTCTTGAGTTTGAGCGGAAACTGATTTTAAATAACCAGATGCATTTCCTTTATGAATGTTCTCCCTATCAATCCCAATCTGATAATGAAATGGATGACTCCCACTTAATTGCCAGCCTTTTAGTAACGGGTCAGTCTTTTCCACCATTAATTCCTCCCTTTGCACAGTTAATTTACTCATGATTTTACGATATTGTCCTGGTGGTAATTCATAATATTTTTTAAAGGAACGAGTAAATGATTCTTGTGTTTCAAAACGATAATAGAAAGCAATGTCTATTATCCTCCTATCCGAATTAAGTAGCATGTTAGCTGAGTTAGCGATTCTCCGATAGCGAATATATTCAGAGACTGTTACACCAATCTCTTTTTGAAAAATACGATGATAGTGATACTTTGAAAATCCAGCATATTGAGCAATACGCTCTAAGGATAGTTCTTCTTGTAAGTTTTTCTCGATAAATTCAATTGTTTTTTGGATTATGGGACGGTACCTCATTCTTCCTGTAACCTCCTCACAATTAAGATAGCAAAAAAGCGAGGTGATTTTTTGATATATATTGCTTTTCCATCAAGATTTTTCTAATTTGCCAGGGATTTAAACCACATAAATTTTCTGAAATAATCAATCCATTTAATTGAGAATCGTTATCACTTATTGTATATTAGATAGTAACGATATTTATAATTGAGTAAGGGGAGAATATAATGCAAATATATTGGACGAAAATAAATAAGATTATTGATGAAACGCCGGAGGTTAAAACATATTTAGTCGACCGTCCGGAAGGCCTTACATGGGAGGAAGGCGCCCATATTCACTTGGCATTGGAAGGTTTTAATGCCGGGGATAAGCCAAACCGCAGCCTGATTCGTCATATGTCAATCTCTACTTTACCGTACGAAAATTTAATCGGGATCACAACACGCATCAGAGAGCAGTGCTCTGAGTTTAAAGCCATTTTAAGAACACTTGAAGTCGGTAATAAGGTTGCAATATTTAAAATCCATTCGAATGTACCGCTTAAAAGAGAAGACAAAAATGTTTACCTGCTGTCATCAGGTGTTGGTCTGGCAACTTTTAGACCGCTTGTACTTGATTATTTTGAACGTGCAGACAACGTCAATCAAATCCATTCGTTGAACATCGATTCATCAAAGGATTTCTTATTCACTGATATTTTTTCATCCGCATCTGACAAGAAGTTCACATCACAGTTCGTCGATAACCGTAAAGACTACTATGAAGAAGTGAAAAAGCTTGGCGCAGACAAGGATGGACTCTTCTATATTGTCGGCAGTGACGAATTCCTTAAGCAGAACATTGAAGTACTGCGTGAGCAAGGCATCAAGCCAGAACAGATTATGCTCGACAAACATGAACGACAACTGCCTGAGTTTTTATCATTTGATTTGTCAATTTAAGCGCGACAAAATATTTTCTTAGGCAGTGCTAAATAAATGTTCCATTAACAGTGCGATTGCGGAACAAGGGCCAAGATAACGCTGACTTCATCAACCAGTCCGTTTTGAACGAAAGACCAGTTGATCGTTCCACCTCCTTATGCCTTTTGTAGAACTCTATTACGAACTAATAGGAAGAGCCGCCTATATTTTAGATAAATAAATAAGTGGCTCTTTCTTTATCCTTTGCATTAGAGTTAACTCTATGGGATAAACTCAGCATATACGCAAATTCTATCAGCGAAGTAGTAAAAATTGAATCACACATCAAAACACCGATTATTTTTTATATGGAATCAGCGTTTCTTCATTTATTATTTCCGTAAAATCTTCTCCATCGCTTTTCCCTTTGCTAACTCATCGATCAGCTTATCCAAATAGCGAATTTCCTGCATGGTTGGTTCTTCGATGTCTTCCACACGAACACCACAAACCACACCTTTGATCAAAGCCCGTGAAGGATTCAATTGGGGAGCTTCCGCAAAGAAGGTCTCAAAGTCTGTCTGTTTTTCCAGCTGCGCTTCTAACTCTTCCTGACTATATCCTGTCAACCAACGGATGATTTCATCGACTTCTGTTTTCGTACGTCCTTTTTTCTCCGCCTTCGTAACATAATGGGGATAGACACTCGCAACACTCATTGTATAAATCTTATGTTTAGTCATGATACATCCTCGTTTTATAAATTTTCCTTATCTTTTAAACCCACAGCACTCCATTTTTAGATTTACCCATTCATTCGTAATAAAGGTTGTGTCGTACAGCGAAATGAGCCACCAAAGCTTCTAGATACACTGTAATCAATGTATTCAACCATTATCCCTTTCTTGGTTAATTGTTCACCAATTATTGATTGAAATTCCATGTCCGTTACGTATACTTCTTCATTTAAAGGTAATCCATTTGTGATTAATTTTTGTGCATCTTCGAGAGAAACAGATATTTTATCCCACTCTTTTAAAGATTCTGGAATACCTTCGAGAAATGCTTCTTCACAAATAATCATTAATCCATCTTTGACCAAGCTTAACGCACAGTCTAAATGTAATATTTTAGGGTGAAGTGGTACTTCCGTGACTGTATACCCGAAATTTGACACAAAGTTCCGCAACCAGACTATTCCTTCGTGATTAGAAGCAAGACCTGATGTCCCTACGAAAATTTCTTTGTTCAGAACTAAAACATCACCGCCTTCAAGAAAAGGGCCTTTCATATCATAAAATTCACCTAATCTATCCGCCTGTGGCACAGATAAATAAAGACATTCATTCTGCTCTGCTTCATGTTCTAAAATATGGCGTATAGGCATAATTTCTTTTTTTCTGTGACCGAATTTCATACTGCCTTCAATGATCATTTGCCCTATAACAAAAAAGGGATCTCTTGCAAAGAAATTGCTATACCCCTCCCCTTTTCCATCTTTTTTTTCGTTTTCAGTAAGTAATCTAGGCCGGATTACTTCAACTTCATATTTTTTAAGCAGTTTTTCAAAGTTCTCTTTTTCATTTTCCCACTTTTTTTGTACCTCTGGTAAAGCATCTGCGATATCTTTACCGTATGCATCTTTTAATACTTCTAATGAATCTTCAGTTAGGAACTGCTCACTCTGCATATTTTCTTTGGTGGGTACAGAAAATTGTGATTGCGCTAGAACAACTCTTTTCAAAGGAGCAAATTCACTTTCAACGAAAACTTGTTCATTTTTCTTATTCATAATCATATTAAAGATACCTACCTTTCTAAAATTGTTTGTTAGCTAGAAAATAAAATAGGCTAGGTTGGAACCATATTTAAGATTAGACTAGGAAAGACATTTGAATCTTATTGTATCCTATTCCGATTTATTTTTCATTTTTTCTACCAAATGGTTCTGAGTACTTGTTTTAAGTAGTTGAACAAGTTTTCCCTCTTCTTGATACCAGCCTTAACCGCCAGTAACTAACTTTTTTCGTCTTCATCCAAATGCAAATGGATATCGTAATGAAGGACAATTTATATTAAATTTTAGCGATTTTTCTTTGCACATGAATAATTTTAAAAAATTAATACAGAATAAACAGAGCTAAAGGTTAGCCTTTAGCAAATATTGCGAGTGCAGGAGGTTTTTAATATGCCACAAAATAATCAAAATCAACAACAGTATCAGCAAGCTATTACTGCTGCTCAACAAGCACAACAGGCTGTTCAAGCTGCTCAGGCAAATGCCAATCCACAACAACTGCAACAGGCTCAACAACAGCTCCAACAAGCACAGCAACAATTACAACAAGTTCAAAACCAAGCAGGGGCTCAAGCTACTGCACAACAACAAAGCGAATTTCAACAAGCACAACAACAGATTCAACAGGCTCAACAACAAATACAGCAAGCACAAGCTACAGCTCAAGCACAGCAAAATTCAGCCCAGCAACAAAATCAACAAAACCGTTACCAATAATAATTATCCCCTGCAAAGGGGATTTTTTTGGACTATAGCCAAGTGGTAAGGCAACAGACTTTGACTCCGTGATCGTTGGTTCGAATCCAGCTAGTCCAGTCCAGCTTCAAAGTTATTAATAATTAAAAGAAAAGGATTAAATAAAGATGAACGAAGAATGCAGGCGCGACCTACAAAAAATGGATAAAGAAATTTTACAACAAATGAAACAAAAAAGAAGGGAAATCCTTGCAAATATTTCGGATTTGCCCCCATCGAAAAAAGAAACCGTGATTAAAAATCTCGATGAATTAATTATATTAGCAAGTAAATCAGTTTAGTTTTTTGACAAAACCAACGACAACGAATATTTTTATTCCCCGGATAACCGATACTTTACGAAAGTTTCCCCACCATTCCAATGTGATTTATTTTTTCAACTTATATATTTTAGATATTCTTTTCGCCACAAAAACACCCCTTTAGACAATTAAATCCAAGGGGGCAAAAGAGCGCATCGTTTTTATAAACGGTATAACTTTGTTTTAAGCGGTGCACAAACGGCGCGACTTTATGAATTAGCCAAGAAGAACACTCGTGTTTTCAATCATGAGATGAATCGGCTTCGACAAAGCGTGTCTTATTGATTAAGGGGTCCCCTCACACGAAAAATACCAGAAATCTTTAGTTTGAATAAATCCACCCCCATTCCACCTATATGTCCATCCATTATCTAACATATTTCCATGCACGGACATATCTTCTCCAGGCAGGTACACATCAATGACCTCTCCCCCAGGCCAATCATAAGCTTCAGTGTACTCATTAACAAAACCGTGTCCATTACAAGCAGCAGAAGCCTGGTGTGGTGATATTCCTACTACAAGCATTAAACCCAATACAAAAGCCACGACTCCCCCTCTTGCCTTTCTCATTTTTAAACCTCCTTCGAACATATTTTGGAAAAATGTAGTACTACCTTTTTTAAGTACCCTTCTCTAAATGAATTTAATCCTTATCGTGTTTTTTTCGGAGTTATCTAAAGCAAAGAACAAAAGCGCAAGCGCCCGTTTAGCGACGTACAAACTTAAGGTAATAAGGTTGAACGGCTAAAGACGCGCCGTCCTGGCGGCAGACTCAATCGCGACGTCCTGTCGCTTCGTCTGCACTAGTACATCCTTGTACGTCGCAACGCCGTTCTGACCAACATCCTGTTGGCCTGAGATAAAGGAAACACGATGAACCACGAAATGCGGAAGGCGGTTGCTTAGGGGCGACAAGCAAATGTTCCTGAACCTAGGAAGGGCGGTTTTTCCCTTCCTAGGTTCAGGGTTATTTGACCTCGAGCCCCTACCGCCTGTAGCTAGACACCAAAGGGTGAATCGATGTTGACTTACGCAAGCAGGCACCGAAAGTTTGCTAGTCGCTGGGCGCTGGAGCTGGATGTCAAACCGCAACGTAAACAGTTATCCACAAGCGACAAATTTTATAATTTCCTTAACCATAAAAAAGCCCGCACTTTCCTGATTGAAGGAATGCGAGCAATGAGAATGGTATTGATAAATAAGTGTTTAAGGGGCATCGTTTTTCCTGTAAGTTTGTACTATGACATTCAACCATTTCACTTATTTAAGGTTTCATGTTTTTTCTTAAAGGCATATGGTGTATAGAACAAAAAAAAAAAAAAAAGAAGGTGATTAAATGCATCATCATATGCACAGTTATCATGCTCATCCAGCACACCATCATGCGCACCATCATGCTCACGCAATGCATCATCATATCCATCCAATGCACCACCATGCTTATGGGATTAATCAGACTCAGTTTCAACATCAAGGATTCCATCCACACCATACGCATTATGTCCACCCCCATCATCACCACATGTATTATGGAAAGTGATCTATTGAGTGGAAAATGCACGCTATTGTTTGAGCGCTTTAAACAAGCGCTCTAACTTTTCACTCCTTCGCTTTATGTGTCGACCGTGTAATATCTTCGGTAAATGTCATTCATTGTTCGAAAATTGAACCAAAACAGAAACAGATGAATAATATACCTTAGGACTCCTCATAATAAATTCTGAGGTGAATTGACATGGAGATTTTTAACAAAATAAATAACAGAATATCTGAATGGAACACCACTCAAACTAAAAAGAAGATAAATATCAACCGCCGCAAGGGTACGTGCCCCGATTGTTCCGGCAGAGGATTTTTTGTCACGGATGCATTTATCGATCCGACTTGTCCTAGTTGCAACGGTACCGGCTCGTTTTCCGACTGGGCCGAGACTACTCTGCAACAGCTTGAGTAGTCTTAACAGTTATGTCGTAATGGGACACAAAATTAACCTTCATCAATCTGATTTCAACTTTTGTAATATATTAAGATGATTCAATTATATAAGAAGTACATTCTTTTATTTTCGAATTATTACGCGGACTTATAAATTTGTACACGTTACAGAATGCATAACTCTTCTTATTTTCTAATATGAAGGTACCGTTTACAGAACCATCATAACCGTGGGTAATAATGTTACTAATGTGCAGTTCTATTACTTTGTTATTCTGCATTTGTTTTAATGTTTCAACAAAACTTTCTTTCCCTTGGATTAATTTCCTTCCAATTATATTCCAATTAAAATCATCTGTAATATTATCCTTAATAAAACTCAAATCGTTTTTAGCAAAAGCAATGTTTACTTCCTTAAGAAAATATTTTTTTGGTGCATTTCCACAATCTTCAGGGCAAATTATTTTTAAGTCATTGTAAGTATCCAAATTATTCATTAGATTACCTCCAAACAATATGTGTTTTTTAATTTTAAACACCTTTTTAAGGTATCATAGTAGTATGCACTTTTAAAATAGATTTCATCAAAATCTCTTCAGTAGATGACGTCCGGTTCATTATAATAATGAAATTCACCTTTATTGCAAAGTAAATTTCGGAATAACGATCGTTAAAGACCTTTCAAAATGCTCCATCATGGGGATTTGAAAGGCTTTTTATACTTTTTTATTCTTTTTAACTTGAATAATCTCCGGCTGTCTATACACCTGATGAATGAAACCTTTCCTGCAAAGTTTCGTATATGTACTCAACAGTGAATGGAGGTGCCAATCATGCTGTTCGTTATGGTTTCAATACTTATTTTTTCGATTCCAGGTCTTTGGTTTCTTTGGACATCGATCGATTTTAAATTAGGAAAAAGAGAAAAGATTTCTTGGAAAACTCCTGTCATCTTGCTCATTATATTGGTGTTCAGTAGTATATTGATACATATTTATTTATTCAAAACGTATGGCTTTCCCATTTTCCAAACAAATATAGAAACGGTCATCGGCATGGCAATCGTCGGTCTTGTTGCGGGGATTATTTTGATCATTAATGTATTTGTCACAATCACGATGGGCAAGCAATTGCCAAAGTCAATCCATGATCCAAAAACGGTCAATATTTTAGCATTATGTTTCGCTATTCATTTATTTATCACTTTATTCATCGCAGCACCTACCGGTAAAAAAGTAGCTTTTGCCGCGTCTATCAATCAAGCGATGGCTGCCACTCAGAACGCCAACACAGAGGAATTTTCTATCGCGTTAGTAAGTTCTGAAAGAGAATGCTTGCGGAGTACAAGTTGTCGGAGCACACCATATAGCAACCAATATTTTATTCAAAACAACTTAAGCAAAACACAGGAAGTACAAGTGAAAATACGTGCTTTGAACAGCAGCAACGAGGAAATGAAAGTGATCGATTCCAAAATCATGACATTGAAGCCGAATGAACTTCGCTTACTTGAAACAGAGGAAACGAGCGAGGATTCGAGTGTATGGAACCAGTATTCGTTCCAAACAGACTATAGGATAGCAACTTATCAGCATCTGTTGCGGTTCCGGGATCCAGAATGATGAGCAACGTGGTAAGTTGAACTAAATCAACAACAAACTGCAGACAAAGTATCTTTTGACTTTATCTGCAGCCATATGTACTTTTGAAAAATAATTTTTTCCAAGTTCTTTGTAAAAAAAAGGATCAAGCAATGAGGCTTAATCCTTTTAAACACCGTGCAATATAAAATTTAATAAAAATAAACCGGAGATAATATATAGGGGGATGGATATTTGGGATGCTTTTCCAACTACTAATTTTGCAATCGGATAGGCAATAAATCCAAATGCAATCCCATCAGCAATACTATATGAAAAAGGAATCATAATAATAATTAAAAAAGCTGGAATTACTTCTGATAAATCCTCGAAATTAATACTTTTCACATTTTGTAGCATTAATCCTCCAATAATGATAAGTATTGGTGCAATTGCACTATTAGGTATAATGCTTACAAATGGAATAAAGAAAATTGACAATAAAAATAACAGACCCGTTACGATTGATGTAATTCCCGTCCTTCCTCCTGCAGTAATCCCTGCAGCCGTTTCAACTGTCGAAACAGTAGGACTAGAACCAAATATACCGCTAAGCATTGCCGAAATCGCGGTAACCCGAAAAGCTTTACCATACTTTTCACTTTGATTCAGCTGTCCTAACTGTCCACTAATCAACCCGATATTTTCAAAGACAAGTACCATTGTTAAGGAAAAAACGGCGATCCAAAATGTGATGGACGTCATACTTGCAAATGTCATTGCACCAAACACAGATCCATAATCACCAGAAGCACTTCCAAAGCCGTTTTTTAACGAACTCATATCCACAAGTCCGAACATCCAAGCAATGATTGTTCCAACAAAAATAGTGATTAAGAAGTTGGCTGGAACATTTCGTAAAAATAGAATCACAGCAAGAATGAGCGTTAGGATAAACACAATGACCTGGGGACTACTTATATCCCCTAAACTAATTAAAGAATGTTCTCCTCTTACAATCAGTTGACTTTTTTCTAATCCTAGCAAGGATAAAAATAAGCCTAAGCCAACACTAATAGAATCCTTCAACGAACTTGGAATCGCCGTAGCAAGAATATCCGACAGTGGGGTAAAGGCAATGACAGCAAATAATAATCCTGCAATGAATACTACAGCAAGCGCTTCTTGCCATGTTAGGCCCATGGAATGGACAAAGGTATAAGTAAACATTGCATTGAGACCCATACCTGGAACTAAGATAAGGGGCAAATTCCCCCATATTCCCATCATTAAACACCCTGCTACACAGGTTAGGATCGTTGCCCAAACCGCAGCCTGCATTGGTATACCTGCATCTGCTAAAATACTTGAATTGACAGCAATAATATATACAATTGTGAAGAATGAGACGAAACCAGCAAGGAGCTCTTGTTTCATCGTCGTTCCTTTTTCAGAAAGATTTATGAGGTTATTCAACTTTCCTTTCATTTTATTTCCTTCTTTATAAATTTCCCTCGCCCACCCAGTCTTTTATTCCTAAGAGTAAAGACCAAAAGTAATTTAATAATCTGTTTTTGCATCTCCGCCTGAAACAATGGCCACTCCGGAGCTAGCCCCAAGTCTTGTTGCACCAGCTTCAATCAATGCTAATGCTGATTCACGACTTCTTACACCACCAGAAGCTTTCACACCTACATTAGGGCCTACTGTTTTACGCATTAATTGGATATCTTCTACGGTTGCCCCACCAGTTGAAAAACCAGTAGATGTTTTAACGTAATCAGCTCCGGCCTTAACAGCAAGTTTGCATGCCATCACTTTTTCAGTATTTGTAAGTAGACAAGTTTCTATGATTACTTTAACTAATGCTTTTCCTTTTGCCGCTTCTACTACATTTCTTATATCGTTTTCAACATAGTCAAGATCGCCATCTTTTAATTTACCGATATTGATGACCATATCGACTTCAGTTGCACCATTTTCTATCGCATCTTTCGTTTCCAATGCCTTCATGTTAGTTGTGGTAGCCCCTAATGGAAAGCCAATTACCGTACATACTTTTACATCAGAATCTTCTAACTGACGGGATGCTTCTTCCACCCAAGCCGGGTTAATGCAAACCGAATAAAAACCATATTCCTTTGCTTCTTCACATAATTTTATAATTTGTTTTTTTGATGTATCTGGTTTTAAAGCTGTATGATCAATCATTTTTGCAATGTTTTTTTCCATGATTATATCCCCTGCCTCTTTTTAATCCATGCATTTACAGACGTTCGACAATCCCTTTTACTAAGTTTAAGAAGTTTTCTTTTGCTTTTTCTGTCGTTTCAATCACCTCTTCATGGCTAAGTGGTTGATCCAAAATACCCGCAGCCATGTTCGTAATACAAGAAATTCCAATGACGTTCATTCCAGCGTGACGAGCAACAATAACCTCTGGTACTGTTGACATCCCAACTGCATCTCCACCGATTTTTTCTAGCATACGTACTTCTGCCGGCGTTTCATAACTTGGGCCACTATTCCAAACGTAGACTCCTTCTTTTAGTGTAATGTTCAAATTCTTAGCAACTTCACGTACAAGTTCCTGTAAAGAAGGTGTATAAGCCGTTGACATATCAGGAAAACGTACACCTAATGTACTGTCATTTGGACCGATTAATGGATTGGCTCCTACATTATTAATATGGTCGGTAATTAACATTAAATCCCCGGGAGTGAAGGACTGATTTACACCGCCAGCAGCATTCGTTACGACAAGCGTTTCAATACCCAAGGCTCTCATTACACGAACAGGGAAAGTTACTTCTTCTAAAGGATATCCTTCATAATAATGAAACCGTCCTTGCATGGCTAATACCGTAACACCTTTTAATTCTCCAACCACTAATTGTCCAGCATGGCCTTCCACTGTCGATACAGGAAATCCAGGAATCATTTCATATTTAATTTTTACCGGATGATCTATTTCATCTGCCAATACTCCTAAACCTGAACCTAAAATAAGGCCAATTTTTGGTTTGGAGGAAATTTTCTCCTCTATAAATGTTTTCGCGCGCTCAATTTTACTCATCCCCATCCTCCTTCAAATTTCGTTCAAAAAACTTTTCCCATGTTGTGGACTGTTAACTTGAAAATTTTCCGCAATGGTCTCACCAATATCCGCAAATGTATTTCTTATTGGCAATGATTTTCCTGCTGTGACTCCTTTATGATGTACAAGTAATGGAACATATTCTCTCGTGTGATCTGTCCCGTGATGGATAGGATCGTTCCCATGGTCTGCAGTAATGATAAGTAAGTCGTCCTCTTTTAGTTTTCTCAATACTTCAGGTAGCCTTGCATCATATTCTTCTAATGCCTTCCCATACCCCTTCGGATCACGACGATGGCCATATTTCGCATCAAAGTCTACTAAATTCAAAAAGCTTAATCCAGTAAAATTCATGTCCATTGTTTCCAGTAATTTATCCATACCATCCATATTTGATACTGTTCTTAGCGACTTGGTTACCCCTTCACCATCATAAATATCAGAGATTTTCCCAATGGCGATTACATCATAATCCGCATCTTTTAACTCATTCATAACGGTACGACCAAACGGTTTTAAAGCATAGTCATGGCGGTTTGGTGTACGTTCAAAATGACCTGGCTCTCCGACAAATGGGCGAGCAATAACACGTCCGACCATATATTCAGGATCATTTAATAATTCACGAGCATATTGACAAATATCGTAAAGTTCTTCTAATGGAACTACCTCTTCGTGAGCGGCAATTTGTAAAACGGAATCAGCTGAAGTATAAACGATTAGGCTTCCAGTTTTCATATGTTCTGCACCTAACTCGTCTAAGATTGCCGTTCCCGATGCTGGTTTATTTCCAATAACCTTTCGACCAGTCTTTTCCTCAAGCTTATGAATGATTGCATCCGGAAATCCATCAGGAAAAGTTCTAAAAGGGGTATCAATTTGGAGCCCCATAATTTCCCAGTGTCCGGTCATTGTATCTTTTCCTGCTGAGGCCTCCTGCATTTTAGTATAATGTGCTAAGGGATTATTTGCTGGTTTTATGCCTTTTAATTTACGAATATTACTTAATCCAAGGGCACCCATATTCGGCATATTTAACCCATTCATATGTTCTGCAATATGACCTAATGTATCCGCTCCTTCGTCATTGTACTTCTTTGCATCAGGTGACTCCCCGATACCGACTGAATCCATGACAATTAGGAATACTCGTTTAAAAGGGGTTGTTTTGCTCATCCTCTAGTTCCTCCTTTATGATCCACTTTTATTGTAAGACGTCCAACTTCTAAAGGTCAATAGAAGGGGTCCTAAAATTTTGGACCCCTTTATGCTTATTTAGAAATAACATCGTATACTAATGGATTGCTATCCACCGGTTCGCTTGAAATCGAGTAGGATTCATATATTTTCCCCATTACTTCCGCTACATCTTCTCGATTACTGTGAATGGTTACAAGTGAATCACCTTTTCGAACTTGATCCCCGATTTTTTTATTTAATACAAGACCTACCGCCAAGTCAATTTGTGATTCTTTCGTCACACGACCCGCACCTAAAAGGCTCGCTGCGATTCCAATTTCGTTTGCGATAATTTCTGAAATATATCCATCCTGTTTTGCTTCCACTGCAAATGTGTGGGCTGCGGTTGGTAATTTTTCTGGTTGATCGATAATCGTTGGATCGCCGCCTTGTGCAGCAACAAAGGTTTTGAATGTTTCAATCGCTTTACCAGATTCTATGGCATCCACTAATTTTTCTCGTGCTTCTTCTACTGTTTCTGCTTTTCCTCCTAGATAAACCATTCGGCTTCCTAATGTTAAGCATAACTCTTCCAAATCTTTTGGACCTTCGCCTTTTAACGTATCAATGGCTTCTCTAACTTCCAAGGCATTTCCAATGGCAAATCCCAATGGTTGATTCATATCTGAGATGACAGCAATGGTTTTGCGACCGGCCCCATTCCCAATCTGAACCATAGCTTTTGCCAATTCCTTTGCACTGTCAAGATCTTTCATAAAAGCTCCCGAACCCGTTTTTACGTCAAGTACGATTGCATCGGCACCAGAGGCAATTTTCTTACTCATTATCGAACTGGCAATCAGGGGGATGGAATCTACTGTCGCTGTTACATCGCGAAGTCCATATAGCTTTTTATCTGCAGGGGTCAAATTTCCACTTTGACCTACAACAGCTATCTTATTCTTGTTAACTAATTCATTAAATGTTTTACTATCAATTTCTACTTGAAATCCTTTAATGGATTCCAGTTTATCAATGGTACCGCCTGTATGTCCTAAGCCGCGCCCAGACATTTTAGCTACAGGGACACCAATAGAAGCAACAAGTGGTGCCAGGATAAGTGTTGTTGTATCACCTACCCCTCCCGTACTATGTTTATCCACTTTAATACCATCAATATCAGATAAATCAATCTGATCCCCTGACTCTACCATCGCCATCGTTAAATGGACTCGTTCTTCTGGAGTCATATTTTGATAAAAGATGGCCATTGCTAATGCGGACATCTGATAATCCGGTATCTCCCCTTTTGTATAACCCTGAATTGCAAAATCAATCTCTTCCTTCGTTAATGAATTTCCATCACGTTTTTTCTCAATAATATCGATCATTCTCATCATGGTCACCCTTTCCTACAGGCTATAGATGTTTCTCAAATTTTTTCGAATTATCATTATGAAAAGAACATGCCTGCTACTGCTGCGCTTAATAAAGAAGCCAATGTCCCGGCCAATACCGCTTTTAATCCTAGTTTAGCAATATCATTTCTACGACTTGGGGCCATACCTCCTAATCCCCCTAACAGGATTGCCAAAGAGCTTAAGTTTGCAAACCCACATAATGCGAAACTAACAATAAGTGTCGTTTTTTCTGATAATACTCCGATTTCTGGGGCAAAGGAGGCGTAAGCTACAAATTCATTTAGTACTAATTTTTGCCCAATAAAACTTCCTGCTTGTATTGCTTCTGACCAGGGTACACCTACAGCAAAGGCAAATGGAGCAAATACATAACCTAAAATCTGTTCTAACGTAATTCCACCGAAGATTCCTAAAATCCCATTAATTAGAGCAATAAGTGCAATGAATGCTAACAACATAGCTCCTACATTCAATGCCAATTTTAGCCCGTCTGATGCACCTTTGGCAGCGGCGTCAATAACATTGACTGTTTCCGTATCTTTTTCCAATTGAATATCATCAGAAATTTTTGCTTCTTCTGTTTCAGGCATCATCATTTTCGCCATAATCAATCCTGCTGGAGCTGCCATGAAACTTGCAGCAAGTAAATACTCTAGTGGTACTCCTAATAAAGAATATCCTACCAATACTGAACCAGCAACAGATGCCAGTCCACCAGTCATGACTGCAAATAACTCAGATTGTGTCATTTTCTCTAGGAATGGTCTTATAACAAGTGGCGCCTCTGTTTGCCCAACAAAAATATTAGCTGCAGCTGACATGGATTCGGTCTTACTTGTTCCTAGTAATTTAGATAGTGAACCACCAATAATTTTAATAAACCATTGCATAATGCCAAGATAATATAAAACAGAAATTAATGCTGAAAAGAAAATAATAATTGGTAAAACGTGAAAAGCAAATATAGAGCCAAACTGATCACTATCCGCTAATGATCCAAATAAAAAGCTAATTCCTTCATTAGCAAAATTAATAACATCTTGAACCCTTAACGTAAACCATTGCAGGGCCTCCTTTCCCGCTTCCCATTTTAATACAATAAATGCAAATGAAATTTGAATCGCTAATCCACCAAGTATAGTTCTTAGTTTAATCGCTTTCTTTTTATTGGAAAAGAGAAAAGCTATTCCTAATACAACAACGATTCCCATGATACCCCATAGGATATTCATATAACATTCTCCTCTTTCATTTTTTTTGGTGTATTATTTTTACCTGAAAATAGATAGAACGTCCAACTTAAAACTCACATTGTAATCCCTTTCGCATTGATTACAATTCCATTGTAAGGTTAGACGTCCAACAAGTCAATTGTTTTTTAAAATATTGTCGAATATTGTTGTGGTTTTTTACGAAAACTTTATAAATCCTTTCCGACAATTCTCTTGATTATTCCTTAACCAAATTTTTTCACCTAAATGTTACGTTTGCGCAATACATTAAATGATATTTGATTAGAATTAAAGAAGTTTATGGAGTAGAGAACTGGTCTATTATTTAAATCATAATGAATTTGGCGCAAAATTAAGAGGGGTGTGTCTTGATCACAATTCATAATATCAGAGATTTCCTCGTTGTAACTCATTGTTTTTATTTCAGCTTTTGCATAACTAATCGTGATCCCTACTTCTTCTAGCGATACTAGTATTGACTCCTGGTTTAATTTATACCCTTTTTCAAGTAAATTCGCTGGAATTTTATCAATACAATAAACTAGCGGTGTCTCGTCGGCTGTTCGAACTCGTTTAACTAAAAATACTTGTTCGTTTTTCTCCAAATTTAATTCCTTAATGTCGTCGCCATGCGGGTCAACATACCCCGTAAATAGAATTTCTGTTCCTGGCTTTTTCCCTTGTCTTTCGATCATATCGGTAATGCTAAATAACTCCTCTATTCCACCGGAGAATACGGGTTTTTCATTCACAAACGTCCCAACTCCATGCTTACGGATAATGATATTTTCCTCTTCTAGAATTCGTAAAGCTTCCCGTAATGTGTTACGCGAAACGCCTAATTCCTTTGCGAATTCCATTTCAGAAGGTAAACGTTCACCCGGTTCCAGCTTGCCTTCTTTGATTTTTTCCCTTATTTGTTCAATCACCACAAGATAACGAGGTGTTTGAAAATTATAGTTGTTCATACATTCCCACTCCTTTTATGTCTCTCATTTTACAATTATTATAAATCGCTTTCAAGGTAATTGGCGACACTTCCAGAATTTTGTTAGATTTTGTAGAATGCATAAGCAAATCTATTTAAGAATAAAAAAGGAAATAGGAGACTCCAATTCTATAGTATTGGAGCCTCCTATTGTTATATGTTTGTTAAACTTATATACAATAATGTTAAAAAATAGTCGGTACCATCCCCCCATCCATACGGATTGGAGAACCTTTAAATGCGGATGCATAAGGACTACATACAAATGTAGTTAGTCTACCTATTTCACTTGGCTTGATAAATCGCTGTATTTCAGATTGAGGTAGGTTG
The DNA here is from genome assembly GCF_008764245.1 of Bacillus subtilis. Lineage (GTDB taxonomy): Bacteria > Bacillota > Bacilli > Bacillales > Bacillaceae_C > Lederbergia > Lederbergia ruris. Next base: position 22,915 of record NZ_VTQV01000040.1, read on the forward strand.
GTAGTCATAAATTCTTTCTCTTTTTCTGAAAAAGTCATATCATCATTAGGGTATATCCCCTCAATTATTTGTTGAACATTTTCAGAGAGTGTTGGTCCTGGCATGATCGTATTGACTGTAACTTCTTTTCCTATTGTTAATTTAGATAAGCTTTTTGACAATGATAATAGCATTGATTTTGTCATACAATACTGAGGCATTTGTCCTGAAGGCATGATTGCTTCTTCACTCGCAATAAAGATAATGCGACCATAATCATTTTTTAACATTTTAGGTAAATAAAATTTAGATAATCCATTTGCGGCAAGAACATTAGTACGGAAATATTTTTCCCATACTTCATCGTCAATGTCCTCATATTGCATAATTTCATAAATCCCCATATTGTTAACTAAAATATCAATAGTGGGGAATTTTTTAAATAAAGCTTCTCTTTGCCCCATATCGACAAGATCGGCTGTAGCATTTTGAGGAGAGGTAGACGGGAAATCCGATTTGAGTTCATTTACAACTCGTTCTACCTCTTCATAGTTTCGTCCATTGATTAGGACATTGACACCTTCTTTGGCAAGTTCAATGGCAATTGCCTTACCTATACCTTTCGTTGATCCTGTAACTAAAGCTGTTTTATTGTTTAATCCCATATCCATAATATATTTCTCCCATTCCTTTACCTTTTATGACTACAAAAGGTTAAAATAAAAACGCTCCTACCCTTTGAGGTAATAACTAGGTTATTCTTTGTTAATATAGTTTTAAAAAATTTACTTTTAAGCCGAAGTTAATGTATCGAGTCTGCACCTAAATGTTCAGTACGCCAATTTGCGGGAGTATCACCTTCCCAAATGCGGAAGGCGCGGTAGAACGAGTTCTGATCTTCATATCCAATCATGAAGGCTACTTCTTTAATATCAAACGAGGGGTCTGCCAAGTATTCTCGAGCCAAGTCATGTCGGACTTGTGTCAAAAGATGCTTGAAGCTTGTGCCTTCGTCATTAAGACGGCGCTGCAAGGTACGATCGCTCATCCCCAACTCGCTTGCGACAGTCTGAATGTCAGGGCGCCCTCCTGCAAGGTTACGTTTCATGATCCACTTGACCATTTCGGTGATTGAATGACTGTGTTGCTGCTCATCCAACGATTTATCTAGTACGGGAGTCAGAATTTCCAGCAACTCTTCGTTGTACGAGACAAAAGGGAGGTCCAGATCTCCTCGATGTAGCGTCAACCTGTTATAATCTGCACCAATCCGGATATGACAGCCGAAGTAAGCTTCAAGTGTCTGTATGTCGCCCATCGAGTGCGTAAATTCGACAAATCTCGCCATCAACGGTTGACCTGTGCCCCGACGTCCAAGCTCCAAAAGAAATGCCAGAGTAATTCCGACGAGCAGCGGTGGACCTGGTTGCTCGGTATATAACCAATCTAGTTCAATTGTACAGTTCTCACCTTCCTCCGTGATACGTAAGCTTTCAGGGGGACACATTCGTTTGTACCGTGCCATTCGTTTTAGAGCGTCACGGTAGTTACGAGCATGGTAAGTCGCTAAGACGGCGGGTGGGTAATGCGCTGTTTCAAAGACGGTTGTAAGCTTGATAATTCCTTCGGCAGTGTCATCAATGAGATCTGAATAAGCCTGCCAAATCGCGAAATATTGATCGGTGGTGACAACTGGCTCATTAATAATGGTGAGCGGCAGTTGTGCCTTTCGAGCGACGTCGTGGGGGGCAATCCCTAATTGATGTATGCCTGCCCAAAATCCTGCCGGGATTTTAATACGAGTATGAGACTTCATAACAGGCCCTCCTTTAGCTATCTACACATTCACTAGTGGTGGTAGTGATTGCATTCTGCCTAATTAACGGGACAGATATTATATTACCTGTTCAATGTCGCCTTGTAACTAGCAAAGGACGACATTTTACTTGCCAACTACGTCGAATAAATCCGTTAGTAAAGTCTGTAACGTTACAACAAAGTTATTTAATTTTAAATCTAAATGTTTTTCCATTATCCCCGTTAATTGAAGAAAACATCCCTTTTACCTCATTCTTACCTGTAAAATTAATTCTTTTAATAATAGCCGGATGTAGTTCTGCTTGTACATCATATTGGGGTGAATTTTGTATAAATTCTTTCTTCGATTGCTCCCAGTAATCCGCGGGATGGCTGCAAGTAACTTTTACCTAGTATCTAATGCTCCCTACGGTAGTTAAAAACATCACGTTAAAACATCGAAAATATAAATCCGGATTGTAATGTGAGGAGTAAAATATGAGGAAGAAGAAAGAACTGACATCCAATCAATTGATTGAGGCAGCATTTGAGCTTTTTGCACAACACGGGATTGAAAAAACGAGTCTGGCTATGATTGCCACAAAGGTCGGTATCACAAAGCCGTCCATTTACTATCATTTCGCATCAAAAGAAGAATTGATCGATCGAATATTTGAATACAGTCTTGGCGATTATCAATTTGACCATTTCGTCCAAATTGATGAGTGCAATGAACAAAATTTTGCTAAAAAGCTATATCAAGCGGGTCTAAGAATGTTTCCGGAAAAAGATGAAATCTATCTACGAGTTTTAAATGAATTTATGAGCTATGCTGTGCGCAATGAAAAATACTTGAAACGCATTGCGAAATTTGAGCAAGAGTTTATAGAGGGCTTCCAAGACTTATTGCAAAAGGGAGCTGATTTAGGAATAGTTAAACCGCAAAATATAGCGGCCAAGGCACATATGCTAGCTATTGTCATCGATGGTATCCAAGATTCTATAGTCATGCAGATGCCGTTTAAAACAGACTATAAAGATATCTGGCGGGAAGTAGTGAACAGTGTTCTCACGAAAAACCAAAATGAATTTGGAGAGGATGAACAACTATGAACATAATTAGAAATACCAAGATTGATGCCAATACGGCCATTGAGGCAAACAAAATAATCCTCGGAAACTGGATTTTCAGAAAGGGTACTTAAGATTTTTCGAAAAGAGTGGGAATAAAGATATAACTTAATATGGAGAGAAAAACCTTATTTAACAGCCTACCATCTTATTTTTGGTAGGTGAGGTATAACTCTCCCAAACGATGAAAGGGATAAAGAAAACAGAGAGTAAAATTCAAAAATATGAAAACAAGGAGGTGAACACTCTGCTACCCGAAAGATGTTTCTACGCTTTGTAGCAGAGTAACAGACATGAGTAAAAACATTCAACCTAACGAGGTTTCTACACAAACTTTTTCCTGGGGGATCATCAAATGGTTTGTCACACCCGACCACACCAAAGGGGCAAACGTATCCTTTGGCGAAGTAATTCTCTTCCCTGAACAGGGAGTTGAGCGACATAATCACCCTGACGCAGAGGAGGTCCTCTACGTTCTTTCTGGAGAAGGAAAACAGATGTTGAACGACGAAACGCCCTTTACGGTCAAAGCCGGCGATGTGATTCACATTCCCAAAGGAGTCTATCACCACACGATCAATACAGGTTGGGAGCCCCTCCGCGGATTGTCTATCATGAACCCAGGTGGAGCGGAAAAAATACTCACCTCTGCATCCGATTTTCACGAAATACCAGTCGGTCAAATTGCAACCTTCCGTCGCAATGAGTCATAGGACACATACGAATCAACCATTCGAGGCAGAGATCACCGCTGCCTCACTTTTTTAGGAAATACTCGGTTCCCCTAAGGGAGTAAGAATACAACTTGATTTAAAAAGAGAAAACCTATCTAACAGGGTTTAGCCTAATTAAGTTTCAACCCTTCTTCTCACCGACTGCGTTTGCCCTCTCCATAATTTCCTGTACTATTGAACCTTTTGCATCCGCATGGTCTTGGACGTGTTTCCATTTACGGTGAGCTAAGTTATGCTTTACGCTTGCATACTTATCTCGTTAGGTTCTTTTGTGCTATAAGAAACATCATCTCCATTATTACGAAGGAAGTAATTAATAATAGGGGTAGTACCAGCGAAGCTGTCACTAGCCGCAATAATGAATAAAATTAAAAATACACCATTTCTGATTTCACTTCTTCAATTGGAACTCGCTCCTAAAAGGCTTATTCAAAGCTTAAGAATTCTTAAGAATTTTTGCCCCTTTTTCTTCAGGTTTGGATCCTAAAGTATGATTATGAATTCAAACCAATGGGGTGACTAATTATGAAAAATCTCTCCTTCTTATTTCAATATATTGTAAATCCTAAATCAGTTGGTGCAATTCTTCCTAGTTCAAGATTTCTTGGAGATAAAATGATTGAAGGAATCGATTTTAAGAAAGCAAAGTACATTGTCGAATATGGACCCGGTACAGGTGTGTTCACAGAAAAATTGTTAAAAAAAAGAGACCCTAAGACAATTGTTTTATTAGTGGAAAATAATAAGGAGTTTTATTCATTACTAAAAGGAAAATTTAAAGAAGAAGAGAATTTATTCATTGTATATGGATCTGCTGAAAATATTGAGCAGTATTTAAGGGAGTATGGTATGACTTATGCCGATTATGTTATTTCTGGTCTTCCATTTGCAAGTTTACCAAAACAGGTTTCAACCAAAATTTTATTAAACACCACGAAAATCCTAAACAAGGATGGACAATTCATTACTTTCCAATACACTAAATTTAAAAAAGCATTCATCCAACATTTTTTTACCAAAATAGATATAAAAAGAGAAATTAGAAATGTACCACCAGCCTATGTCTTTAATTGTTCGATGCAAGAAAAAAATGTGGAGGGATATTGTGGAGTCCAAAATTCTTATTGTTGATGATGACAAAGAAATTAGAAAACTTATTTCGGTTTATTTAGAAAATGAAGGTATGCAAACCCAAAAAGCAGAAGATGCTATCGAAGCCTTAAAATTATTGGAAGATAAGAAGTTCGATCTCATTATTTTAGATATAATGATGCCAAAAATGGATGGTATTGAGGCATGTATGAAAATTAGGGAAGAACGCAGTATGCCCATCATCATGCTTTCTGCAAAATCAGAAGATATGGATAAAATCCAGGGTCTTGCTTCCGGCGCAGATGATTATTTATCAAAACCGTTTAATCCATTGGAATTGATTGCCAGGGTAAAATCTCAATTAAGAAGGTATAAAAAATACAATACTGATACTAACAGCAATAAAACCGTCATCGATATTGGCGATTTAACCGTTAATACTGATACTCGTCAGGTATGGGTACGGGAGAAGGAAGTAAGATTAACTCCAAAAGAATTCAATATACTGGAACTTCTCGCCAGAAACAAAGGGATTGTCTTAAGTGTTGAAAAAATTTATGAAGCAGTTTGGAAGGAAGACTTCTATAAGTCGGATAATACGGTGATGGTGCACATTACAAAAATTAGAGACAAAATTGAAGAAGACCCAAAACACCCGATTTACGTTAAAACAGTTTGGGGAGTAGGGTATAAAATATGAAGAATATCAGATTTAGAAATAAGATAATTGTAAAGCTTCTTGTTTCGATTGCGATTAGTTTACTTGTTTCGATTGCTTTGATGATCCTCATCTCTCAATTCATCACGAATCCGTATATGATGAATTCGACGGGGTTCAGTATTTTAAAATATAATTTGATGATGTTCATCATGTTTACAGTAGCTATCTTCACTTTTATTACAATTTTTTTATTCATGGTAAGAAGAAAATTAATGTATTTGAAACTCATTTCCGAGAGCGTTAACCATATTGCTAATGGAAAACTTGGTATGACAATTGGGATTGAAGGTAAAGACGAATTGACTCAACTGGCTCAAAACATTAATTACATGTCAAAAGAGTTAGAAAATAAATTTGAATATGAAAGACGCATAGAGAATGAAAAAAATGAGCTTATTACAAATGTATCCCATGATCTACGGACACCTTTGACATCAATCATTGGATATTTGGATTTATTAAAAAAAGGTCAATATGACAATAAGCTACAATATCAGGAGTGCCTTGAAATCATTTATTCAAAATCACAAAGACTGAAATACCTAATTGACGAACTATTTGAATATACCCGTTTGTCAAGTCCAGATGTTAAGTTAAAGCTGAGCGAGGTTGATTTGGCAGGGTTATTGGAGCAAATAGTTGGAGAATACATACCAATATTTGAAAAAGAACAATTAAGTGTTCAAAAATCGATAAGGGAAGAATATATACCTGTTTTAATGGATGTAGAAAAGATGGTTCGTGTTTATGAAAATCTCTTTATGAATGCGATAAAATTCAGCTTGAAACCATCCGAATTACATATAAAACTTGAAGCAAAAAGGAATAAAGCCATTTTGAAGGTATCAAATAAAACGGAAAAGCCTCCAGTAAATGATGTTAATAAATTGTTTGAAAGATTTTTCAGGGGGGATAAGGCAAGAAGGAATAATCATGGAACTGGACTTGGACTTGCTATCTCAAAAAGAATTGTTGAACTTCACGATGGGATCATTTGTGCGGAATACAAAGAGGGTTGGATGAATTTTATTCTCGAATATCCTATATATAGGAAATAGCTTATGAAGCTAAAGAGGTGATCTGGTTATCGGCGACGTTAAATATTGGTTAAAGGAAACAGCCCGATTATACGGTGAGTAGGAAGAAAAACGTATAACCAATGCACAAATTACACTCCTTGACTATGATCCGAAATGGCCGAAGTTATTTGACCGAGAGGCTAAAAGAGTTTATTCCATACTTGGTAAAAAGGTACTTCAGTTGGAGCACGTTGGATCAACTTCAGTGCCAGGTTTATGTGCTAAGCCAATTATTGATATTCTATTGGTTGTGAAGGATTCTGCTGACGAAAGTGTTTATGTTCCTGACTTGGAGGAAGCTGGCTACACTTTACGTATTCGAGAACCAGGTTGGTTTCAACACCGACTTTTTAAAGGCCCTGATACAGATATTAATTTACACGTATTTAGTAAAGGCTCATCTGAGATCGACCGAATGTTGCGATTTCGCAATTGGCTAAGAATTAACCATTCCGATCGAGATAAGTATGCAAGCGTAAAGCGTAACTTAGCTCACCGTAAATGGAAACACGTTCAAGACTATGCGGATGCAAAAGGTTCAATAGTACAGGAAATTATGGAGAGGGCAAACGCAGTCGATGAGAAGAAGGGTTGAAACTTTCAAATTCCTTTTATAAGGATGAAGGTGTTTTACACGGTGTCGATTTTTCCACACTTATTAAGAAATTGGAAAAGGGAGACTTGTAAGCCCTTTTCCACCACAAAATCCGAATACCCATTCTTTTAATAATTGTTCGTATTTAAGTTCAAAAACTCCCGTTCATATTGGCCAAGAATTTTTGTTCGGAAATAAGACCACAAAAAATAAAAACAGCTAACAAACTATCCAGGTTTCAACATACTTCGTACAAATTTACCCAACTGCTCATTGGTTATATTTAGATCGTTTGCTGCAACTTCAAAAGCTTTTAGTCGTTCCGCACTACTTTCTTTATACGAATTTTTGTAGTTTTCATATATTTCATGTTCTTGCTTTGCTAGTTTCATAGCTTCATCAGCAGTAGTAACCCTTTTTCTATTCCAATGGGATGCGATTTTTAATGCATAATTTTTATTTAATTTCATGTTACTTTTAATCAAGATATAATGAATTAAAACATTGATAGCCTCATTACTCAGACCGATTTCCCTTATTTCTTGAATTAGCTTCAGATCGGCTTCAATTGGTTTGCTGCCTTCTTGCATATCCATCAAAAGTTCTTCAGGAGTTACCCCTTTAAAATACTCAACTAACTTCTCTCGTTTAGTCATAAATAAACTCCTCGTATAGTAATTGGCAATAATGGTTCAATAACTGATTTTTCCACTTCCTCCCTTTTCCTTTTTGACAACTTTTTTCTAATCTTATCACTGAATTTAAAGCCCACTATATAATACAAGACAAACAATAAATAAAGAAAACCTATGCCAAGGCCAAATATGTTACCCATTTGCCCAGTGGTTCCGTGTTTGATGTTCCCCTATTTTATCACAGAAAGATCCATTGATTTTTTCCTTCCTATTTTTTCCGTACTTTCGCAACGCCTAACGCAAAGTGATTCCATAGAACATCCTCTACAAACTCTGCTTGTGATTCTTCACAATCAATAATGAGAATAATGTCTGAATGTTTTCCTTTTAACAGCCGTCTTTTCTTCTTTACAATCAATTCAATAAAAAGGCGAATGGCAAATCCAAGAACAAACCCGACAAACGCACCTATTAGCCCCCAATAAATGGGCCCCCATGATAGGTTAAACCCAATACTCGCACCAATAACAGAAAAGGCCGTGGCAAGTGCTGCGCCAATATCAATTAAGCTTATACCGTCCGAACGATGTAGGGTATCAAATACCTTCCGTTCCTCTGTGCGATTGTCTAATGGTACAGCATAGATCCTTTCTTTTTTTATCCCCTTTTTTTCTAACATCGATATGGCCATTTCTAAATAGGAGGTGGACTCAAAGGTCGAAAAAATTTGCATATTCATCAGGGTTTCTTAAATGAAGCTGGGTGGTTCCAAATATGCTTACATGCGCTTTATAACGTCTAGCTGTATTATCATTGTTGTAGTTGTTCATCTAAAAAGAGGCCACCTTCGTACAAATTAGGTTAGCCATAGTTTGCTACAAATGGGTTGTTTTATCCTTTGTGGTGGCCCTATGCCACTTGGAGAGAAGATAGCAGTGAAAAGACTGGATCACTATTGGACCCAGCCTCGGATGTTGATTCATTTTACTAAATACAAAAACATATCACAGCTTAAAACATATCACAGCTTAAATGCCAGAAGGACTTTTATCCCCATCTGTATTAATTTCAATATAAAAAGGGACAATATCAACATAGCGCCCGTCCTTTTGTTTGAAACCACCTGGGATTACACCTAATGAAGAAAAGCCTAGTTTCTTGTATAGGTGAATCGCCCCTTTGTTCGAAGCCACCACCGCATTAAATTGCATAATCCGAAAACCGAGTGATCCCGCTATTTCTAACGAATCAACCACTAATTTTTCGCCAATACGTTGCCCTCTTTGTCCAGATTTCACACCGTAGGAGGCATTGGCAATATGTCCGCAGCGCCCCACATTATTCGGGTGTACAATATAAAGACCCAGTATCTCGCCATTTTCTTCGGCCACGCCTGTATAGGCTTGTTCTGCAAAAAAAGACCTAGCTTCTTCCAATGTCAATGGCTCCTCCTGTGGAAAAGCCATACCTTCTTCCACAATATCATTCCAAATGGTTATCATGTTTGGTAAGTCTGCTTCTGTATATTGTCTAATCATGATCGCCACTTCCAATCCCCCTCTTTTTTTCGTGCTATTTCACTTATTATGTGACAAGTTTAAGGCCGACCGCTGAGCATAAAACCATCGCTATAAAAACCATTCTCTTCCAGTTTTTTGATTCACCATAGAATATCATACCAATAAGCGCACCGCCAACAACACCAATTCCTGTCCAAATGGCATAACCTGTTCCCATCGGGATGAATTGTAGTGAATAACTGAGTAATGCAAGACTTGAACCAAACCCCAAAATGAGTAAAACGACTGTTTTCCAATTTCGCTTTACAGAGAGTTGATTGATCATGGCAACACCAAATGTTTCCAATAATCCCGCTAAAATTAACGTAAACCAAGCCATTAGGATTCAACTCCTTCTTTAGACTGATCAGATGTGACTAATTTCAAACCAATGACTCCAGATAATAGTGTGATGATTAAAATAATTTTCCCCCAATTGAATTCTTCTCCGAAGAAAAGAATCCCTGCAATGACAGTGCCTGCTGTTCCCAATCCAACAAAAATGGCATAGACCGTTCCTGCTGGAAGTACCTGTGCTGCTGTAATCATTAAATAATTACTAACAATAATAAATATAATTGTTCCAGTCCATGTCCAAACATCATATGAGTGGGTCAAGCCAATCACCCAAAAAATCTCCAAAAAGGCGGCAACAAACACTTTTATCCAGTTTCGATTCACTAACAACACCTCCAGATTTATTGTTCCGAAAGAACGAATAAAAAAACAAAAAGCCCTGAGAGAAAACTGTCCATACAGTTTCTCCCGGGCTTTTATCCCTCCGTGACATAGCGGTTCGCTATGAGTTTTCTCTTGGACCAGACCAACCTTATAGGTTGCGGAACCCTAGAAAACATTTGATTGATATAATTTCTTATCATTATACATACATTTAAAGAAAAATCAAGTTTTCAGGTTAAGGTAATTGCGGATAGTATGCAGTATCTGTTGCTCAGCTTTGCTTGCGCTATGACATCCAGCTTGGTCTTGTCGTCATTCCTAAAACAGCAAATCCCGATCATATGAGAAACAATGCGGAACTTGATTTCGTTATCAGTGACGAAGATATGGAAACTTTGAAGAATGTAGAGCATATCCAGGATTATGGTGAGCATAGCTTCTTCCCGGTATTTGGTGGAAAATCAAAATAAACAGCTAATGAATGCAGGACGGACAGCTCCTACTTGTGGCTATTATACAAAAAGGACCAAATAGAATTCTCCCACCTATAAGATGGAGACTTCTGTTTGGTCTACATCATGTAGGCTACTTCATTCACCCAGTAATATCCCGCCTTCTATATCCAATGAATCCGAAAACGGATAGTCCAATAGCAAAAAGTGTTAAAACCGTCATCACCATAAAATTAATCTCATCTGTTGGGATTTGTGGGAGTCGTGGATTTCACCGTCCCGTTTGGCCCAATAAAGCCAAACACCTCTCCTTCATTAAAATGTGGAATCATTTTCTTTCTTGAAAATCGTAACTTTCTTATTCCTTTGATACTTGTCGAAAGTATTGACGTGTTTCCTCATCACGTACAATGTAACCGAGTTTCGCCAGTTCTTTGCGAAGATCTTTTATGTCGTTATATTCTTTCTTTTGTAATGCAATTTCCCGAGCCTTAAATAAGGCATTTGCAGCTGCTGAAAGATCCGGTGAATTCAGCACCCAACGTCGATACTCTTCCCTGAATGGATCCCCTTCTTTTGACCAAGGATAGGAATGACTCATAAAAGCATTTGCTATATCTTTAGCAGATGCGTCGGTTGTCTCCCTTGCAAGTTCATAGCCTGATTTTCCTAAAATGACAAGCTGATTTCCATCAAGGAATACCGTATCAATGTCTTTGAATCCAATTGTTTGTATATCCTCATCCCTTTTGAGTTGTGTTTCTTGATCCGTAATCGTAATAATCAGTATCTCGCTAATAGCCATTGTAGCTAATACGATGCCAGCTATTAAGCCAATTACGGCCAAAATGATTGGAAGCCAAAATCCATTGAAGGTGTTGATAAGTTTTAATGGTCCTTCAAACGGAAACCAAGGTAACGTGATAGCCCATGATGCGATTCGTGGAAGAAAATACCCAAAAATAAGCCCTGCTACTCCAAATCCACCATAAAGGAGGAGCCCGGTTATTTTAGAATAGCCTACAACTGTTTTTTCATGATTGAAAGACCGCCCTGATTCAGTCAATTATTTTCACCTCTTATTTAGTGCTTTACCGACAATATCTATGAGTTCATCACTATATGTTTCTAAATCTACCTTTCTTGTAATGGAAGCATTCAACATATATTCACCAATTGCACCTTGAATTATATTAGCCATTACATCTACATTGAATGTTCGAAATTCCCCTTTTTCTTGACCATCACGAAGAATCCGGCAAAGCTCATCCATCATCGGATCTTCATCATCATGATCAGCTAATTTGTAATATGGAATATTATCAGGTGTTCTAGCATTAAAAATAATTTCTACCAAAGCTATATTATATGCGTGATGTGTGCCCTGATAGGCTAGGCTTGCCCTAATAAATGTATTTAGTTTATTCGTAGGGGTCTCCTCTTTACTTACTTTCTCCAGAACATAAGACGTAGAGCTTTCTAGTAGATTCATTAGCAAATGATTCATCAAGTCATTTTTATCTGAGAAATGATAAGAAATTAACGCTGTACTTATACCTGCCCTTTTGGCTATTTGAGAAAGGCTCGTTTTCACATATCCAAGTTCATCAAGTGTATGAATTGCAGCCTCAACTATTTGTTCGCGTCTTGCTTCAGCTATGAACGATTGTTTTCCTTTATCATTTTTATCAATAGAATGCTTTACTTTTTCTTTATCATTGCTCACCCGAAGACACTCCTTGGCAACTGATTAATTGATCAATTTTTTAATTGATCGATCAATCAAATTTTAACTAAAAAAAGTATTGGTGTCAATATAAGCATGTATATCGTTGACAGTTATATCGCCTGGTGATATAGCCCTTTATATCACCAGGCGATATAGCGTTTGACGATAGGTGGTGTAATGATGGAAGATAAAGCTCCCTTGACAGAAGGTGTTTATTACATCCTTCTATCGCTGTATGAGCCAAGGCATGGATATGGAATTATGCAATTTGTTTCCGAACTTAGCAATGGTCGTGTTGAACTTGGTGCTGGAACTATTTACGGAGCGATTAAAACATTGGTTAAGCGACAATAGATTGTACCGTTAGATGAGGATGGGCGAAAAAAGGAATATGTTATTACAGATGCAGGGAAATTGATCGTTGAATATGAAATCAAACGGCTTCGTGAGCTACATCATAACGGTTTGCAAATTACGAAGGGGGAGAACCAGCTGTGAAAAAGGTACTGTATCGCCTTTATTGGGATTACGAAAAAGAAGAAAATTGGATTAATGAGATGGCAGCGCAAGGTTGGCACCTAAAAAAGTTTTTCTTTGGCCGATTCACATTTACAAAGGGGGAGCCGGGCGCATTTATTTACCGTAATGAATTTATCATCGGAATGTCTGCAAATGAGAAGAAAGATTACTTTGAATTTCTGAAAGACAGTGGTATTACCATTATTAATGAATTGTGTGGCTGGGTGTACATGAAAAAGTCAGCAGCCGAAGGTCCATTTGAAATATATTCAGATACAAAATCAAAGATTACCTATTATAAGCGTATGTTGAATATTTTCCTCTTACTCTTTTTCGTTAATGTATGGATGGGCATTATGAACATAAGTGTTTTTGGGGATTCAACGGTTGGTATTTTTAACATAGTTGTTGCATTACTTATCGCAATTCCTATTATAAAAATTATACAGCGCAAAAGGAATTAGAGAAAAAAACGGCAATTTTTTGAATAATGTACTTATCCATTCGTTAATAATTAGGCCTATGTAAAGAAGTATTAGATTAGAGTATCCCAGCTTTTACAATTAAAATAACTAAAAACAGCCTTAATCCTGCGTGATTGCTGATTCTTTGGCTGTTTTTGTTTGGCAAAGATTGTTGTGTAACATTCTCCGCTTTTAAATTGGGTTAGTGGAGAAAATATGACTCTAGCGAGAAGTATGGCCGGCCACTGAAAAAAACTATATTTTGAATACCTGCATGGTTTTATTACAGGACGGCCCGATTTCTCCATTTCTCCGCCCGATTCGATGGAAGTTTGGCCCGATTAGTTCAAAATTCCGCCCGATTTAACATGAGATCCGCCCGATTCAACCTAGGTTTGGCCCGATTTGTCCGAAGAAATTTAACCGGCCCCCCATTTCTCAGCGCAATCGTTCCAATTCTGCCTTAAAAGCTCTCTTTCTAGAATGCAGTTTTTTATAATATTCTATTAAACTTGTCCTTCCATGCGAGACTCCCTTTGACTCCATTGTTTCATTTAATGCTGTTATTAGTTCAGCGGCCTTATGGTAACTTTTGCGATATCCTCCCCCTACTACAGCTTGTGTCCTTTTATCCACCTCTTCCCGTAGCCATGATATATACTTGTCATATTGGTCGTTCGTTATTACTACTTTATCTTTCCAACATAAGAACCGATCAGCGAAACTTTTCTCATCTTCCTGATTTCCTAGCCTAATGTCTATTCCATCCATCAATCGTTGTCCAGCTTTCGTTAGTTTATTATTTTTGTCCAATAGCAAAATGAAAAGTGGTACAGCAATTCCTTTAAACTGAGTGCTCCAACCCAATGTTGTTTTATCCTTGTGACATTCTTCCATGATCTCATCGAATTCTCCATTGAAAAAACGAATAGCTTTTTTATGATCCTTAGAAAGTTTATTCACCCGTAACTGTTTATTATAGAATTGCCCTTCCACCATGGGACTTTCGGTTAGTGTGATCGCATACTTTGCTGCTCGGTTCGTTACATCCTGGTATTCCGGCAGCTCAAACAACCGTAAATAGTGGTTCAATGTCGATTCAGCATAAAAAGATGCCTTATAACATTCCTTCATTACATCAAAATGTTCCAATTGTACAGCCACTTTCGCTATAAGATCTGCAATCCGTCCACGAATAATCAACTTTTCAGGTAATACACGAATAGCCTCCAAGCCTAGCTGTTCACACCTAGATATTTTATTTGCATTTAGAAGTTGCTTACAAGCTTTTTCGTACAAAACCGGATGCTTTCGCCAGACTACCTTAGCTGTTTCTGCTAGACGGTTACTACCTCCCTGATACATACATGCTTCAGACAACAAGCCCCCTGCTAGATCACCATCCTTTTCTGTCAAAAAAGAAATCCACTCTTCCATAAATCGATCAATTCCGTTTAATTCTTCCGGTCCGGCACTAAATATTTCCTCCATTTTAATGTTTTTGCACATACTCCATGTTAAATACCTGTACAGAGTGTTTACCCTTTCTTCTCCCTCAGATACCTGGTATTTCGCATACAGTAAATTAAGGGAGATTTGTTTTAAATTCAAACTGACCAAATCTTCATCTACCAGTTCCTCAAGATCCAGCTCAAACATCTCTTCCGCGTCGTTATCCATCGCCATAAACGACATACAACATAGCCGTTCATATAATTCCAAGGACTGCTCGTATTGTTTATGAGATAACAAATTCTCCGCTACCTGAAATGCTTTAGAAAGCTCGTTTCCCATTCCAAAAACATCAAAATACTCATATGACCAATCACGATCCCAATAGCTTTCCCCATACTCCTCGTAGCTCTGACATTCTATATGAATGTCCTGGTTCTCCACTTTTTCACACCATTCTTCTATCTCTTTTATTGCAAAGCCGGGAAGATACTCTTCTTCCATTTCTGTGGTTGTTAAGGACTTTAGAACCGTCATCCTCTGGCTTTCTATTGTTGTTCTCGCAAAATTACGGATCCACTCATCTTTTCCTTTTCAGACATCCTAGACAGACTTTCATCAACCTGTTTCATAAAATCTTTATAATTCATTGCAATCATCCTTTATATCTCTATCTATTTATGAAATCCTAAAACCATATTTTTCCTTTTGCCATCTGTACTTCCAAAAAAACTGCATAGAAAAACGTGCCAAGAGTTACCTTTAGCATAACTCATGGCACGACTTTGTAAAACAGTCACTTGAAAGAATTTGACAAATACTCGTTCTAAACCCAGTATATTAAAGGGCAATTTCGGTAATTTCCATCCCTTTTCTTCATAAAAAACTTGTCATTAGACGAGTTTCTAAGTTCACCCAAATGGGGTATTTTTATCCTTTTTTAAGCCTTTAATCGCTCTTCATTATCTTCACGCTTACCAAGTGCAATAATTTCTGCTATTTCCGCCTTATCGCCAAACCGCCTGAACTTTACCGAAATTGTGTGACCACATTTCATTTGAGTCGGAACACTTCGCACCCAGAAACATGCCCTTAGCTGAATAGCCCACTTACTTATATTACTTCTTCCACAATGGATTCACCTTCACTTTTGTCACTATCAGACCACTTCCAGCTTTCTAGCAGTCTAATTCTACCGTCAGATAGAATTTCAGGTGTAGAATAACATTGGCCACCTCTTATTTCGTTTTTAACGTTTACATGGTTATATCTAAACTGTAAGCAACCATTTTCCTTCACTATTCCTATCAGTGTTCCTTTTACAATTTCTCCTCCACTATAGGTTGCTGAAAGGATATTTCCTTCTTGTTTATATTTAAAAAAGGTTTTTGAAGAAACTTCTCCATTAGCCGTATTTTCGATTGATACAAATTTGCGCCCATCATAATTTATCACATATAACACCCCTGTAACTTTGGATTCTCAAATACTTCCCGTTTGTTGAATTATACAACCCAGCTTGTCAAACTTAAAATGATTAACCATTTACTCCTTTTATATCTACTTTAATATTTGCCCTCTTATACACATTGAAAACTTCCCATCCAGCAACTGTCATTTACCCCATCCATACGTTCAATTATAGCAAACACGACAGTAAACCAAAAAAATGTATGGATCAACACATTTGAGTTTCCGCAAAAAATCAAGAGGTGACTGAGTAGGACCAATTCAAGAGGTGATTTTTCA
>NZ_VTQV01000041.1 GCF_008764245.1 Bacillus subtilis
CCGCGAAGGCTAACCCCCCACTAAATGCGGCGCATTTTGAAGGGGACTGCACCTTCGCTTTTTGTTCAATTGGATATAAGACAACTTCGGCATTTTATAGTAATTGTACAAGTAAGATTTCTGCCGCTGCTGAACGGCTTCATATTTCTCAACCTCCATTAAGCCAACAACTTAAAAAGGCAGCCATCTACGGCCGCCTTCCATGATAATTATGCTGCTAATGTTTCTTGATTAACTCAATAAACGCATCCACAAAGGTTTGTAAAAATTCTCTTGTTCCTTCGTTTTTTAAGTGTCCATTTTCATCTAACAATTCTGCAACATTTCCAAGATATGCTTCTGGTTGCTGTAGTATTGGCATATTTAAAAAGACAAGGGATTGTCGTAAATGATGATTGGCACCAAATGCACTTAAATTTCCGGGAGATTGGCTAATAATCGCGGCAGGCTTACCATCCCATACACTTGAGCCATAAGGTCTTGACCCTACGTCCAATGCATTTTTTAATACAGAGGGCACCGAACGATTGTATTCAGGAGTGACGAATAATACTGCGTCTATTGCCTGCATTGTTGTCCGAAATATAGTATATGCCTCTGGTACCTTGTTTTCATCATCGTAATCCTGATTGTATAAAGGCAGATGGCCGATTTCTATCATTTCTGTTTCGTATCCTTCTGGAAAGAGGGGTGCAACATTTTGAGCAATTTTTTTAGAGAATGAATCTTTACGGAGACTTCCGACTAAAATTCCAACTTTTGCCATTTTTGTTTCCTCCCTATTTTTTAATTGTAACATAGCTGATCCAAGTTATTATTCCCGAAATACATCGATTTAATATAATTAAAAAGTTTGTTTACTGTACTAGCCTATCGTTATTCTCACCTTCTTTCATTTACGAATTAGCAAGATTGTCTCTATTATGTAATTCAAGTAAATGTGAATTTTACCTTCTAACCTACAAAAAAACCGACCTATTTTATAAAAAAAGAAGGTCGGTTTAAATTCATTCACTTATCTTAAAGTTTTTAATGCTCCACTCCAGGCAAGTACCTCATCTAACATGGTGTTAACATTTACAAGATGCAATTCTTGTGGTTGAAATTCTATTGCATTCACGAAATCTGTAAATAAGCTTAAAGTTGGATGTGTACGAACATCTGCAACTTTTTGTTCTGCCAAAATACCGCGCAAATGTTCAGCAGCGCGTGCTCCACCAGTTGAGCCATAACTTACAATCCCAGCAGCTTTGTCATACCAAGCTTCTCGAGCAAAATCGATCGCATTTTTTAGAGCGCTCGTAATACTATGGTTATACTCTTGAACAATAAATACAAAGCCATCAAAGCTGGCAAGTTTTTCATTCCACGCGACAATTCCCGGTTCTGTTCCATCAGTTGTTCCAAAAAGTGGGAGATTGTATTCCGCAATATCAACGATTTCATAATGAGCATCTCCGCGTTGAGCGGCAATTCCTTTCACCCATTCTCCTACTTGTGGACTTACTCGCCCTTGTCGTGTACTCCCTAAAATAATTCCAATGTTTAATTTTTCAGTTGTCATTCATTCTTCCTCCATGGTTTGCTTCCCTAATATTTTTTGTTCCCTACTTAGCAAGCTAGCTAAAAATTAGCTGAACTGATCAAGCTAATTATTCACCAACTCTATACTTTCAAACTAGTAACATCTGGTTTTCTTTCCTATATTGTAAAATCCCAACAGGTTACTTTATGTAAGTAAGTATAGTTATATAAGCATAATAAGTCAAGTAACTAATGAAAATGAGATTATTTCCCGGTTAATGCCTTTCTTGCTATCGCATCATTATATTGCTTCACTCAAAACCACTATTTTTTTAGAATCGAAGTGGAATTATATTAATTGAAATCGTTTTCTACTCCTTTTATTTTACCATTCATTCCCAATTCATCCACAAAAATCATTAAAAAGACTATTTTAAAGGTAACATAGCAACACAATTTCAGTTAAGTGGAGTCTTTCTCCAAAAGTAATAATCAAACTTTGGTGGAATGTTTTCTCCATCTTTCATTCGAATTTCCAGTGGTTCGACAATTTTATCTAGACCTATCTTAATATATGGGAGTCTTTCCACTTCTCCTTCATCAATAGTACTGATTATAATCTCGGTATTACCGATGGTTTTTATATTTTCGATCTTAATTGCTTTCCCTTCATATTCCTCCCCTAGCTGAATCAGTAGTTGTTTTTTCCCTTCTGATATGGTGGAGATTGTATAATAGGTAGCCGTACCTTGTCCGGCGGCCATATCACCCTCACCACTAATCCAATATCCTTTGCTTTCGTACATCCCCCAGCCAATCAACGCAAAAAGCAGTAGTGGAATGATGACGAGAATGGATTTATCCAGTTTTGTAAACTCAGACTTTTTCATCCCTTTCATAAAAGGTAAAAAGAGTACTCCAATGATCGCTACTCCCCACATGCAAGCTCCCAAAATACCAAAGCCCATGCCTTCAAAGCCGCCTATCTTAAATAAACTATAAAAAACGATAAACATTGCGATTAAAAAAGTCACAAGTGGGGCTAAATAAAATTTCCCTGTTTTTTTCGCGGCAATAAAAGTAAAAAGATAGATCAAAATTCCTAAAAAGAAACCCATAGTAATAAGCATTCCCAATGTATTCACCCCTGTTCATTAAATGAAGAGCGATATTAACATATCTAAAAATAAAATGATGCACAAATCAAAAAGAAGAGAAATGACCATCCAGCGTTTATTAAAAAACATCATCGCAAATACAGTAAAAAAAAGCACCGCTGGGAAATAGAACAGGAAGGTGCCACTTTTAATATAGTCAATGGCCGCATCAGCAGATAGCTCCCAGTTGTATAATTGAATGGCTGAAAAAATAATATAAAATAAAAGCAGTGCTCGAATCGTAATAAACAACCATTTTAGCCCTCGATTAAACTGGACTAATTTCTTTAACGGCTTGATTCCGACCTCTTCTTCTCTTGATGGAGTTGGATGATCTTCTGCTTTCGATGTATCACTATATAATCGCTGACACTCCTGACAATCTTGGATATGCTCGAGAAGAACTTCTTTTGTTTCCTGTTCAAGCTCATCAAACACGAGTATTAATTCACGAGAAAGAATATGAATTTTTTGAAACTCATTCATGTTTTGCACCTCTCTTTAGCCATTTGCTTGCGCATTCTGAATATCTTAGATTTCAATGTAGGAACAGGTATATCCAAGAGTGTACTAATTTCTTGATAATGATAGCCATAGTGAAACTTTGCTAAGAAAATTGCTTGATCTTGGGTCGATAAATGACCTAAAGCTGTTTTAATTTGAAATTGAATCATCATTTTCGATTCAGGTGTTTGATTCTCTATCAATAAGCTTTCAATGACACTTTCATCATATAACAGCTCTGGTTTCTTTTTTCGATAATGATCGAGGAATGTATTCTTTGCTGCCTTCACTAACCAACTTTTCATATGTGTCACTTGTTGAGTTTTTGCTGGATCCGTTAACATTTTCGCAAATAATTCCTGAATAATATCATCAGCTAGCTCGTCACTTTTCGTTAGTCCGATTAGAAAGTGCCGTAAACAGGTGTAATGCTCTTTATAAAGCCCTTCAATCACCCCAAATGGATTTTGATTCAGCATGTTTATCCTCCATAAAATCTCCCTTACTAAAGAGACGATTTAAAATGAAAAAGGTTTTACGTTTTATAGAAAAGTTTTTAGATCCTCCCCCATTTTAGGCACACAGGTTAATTGTAAAGTAAAAATCGAATTGCTTTATTCAGAAGTTCATAACAACATAATAAAAGACCGCCCATGCGTGAACATGGAACGATCCGAGTGTAACAGCCCTTCCAGGGGGCGGCTCGCAGGGTCATCTATTCTGCCATTAAACCGTAAGCAGAAATTTTCTTAATCTTCCGGGATACGAACATGGAGACAATATAGGCTAAAATTAAGATTCCTACACAAACCATTAGAATAATCGGAAAATGAACAATAAAGTCTAAACGCTTTACCCCTGCACTGGAAAGTAATACGGAAAGTATAGGATTCGTGAAAAAGTAACCGAGTATACCACCGATTACGACTCCTGTAATGATTATAGGTAAAAAACTAATGGATATTTGATTCATCAATTGAATCGTCGAATAGCCTATTGCTTTCATGACGCCAAACTCTTGCTTGCGTTTAATAATGACCGTTTTGATCACCAGATATAGAATCATCACTACGACCACAACGGTAATGGCCAATACCATCAACATCACGGCAAACACGGCAGCTGTATACATCCCTGTTTGGCTTTCGATATTTTCATCGATATCTAACATCTCAGCTATGGCCCCCCCGTATTCCTCTTGGACATTATCGATAAAGTCTTTATTCGATATCCCATCCAAATATACATAAAGAGTCGATCCTTGATAATTTGAATGTAATTGTTGCATTCCTTCCATCGTTAATGCAGCAATCTGGCCTGCATTACCAATGGACTGACTAAGACCGGTAATTAGGAAATTACCTGTTTCATCTCCATATTTCAATTCAACCGTATCGCCAATTCCTTTATTGATTTGACTTGATATAACCCAAGAGATCGCTATTTCATTCTCATACTTTGGCTGCCGTCCCTCATAAACAATATTATTTTCTAACTGATCATAATCCTCTGTAACGTTTGTATATGCGGTCTGACCGTCAATTTTCGTTTGAATCAAGTCAAAAATACTCAATTTTTCTACATGATCCATTTTTTCAAAGTTACTCATAAGCTCCTTAATATTTGCATCTGATTGAACCATTATGTACACATTGGCCGGTTCAGATCCAAATAAGTTAATAAAGGCCGTTTTGTCTGAAGCAATATTGTAATAAAGAACCATTGAAAAGATTGATGTAAAAGTTAGCGCGATTGTGATTAAGAGAATCATGATATTTTGTTTTGCATGAACTAACATCGATTTCATAGCCAGTAAAAAATGAAGACTACCCTTTGCTTTCTCTAAAGGAAAATGATTTCTTCTAAAGTTATGCGTTTTGACCCCACCACGAAGTGCCGAAACAGGGGGGATCTTTCGGATAGTGATGGCTGATAGTAATGTAACGGTAATGACACAGAAGGCAACAAAAAATATGCTAACTAAATTCATTGTTATATCAAAACTCTGAGACCATATTAATCCAGATAAAGATGATATTATCTCTCCAAAGAAAGGCATAAGTCCATATGACACTGCAATACCTACTATACTTGCACTTAATGAAACTAAGATAAATTGTAAAATAATCGATAAAAGAATTTGCCTACTCGTATAGCCAATAGCTTTAAGTACGCCGATATTCACCATTCCATCCTCAATGCTACTGGAAACTCGGAACCTAATGACTATGAGTGAAATAAGTACGATAATAGCTGCAAAAGTAACTAATATTGTAGCAACGATATTAATCGTTAATGTATTGACGCTCTTCACCAGATCTATATTTAATGACTCAATATCAAAAATGGTTTCTTCCCCTGTTGACCGTTGAAATTCTCTCATAAATTCAGTTTCTAATTTCGCTGATTGTGTTTGGTCATCCATTATCGCAGAAATCATCATACCCTCTGATTGATCATCTAATTCATTTAACAATTTATCATACGATTTTTCCGGTAACATAAATTTCATCATACCAATATTGCTCGTGCCCATCATGGTTGTTTCAAAGAATCCAGCAATCTGATACTCATACTTTTTGTTTTGATAAGTAATGGTAAAATGATCGCCTAATGTATATCCCCCGTTTTTAAAACTATAAGGTACATAAATTTCGTCATCACTATTCGAGGTAGTGTTCCGCTTTTCAATCAATTGTAAGGGTGCAACATCGCGTTTTGCATCCGCATTAAATAAAATAACACTGTTTGATAATTCCCCATTCCCAAAATCAAATTTAGCCATATTCATTTTTATAATATTTTCTGTTTCTTCCACAGATACACCAGGATAGTTTGCTATAAATGCTTCATACTCTGCTTGATTACTAGTATCATCCATCATGATTGTGACATGTGGATCTTTTAATTGTTCTACTTTATGATCAAAGAATGCATTGATTTGAGTCATTACCATTAACCCTATATTCAGCAGCACCGCAGCAACTAATATAAAGACAAATAAAGAAACCATCGCCGATTTACCTTTTCTAATATTGGCCAACGCCAGCTTCATAATACTCACTTTTACCACCCCATTTCTGCAAGGAAATGTTTGAGCTTTTCATGCCGCTCGTCATTTTCACTCTCACAGTATGCCCCTAACTGTAAATCTCCACAAATGACACCATCGCGCAAATAAAGAATGCGATTTCCCCGTAATGCTGTTTGAATATCATGTGTGACCACGACAATACTTTGCCCATTATCATGGACATTCGTGATTACATCTAAGACCCGCTTACTAGCTGCTGAGTTTAAAGCACCTGTTGGCTCATCTGCAAACAGGACTTTCGGACGGTTAATTAATGCTCTAACAATCCCTACTCGTTGCGCTTCCCCACCAGAAAGCTGCGTTGGAAATTTAGACCATGAGTTTTCATGAATTCCTACCTGCAATAGTAGTTCTTTAGATTCTTTTACAAGTTCCCGCTTATTTTTATTTACTAAAAGACCACTTGCTAGTACATTATCAAGTACGCTCATATTGTCTAGTAAATAAATTTGCTGAAATACAAACCCACAATGTTTTCTTCGAAAAACAGCTAATTGATCATTATTTAATTTGACTAAATTTTTCCCAGCAAAATCGATACGACCTAATGTCGGTTGATCCATACCACTTAATGCATAAAGTAAAGTGGATTTTCCAGACCCTGAACTCCCCATGATGATCGTAAAATCCCCTTCAAATAAACGAATATCTAAATTTTTTAATACATGCTGCTGAATTCCACCGCTAGAAAAGCTTTTACATAGCTTCTCCGTTTCAATAATGATTTTTGTCATGGTTTATAGGCACTCTCCCTTTATTTTCCACTGACCAAAGGCGCAAGTGCCCGTTTAGCGTCGTACAAACTTTTTAGGGGCCTGACGAGATAAAGGAAACACAGTGAGCCTGAAAGGCGAGCTGATGTTGACTTATCTTAGGAAGGCACCGAAAGTTTGCTAGTCGCTGGGCGCTGGAGCCAGACGTCAATACCCACTTTTAGAGCTTATCCACAAGCCAGAATTTTATAGTACGCTTAACATTAAAAAAGACTGTAAAAAAGCTTACAGTCTTAGCATACAAAATAAATTCTTATTAAATCTTTGTGCAATTCTTAATTAATTCTAAAATCTTAAGCCAACTTAATTTTCAGGACAACTGTAAAACCATCATTGCGGTTGGAACAGCTAATTTCTCCCTTCATATTCTCCATGAAGTACTTCGATATAAAGAGACCTAAGCCTGAACCATTCTCTCCTTCTACATTTTTCCCCCGATAATATTTATTAAATAAAAGTGGCAATTCTTCTGCGCTGATTCCTGGTCCAAAGTCGAGAATATGAAGTTCGAGATAACCTTGATTGATTTGCGAGTGAACGGTAATCCTTGTTCCGGCATACTTATATGAGTTGCTGATAATATTATCTATCACCTGTTGCATGCGAACAGGATCCATTAAAATCATACATTCCGGAATGGGGTCATGAATAATTTGCTGATCATAATTAACATTTTCAATCATATCAATGAGTATTTCACTCGATTCTTCCGTTACAGTCAATTTCAACTGTTGCAGTTCTTCTAAAGTGGCATGGAACATATCCGTAACAAGTAAGTCAATTTGCTCAGCTTTTGAATAGATGGTATTCACTTGTTTCGTTACCTTTTCATCTTTAGCTTGTATAAGCAGCAATTCACTAACCGCTTTGATCGAAGCAATAGGTGTCTTAATATCGTGACTTAATGTAGCCACAAGCTCTTTCTTGCTTCGATTGGATTCATATTCTCTTTGCCGTGCAAGGCTAAGTTCTTCACGCATTAAATCAAAACTTTCCGTAAAGGCACCAAAGTAATTATTCTGGGTCATGTTTAAAGGGATATCTAGATTACCCCGTGCCACATTTGCTGCAAAATCTTTCAAGTGTTGAAACGGCTTCAATAATGTTCTATCAATATAAACAATATATATAATACTCGTAACCATGAGGAAGCTAAAGATCAAACTGATCGCTATAATCAGTTCTTTTTTTATTTGTTGTAATATTTCATGATCCTTATTGGGGATAATCAATTTCCCAACCATTTCGTTGTTTTGCCATATATCGATAATAGTTTCTCTATGTTTGATTGATTCGTATAAATTGATATAATGACTGCCTGAAGTTTGATAAACCAGCTTTCCTGAAGGATCTACGACGGAAAATGACTGTTTAAAATCGAGTTTGTTAAAGGATTCCTCCTTCCCCCAATTTTTTTCAATCGTTTTAACCAATTCATTCATGGCTACAAGATCGACTTCTGAGCTATTTTTGTTATGAATAATCATGACAGAGAGCATCATACCAACACTAAAAACAAGCAAATTCAAGACGATTAACCTTTTTACTTTCATTGATTGGCATCCTCTAAAACATACCCTGTTCCCCAAATCGTTTTGATTAATTGTGGATTCTTTGGATCTTTTTCAATTTTCTCTCGTAAATGTCGAATATGTACATTCAAAGTTCCATCTCCTACAAAGGAATCTCCCCACACATTTTGAAACAGTTCATCTTTTGGAATAATGCGATTTTTATTTTTCGCCAAATAAGACAAAAGTTTATATTCCATCGTTTTTAATTGAATCTCAGCATTATTTATTCGGACGCGTTGCAGCTTCGTATCCATTTGGATCTGGCCAAATTCCAAAACATCTGGCTGATTGTCCATGTCATTCCCATATCTTTTTAAGACAGCTTTCACTTTGGCCAGTAGAATACTTAGTGTATAAGGCTTTTGAATGTAATCGTCTCCACCTATATTTAAAGCAATCAGAACGTCATCATCACTAGAACGTGCACTAATAAATAGAATCGGAATCTGTGTTGTTTTACGTAACTTTTTACATAAATCAAATCCAGAAGAGTCTCCAAGATTAATATCAAGAAGAATCAATGATGGTTCATGCTCCGACAAAAAGCGTTCACATTCCTTAGCACTTGTCACAAACGCTGTTTTAACCTCAAACATATTAAAATACTCACAAGTTGTTTCCACTAAAGCAATCTCATCATCCACAATCAAGCAATCTAATTTCATAGCAAATCTCCTAGAAATATACTATCTAAATCTATGTCTAGATATATACAGTATACATGATATCTGGTAAGCAGATGTACATTAATAGGACTATTTCCGTTGGTTGGAAATCTTTTTATCATGACAAGCGGTTTACTAGCAAATGCTAATCTTATTCTAAGGGGCATTATTTAGGAGGTACTGAGGCTTTTCAAAATTTACTTTTCTAACCTTGTTTTCCCTTCACCCGCTTCAACATCGCGACAATCAAAAAACTAACAATGACTAGTAAGACCCAGGAGCTGACTTTTCCTAAATGGACAAGGCTCCATGCTTCTGCCTGATTAGGATATGTCCAAGCGCCAAAAAACGTGGCAATATTTTCGGCGATCCAGATGAAAAAGCCGATTAACATAAAAGAAAAGGCAAGTGGCATCCGGTAACGTGCTCCATTTACTTCGTATGTCACCCACGTTTTCCAGAAGACAATGATCACAAGTCCAGCTAACCACCACCGGATATCGATCCAATAATGATGGGTAAAAAAGTTCAGATAAATAGCTATGGCAAGCGGCGCAACGATCAGAAATGGTGGCCACTTAATTAGATCAACCTTTAACCTTCTCCATGCCTGGCAAAGATAACTCGCAACACTTGCATACATAAATCCGCTGTAAAGTGGCACACCGAAAATTTTAAAATAGCCATCCTCTGGATATGACCAAGAACCCATATGTACTTTAAAAAGTTCGAGGGCAAGCCCAATCAGGTGAAACATTGTAATCACCTTTAATTCGTCCTTCGTTTCAAGCCCTGAACGCACCATCCACCATTGCATTAGAAGGCAAATGATCAGCATCCAGTCGTATCGACCAAGGAATGGGAGTGGTAAGATTTTCGTCAAAGCTAAGGAGGAAAAAATAACGACAGGAAACAAACAGGACAGCGCCTGCTCCCAACCAAAATGAATGAGTTGTTTAGCTGCTCTTACAACTTGTGCCTTTAAAGGCTTTTTCTGTGACTGATTTTCAATGGCTAAATTCATCGATAACTCCTCTTTTTGCAATGTATTTGAATGGAACTCGCCGGTTTCTTGCAAGCATTTTCTCCTATTCATCTTCAATACCTTCATTACTTTGATATTCTAAAATATCTCCTGGTTGACATTCTAAAGCTTTACAAATTGCATCTAATGTTGATAAGCGAATCGCTTTGGCTTTTCCATTTTTCAAAATCGAAAGGTTTGCCATTGTAATTCCGACTCTCTCTGAAAGTTCTGTCACACTCATCTTCCTTTTAGCCAACATCACATCAATATTGATGATAATTGCCATCTTATTCACCTCAGACCGTTAAGTCATTTTCTGATTTTATAGCGATCGCCTCTTTTAAAAGTCTTTGCAGAACAGCCGCAAAGACGGCGATGACCAAAGAAGCAAAAATAATGATCAATCCGATGACGATGATTCCTGGAGCATCATCTACCTCCGCCATAAAATAGAAGAGTGGCATGCCCACGACATAAAAGCTACTGATCGAGATTGCACAGTATTTTATATTTTTTAAAGCTTTTACAGAGATACCTGCGAACGCCTCGTTTTTGTCAATATAACTTAAAAGTTTAAATGCCTGGTACAATGCAATAAAAAACGGAATCGCTGATATATACATCACAATCAAAATGCCGTACAGTACATAAGCAAACTCCGAATAACTATCCACTGCCTCTTTGGCGACCATTGGTAATCCAAATAGACATAAAGCAAGAATGGGAGTCCCAATCAGAAAAACAGCTATTTTCAAAAAAAGCGTTGAGCCTCGTTTCATAAAAAGCACCTCACTTGGTCAATGTCAAATTGATTTTAACACTCCATTTATCGAATTACAATAAATTTTTATTCTTAATTACGATTTTTTTATTGTTAATTTATTCTTTCTGTATAAAGCAAAATTCTGACTAACTTTATATATACACCCTTTGACATCTGAGTAACAAATATCGTATGATATATCTAAATGATACATATCAATTAGATAGGTGACATAAAAATGAAAAAGTACAATCATACAACTTACGCGATTCTAGGCATTTTGACGACTGGATGCAGAACGGGGTATGCGATTAAACAGCTGATTGATCAGAGCTTAAATCATTTTTGGAAAATCAGCTATGGACAAATTTATCCTACTCTGAAATTGATTGTTGAGGAGGAATTAGCAATCGTTCAAACCTTATCGGAAAGAGGCAAGCCTGAACGAAATGAATATTTTCTGACTGATAAAGGAAAAGCTGTTTTTAAAAACTGGCTGGAAACACCAATTGAACAAATACCAGTTGAACGAAACGAAGTTTTATTAAAATTATTTTTTGGACGTCACCAATCTAAGGAAAACACCTTATTACAACTCGAAGATTATCAACAAAAGTTAGTAGAACGCTACCAACTTTATCAAAATATAGAAAAAATGATTACTTCCACCCCTCATAACACAGAAGATGTAACTTATTGGTTATTTACTTTGGATTATGGAAAACGCGTAACAAATGCGGCCATTGAATGGTGTGATACAACGAAGGAGCATTTTATAAAGTGAAACTTCAATCAGTGGGGTTTCTTCCATCCCCACTGATTGTTAGTTGAACTAATCGGGCTGTTACGGGCAGTTTATCCCTCACCGGAGCTTCTCCGTATTCTCTAAAGCCTTGAGGTGAGGGATTACTGCCCGTTAATGCGGGATAAAAGGAGAATCAACATGACAAAAAATATTTATACCGGACGTTATACAACCGAAAACGATAAGGATGTCGTCGTTTTTCTAATTGGAATGCGTGTGAACAACCGCTTCGCCATTCATAAATGGGGACCAGTGTTTACCGCCATGCCTGGCATGATTAAAGAGCTGTATACACATAAAGAAGAATTAGGATTTCTCTCGATGGAAAGCTATTTTGGACTGAGAACCACTGTTATGATTCAATATTGGTGCGCCCAAACATAATAAAGCCTTCCTTCATGCTCAAAAACAGTAGCGTCTAATGAAAATGATTCCCATTCTGTTTTGACTTGCCCTTTCTCTTCCCAGTCTCCCTCTAATGGGTTAACATGTTCATTTTCAAGCACATACATTCTATGTTGAAAAGTATTATGTTCAGGATGCGGATCTTTGGTCGGCGCAGCCGCAAAATAAACATACCACTTGCCCTTTACATAATGGAGTTCTGGTGCCCAAATCAATTCACTCATTGGCCCAGATTCATGTTTTTCCCAAATTGTAACTGGATCTGCCTCTCTTAAACCTTCAATTGTTTTCGCTCGGCGCAGATCAATTCGATCGAATTCCGGAGCGGATGCTGTAAAATGGTAGTATCCATCTGTATGTTTGTAAATCCATGGATCAGCCTGTTTTTTTAAAAGTGGTGTTGGATATTGATTTGTAACCATTTTTTATCATTCTCCTTCATCGTTTATATTTTGATCCGAATCACATTCCAGGAATAAGCAGGTAATTCACTTTTGACTCTCCCATCTTCAATGAGAGAATGATTTATTCGTTTTGGTGAAACATGGTCTGGATGATCAGAAGCATTAATATCCTCTAAATTGTGGGAAGATAAGCCAATATGCTCAATGACTTGTTCCGGCTTAAATCCATGTAAATCAGATTCTAGTAGAACACTTTCTTCAGTACGGTTAATGGCAAAGATTGTCATATCCTCTTCATTTTTCACAACTACATGGTCAACGGTCGGAATTTCATCAAAAAGGCTATTACTATATTGATCACATGAAAGTTTTGAATCCATCAAAATTCCTCTGCCATATTGGGATGCGTGAAGCATAGGATAATAGGTTGGATTCACCCATGCTTTTCCACCAGCCTCTGTTAAAATAAGCGGGATTGTATTGACCAATAATGACTGACAACTAATTTTAATCCGATCAGCATGTCGTAAAATGGAAAGTAACATACCTCCGAATAGTAGAGTATCCTCCATTGTAAAGTGACACCAATCAATTGGGCTACCTGTCTTCCACTCTTCATAAGGTTGTTCAGGATAACGATGAACATTCCATTCATCAAAAGAAAGATACATCGTTTTATCGCTCCGTTTCACTGCTTTTACATAATCACATGTCGCAATGACCTCTTTTATTTGTCGATCAAAGGCTAATGATCGAGAGAGATAAGTAGCTGTGTCATCAGGTTCACGTTTTTTGTAAACAGCTAAATCCTCATCTTGTGAACGATTAATATAATTGTGTAAAGATAGATAATCTACATTTTCGTAACATTGCATCAATACCTCTCTATCCCATTCAGGGTAACTAGCCAAACGTGGTGTTGAACTTCCAACAGCCACGGTTTCAATAGTAGGGTCAATCAATTTCATCGCCTTTGATGTCTCGTTTGCTAACCTACCATATTCTTCTGCAGTTTTACTGGCGATTTGCCAATGCCCATCAAGTTCATTTCCTAAGCACCATGTTTTTATATGATGGGGATTAGCATAGCCATGTTGCTTTCTTAAATCACTCCAATAAGTGCCTCCTCCAAAATTACAATATTCAAGAATATTGCAGGCAGCCTCAATCCCTCTGGTTCCAAGATTCACTGTCATAATCGGGTCTGCTCCAACTTGTTTGCTCCACTCAAAAAATTCATTTAAACCAAAAGTATTCGGCTCAATCTGTCTCCAAGCTAATTCAAGACGTGTTTTTCGCTCCTCCACAGGGCCAACTGTATCTTCCCATTTATAACCAGATGTAAAATTCCCACCTGGATAGCGAATCACCGATAAATTCAGTTTTTTCACAAGTTCCATAACATCTTTCCGAAATCCATTCTCATCTGCTTGCTCATGTCCTGGTTCAAATATCCCTGTATAGACAACCCTCCCCATATGTTCTACGAATGACCCATAAATCCGCTCATCAATCTCTGAAATTCTAAAATCTTTATCTACTTTTAATCTAGCCTTTTTCAACCGAATCCCTACTTTCTAAAAACTAATTTGCAAGTTGCTCAACTTGAATACTTTTAACTGCTTTATCGCTTATTCGTACTAGCAAATAGCCTGTAAAAGAAGCGACTAAAAAAATCATGAAAGGGAGAAACAAAACAAATAAAACGTCAAGAAAGACAATCCCCAACCCCAAAATCGTCCAATGAAATCGGGAAATCGTTAAAATAATAGTGTTTTTCAAAATAATCCTTAATTTCTTTTCTTCTGATCGGACGTAAATATTAAAAAAATGAACGGAGAAACTCATTAATAGAAAGAAAGATAAACATAACAACAAAAAGATAAAAAAGCTCATTGGATTCTCAATCGGTGTTATGAGCTGAACATTTTGATAAAGAACAAAAATAAACATAACTAAAAAGAGGCTTAACAATGATTTTTGCAAAAAATGTTGTTTGAATTCTCCAAAATACAAGGCAAGCAAACCTTGGCTTGTTCCCTTTCTCCAAGCCCTAATTACAGCAAAAAGAGAAATGGTAGCCGGAACAATCGTAATGAACGGAAGTAGACAAATTCCCCATAAAATACTGAGAAAAATATAATCACTAAATTGAATAAGTTGAGAATAAAAACGACTATTATAAAACCCCATTATTTTGCCTCCTAGTATGTGAATAAAAATCTATTCTTTTAATCCAGACATAGCCACACCTTGAACGAAATATTTTTGTGCAAAGATATACACAATTAACAAAGGTAACATCGAAATAACAGCACCAGCCATAACAGGACCATAGAATGAAATATTTTGCCCTGTAAATAATGCAAGCCCTGCTGGTAATGTCCGCATTTCTGCTGCATTTGTAAGGAGTAATGGATACAACAGATCATTCCAGTTATTCATTAACGTAAAAATGGCAAGTGTTAACATCGCTGGCTTACACAGAGGCAACATGATTTTAAAAAAGATTTTAAACTCATTTAGTCCATCTACACGTGCTGCTTCCTCAAGATCTTTTGGAAGGGAGACAAAAAAGGACCTCATCATAAAAATCCCAAAAGCACTTGTCATACGAGGTAGAATTAAACCTATATAGGAATCAATCATATTTAATTTATTGACTTCAATAAACAAAGGAATCATGAAAACCTGAAATGGAATCATCATCGATAAAAGCACAAGGTAAAACAAAATTGTCCTTCCTTTAAATTGCATTCGAGCAAACGCATAGGCTGCTAATGAATCAAAGAAAACAGATGTGATGACGACTCCACCCGCAAAAATCACCGTGTTTTTTATATAATCAAGCAGTGGGATTGTAGACCAAACTTGAATATAATTTTCAAAAGTATATTTGTCCGCAAATACTCTCGGTGGAAAGGATATTATATCCTTTTCAACTTTAAATGAAGATACTAAAAGCCAAAAGAACGGAAACATAATTAGGATTACAACAAGAAGCATGATGACTTTATAA
The DNA here is from genome assembly GCF_008764245.1 of Bacillus subtilis. Lineage (GTDB taxonomy): Bacteria > Bacillota > Bacilli > Bacillales > Bacillaceae_C > Lederbergia > Lederbergia ruris. Next base: position 15,715 of record NZ_VTQV01000041.1, read on the forward strand.
CTTATTTTTCCGAATGTAAGTTTTTTCAATTTTATCCCTCCTACATCATTTGGCTTTCTTTTTTATTAAGATAGAAGTTAATCGAAATCGAGATTACTGCAATAATGATAAAAAGAATCGCGGACACTGCAGATGCATAACCTAGCTCATAAGGTGCCGAAAAACCTCTATTATAGATATACTGAACCGCGGTCTCGGTCTTAAATTGCGGACCACCATTAGTCGTCACATAAACCTGATCAAAAACCTGCATAGAACCAATAAAATTGGTTAAGATGCAAAAACTTAAAGAAGGGATTAACTGTGGAATTGTAATTTTAAAGAATTGCTGAATTTTCGTTGCACCATCCATTTCAGCAGATTCATAGAGTGAATTAGAAATCCCTTGAATACCAGCTAAAAGAATCATCATTGTTACACCAAAGTTTTTCCATACGGTTAGAATGGCTACTGTCGGCATCGCCAAGACGGGATCGCGAAAGAACTGTGGAATCGGCATCCCTAATTTTGAAAGCAAGTAAGGGATCGAACCGATATTTGGATCCAACAACATGGACCACACAATACCAATTGAAGTAAGAGAACATACAACAGGGATAAAGAATACAGAACGGCAAAATTTATTAAAAACTGTATTTTTTGATAAAATCACTGCAAAAACTAAACCAACAATGATTTGAATCGGCGTTTCTAAAATAGTGAAATAAAGTGTATGTAGCAAAGCATTGATCGCACGTTGATCGGAAAAGAATTTAATAAAATTATCGAATCCCGTAAAAGAAGTGTTCGTAAAAAATATGTTGATATCAAAAAATCCTAGAGCAAAAGTTCCAACTAAAGGGATAAAAATAAAGGCAATCAATATAATCAAAGACGGTAGTAAAAAGAGATAAGCAGCGTGATTGGGTTTATTCCAGTAATCTCCTATGCGCTTCATATACATGGGATTTCCTCCTTTGTTTACAAACTAAGCTAGTTTTCTATTTCCTTCGTATGATCTTGCTGGACTTCTTTGATAGGAAATCGGGACAAAAGTCATTCTTAATAATTCAAATATTAACTCTATAATGCGGTTTCATTAATACACTTATTATTTAAATCGTTTTAAAAAAAGAATAGTAATCTATGGATAATAGAATAATGTTATAAAAGCCCCAAAACTTTTATAACATTATCTCGTTATTCTTTGCCCCACAGGATCTTCTAATGACAAGTTCGGTTGGTACAACTGTCGTAATCTCATTCACCTTTTCATTTTTCAATATATCAATAATTTTTTGTGCTGCAATTTCCCCAATTTTCCGCATTGGTTGGTAGATGGTAGTTAAAGTAGGAATCGTCATTGAAGCCATATCAATATCATCACAGCCAATAACAGATACATCTTCCGGAACATTTACACCAAACTTTTGTAAGGTGTCCATCGCTCCAATAGCCATCAAATCGTTCCCAGCAAATATAGCATCAAACTCAACATTATTTTTCTGTAAGTTTTCTACTACTTCTTTACCATTTTCATATAAAAAATCCTTTTCAAAAACAAGAGCAGGATTATATAATAACCTCGATTCTTCCAATGCTTTCCGATATCCCTCTAATCGATCCACACTTACTTGATAATTCAAGGGGCCTGAAATATGGACTATCTTTTTTCTTCCCAAGCTAATCAAGTGTTTTGTAGCCTCATAGGCTCCTCCAAAATCATCTCTTTCTACAGTTACGATATTGTCATTGTGCCATTTACTCAGATAGACTAGTGGGAATCCGTATCCAATGATCTCAAGAATATTTTTATCTTCAATTGTAGATGGCCACAAAATAAAGCCATCCGCTCTACGGTTTTTTAGAATTTTACTATATGAAGCTTTTTCATCGTTCATTTTCGGTGTTGTGGAAATCATTAAGTGAAAATCATTTTTCACAACTGTATCCATAATTCCTTCTAACAACTCAACAAAGTAAGGATGTGTAAAGGCGTTATGTGTAGTATCAGGAAAAATCAACGCAATCGTATCCGCTTTCTTTGAACGTAAGCTTCTTCCTATTTCATTTGGAACATAATTTAATTTCTTGGCGACCTCTTCCACATGTTTCCTTGTTTTAATATTTACCCTCTTATCTCCTGATAAAGCTAAAGAAACAGTGGCAGGTGAAACACCGGAAATTTTAGCAATATCTTTTAGCGTCACAAATTCCTTCTTACTTTTCATTAATACCTCCTATTTTAATCGTTTTAAATTAAAATTAGAATACCTATGGAAACAAGTGTTAATAACATAGCAAATAATTTAAATCGTTTTAAAAGTTATGTTTTTATAATAAACTAGCTATTAAAGGATTGTCAACAGTAAATTTTTTTAGAAACTATAAGGAGTAAAATAATTTTCTTCTTACTGACCAAACGTAAACATTGTAGTTTTCGGAACCCAATGTTAAAACAAGACTACTTTGTCTTGTCTGTGGACCAGAGGTATAGCAGCTTAATGTCGGGTATCATGCTTGTATTCTCATCGCAAAAGTTGATGTGTATACTAATTCACTAGGGAACTTCAAAAAAAACAGGTTCCAAAAGAAATCTCCCCCGGAACCCATTTTTCTTTTTTATTTCACAAATGTTTGCACAATCCCCATTACTTCAGCTTCTAACTTCTCACGTTTTTCAAGACTTTCTTCCATCGTTTCACCTTTAACAGCGAAATAAAATTTAATTTTCGGCTCAGTGCCTGATGGGCGTAGGCAGAACCATGAGCCATCCTCTAGTTTAAATTTAAGCACATTCGATTTCGGTAAGTTGATTTGACTTTTTTCATCTGTTTGTAGATTCATTGCTTCACTGATCGCATAATCTTCCAATACGTCTACGCGCACTTCCCCAATCGATTGTGGAGGGTTCTGACGGAAAAATTCTAAAATGCCAGCGATTTGCACTGCTCCTTCTTTCCCTTTCAATGTTAAAGATTGCAGGGATTCTTGGTAAAACCCATATTTTTCAAAGATTCCAAGTAAGCCATCATAAATAGATTTCCCTTGCATTTTGTAGTATGCAGCAATTTCCGCAGCAAAAATAGCGGCTTGAACAGCGTCTTTATCACGAACGAAATCCCCGATTAAATACCCATAGCTTTCCTCATATCCAAATAGGAATTGATGTTCACTAGTTTCCTCATATTCCTTCATTTTCTCGCCAATGAATTTGAATCCAGTTAAAGTATCGAGGCAAGAAATACCGAATCTTTCCGCGATCGCTCGACCTATTTCCGATGTGACAATCGTTTTTATGATCACACCATTTTCAGGTAAGTCACCATTTTGTTGCTTTTGGGTCAAAATATACTCAGCCATCAAAGCTCCAACTTGATTACCCGTTAAAACGACAAACTCCCCTTGATCATTTTTTACGGCGACCCCAAGACGATCGGCATCAGGATCCGTACCTAGCAAAATATCTGCTTCTAATTTTTCCCCGTATTGAATGGCCAGTTCAAAGGCGGCATGTTCCTCAGGATTCGGAGAAGCAACTGTTGAAAAGTTTGCATCCGGTAATTCCTGCTCCTTCACAACCGTTACATTTTTAAAGCCAAACTCCTTTAGTCCTTCACGCACAGGGAAATTTGCTGTCCCATGAAGTGGCGTAAAGACGATTTTCAAATCTTGTCCCGCTTTTTGCATGGCTTCTTCATTTAAGTGAATGGATTTTAAAGCCTTTTGATAAGCACGATCTACCTTTTCCCCAATAAAAGTGAGGTAACCTTGTTCTTCTAGTTGTTTTTCATCTGCCACATCAATGTTTAATTCATCACCTGCTTGCTGCACATAGTGAATAAGCTCATCAGCAGGCTTTGGCGGGAGTTGTCCCCCATCTTCTCCATACACTTTTAGGCCATTGTATTCAGGTGGATTATGACTAGCCGTAATCATCACTCCAGCAAAAGCATGCAAATAACGAACGGCAAACGACAATAAGGGCGTAGGCCGCAAACTCTCAAAAACATATGCCTGTATTCCATGTTTCCCAACCGTCTTCGCTACTTCTAAGGCAAATTCTGGAGACATATGGCGACAATCATAAGATATGACTACCCCACGACTTTTAGCCTCTTCTCCCTGGTCTTCTATGTATCTCGCTAGCCCTTCTGCCGCTTTACGTACAGTATATATATTCATCCGATTTGTTCCAGGACCGAGCTCTCCACGCATCCCACCTGTTCCGAACTCTAACTCTTTATAAAAACTTTCCTCTATTTGCTTCTCATCCTGCTCAATCTGTTTCAATTGTTCCTTTAGCCTGTGGTCAAGCGTTGAGTTTTCCTTCCATTGGGAAAATTTCTCTCTCCAACCCATTTCCATACCTCCTAGTCCATGTCTAACACTTCTAAATTTTCATCACTAAAAATTACGATTCTCTGTCTTTATTAATCATACCTGTTTCTCATTTTTGACTCAACTCCTTAGTTGCAAGGGAAATGGAAAAGACCCTACGGAATATGCAGGGTTCCCTTATATGTTTATTTAAATTCAGGTAAGGATATGTCAACTTAGATTTAATCATTCATCAATGATAAAAGTTTACACTTTTTTCACGGAAAAAATTCCGATCTACCTTAGATAGATCGGAATAATAGTAGGAGGACCTATTAATCAAAATATACTGCTTTACCAGTTTTCGCTGACTCGTAAATCGCTTCGAGAATTTGTGTCACCACAAAAGCTTGTTCTGGTTTTACAAGTGGCTCTGTATCATTGATAATACTTTCAATCCATTGGCGTGCTTCAATATCGGAATCGTTTTCTGCTTTTCCATCAAAAAATGCAACGCCACCAGCACCTAAATCTACTTTCTTCGTATACAATCTGCTAAATTCTTCCCCATTAATACGAAGGCCATCCTTCATATCTGCTCCAGCAAGTGTCCCACTTAAAGAAACCTTCGCTTCATCCACATCTAATGTATTAAGCGCCCAGCTTGACTCCAAAACAATCGTTGCACCGTTTTCCATTGTAATAAAACCAAAAGCAGAATCTTCTACCTTAAATTCTTCAGGATCCCAAGGACCGAAGGCATTTGCAGCGTTTTCCATATGTCCAAGTTTATGATAAGTTGTTCCCAACACCGCTTTTGGTTTATAATTGTCCATCATCCATAATGTAAGGTCCAATGCATGAGTACCAATATCAATTAGCGGACCGCCGCCTTGTTTTTCTTCATCAAGGAAAACACCCCAAGTTGGTACAGCACGGCGACGAATTGCATGAGCTTTCGCATAATAAACCTCACCCAAATCACCACGAGTACAAACATTATGTAAATGAAGGCTGTCAGGTCTGAAGCGATTATTATAGCCAATTGTTAACTTTTTACCCGTACGTTTAGCTGCTTCAACCATTTGCTTTGCTTCTTCTGATGTTTTCGCCATTGGTTTTTCACACATTACATGTTTGCCAGATTCCAATGCAGCAATCGAAATTTCAGCATGCGAGCTGTTAGGTGTACAAACATGTACAATATCGATGGACGAATCCGCTAACAATTCTTTGTAGTCCTCATAAACTTTTGCACCTTCAACACCAAATTTAGCAGCCGCTTCTTCCGCTTTTTCCACAACAATATCGCAAAAAGCAACCATTTCAACCTGCTCTAATTTCGATAAACTTGGCATGTGCTTACCATTCGCAATTCCGCCACAACCAACAATCGCTACTTTCAACTTCTCCGACATCCATCTCATCCCCTTATTTTAAACTTCGTCTATAATTTAAACGTTTCTATCAAAATAGTCAAGAAGATCTTTTGGGAATTTCCGGGTGCCTAGCACGCCCCGCTTTTCTCATATTAAAATAGTGAACCACTTCTCAGTTGAATGGCCTCTTTAATAGCCTCATCTGAAATATTAGTTTGATTTTCTAAATCGGATATCGTCCTTGCAAGGCGGATAATTTTTAGTTTAACCCGGCTACTCCAATGATGGTTTAATGATAAGGAAAATAACCACTGTTCCTGACTTTTTGTCAACGGGCTTGTTTTTAATAATTTTTCGATTGCCACTTTTCCGTTCGTCTGTTCCGTTTGATAACGGGCGTATTGCCGTTCTCTTGCAATTTCAACGCGACTCCGAATACTTTCTGAGTCTTCACTCTGTGGTGTCATGGATGCCTGGTTGGATGAATGTAAATGAAGAAAAATATCGATTCTGTCGTTAACAGGGCCGGATATTTTATTACGGTAGTTTTTTATTTGCTGAGGAGAACAGATACAATAATGATTCCTAGAGCCATGGTAACCACATGGACAAGGATTAGTCGCTCCTATTAAGATAAAAGAAGACGGGTAACTAACTTTTGATTGAACTCGACTTATTGTTACTTTTCCATTTTCCATTGGCTGTCTAAGCATCTCTAATGCTTTCTTCGGAAACTCAGCCATTTCATCCAAAAACAGAACCCCTTTATGGGAAAGCGATATTTCGCCAGGTTTTGGAATGGAGCCTCCTCCTATCAATGAAACGGAAGAACTAGAATGATGTGGAGATCGAAAAGGTGGTGTAAATTGAACAGTCCGTCTTTCACCAGCCAACTGATATAGACTCATAACCTCTAACAAGGATTTCTTAGATAGTGGAGGTAATATAGTAGGAAATGCTTCCGCCAGTAGACTTTTTCCGCAACCAGGTGGTCCGGTTAATAAAACATTATGTTCGCCAGATGCTGCAATCTCTAATGCTCTTTTCGCTTTTTCATGACCAAAAATATAAGAAAAATTTTTATGTGTAATTAGATTTGTAAGAGGGAATTGATTGTCCTTTTGTGGGAATTCTCGTTTTATTTTCTTCCCCTGAAAATAATCGATAGCCATATATAGATCTTTAAAAAAGATTAATTCGACGTCTTCTATAAGTTCAAGGGGAATTTTCGGGTCATAAGGGAGGTATACTTTTTTGAAGCCCAGTGACTTTGCGGCTAGGATTGTAGGTAAAAGGTCATCCGTGCTGAGTAAAGTACCATCAAGGGACATGGCTCCTAGAAATGCTATATTTCCTTCTATTTCGATATTTAGTATTTGTAATTCCTTTAAGATTCCAATAGCGATAGCAAAATCAAGTAGCGGGCCATTTTTCTTATGTTCTGAAGGTGATAAATTAACCACTATCTTCCGTGTATCAATAGTGCTTTCCACTCCCCTCAAAACTGTTAGAATTCGCTCCTTAGACTCTTTGATCGATTTATCTGGCAATCCCACTATTACCATGGAGGGAAAGCCACTAAAAACCTGCACCTCAACTTGGATTTTATACCCTTCCAAGCCTCTTAATCCAATACTGGAAATTTTCTCCACCCACACACTTCCTTTCTTATTTTTCCCGGGAAAACATTAGTTCTGATATTATTGTAACAATAAAAAACGATTAAATTCAACAGCATTCGTTCGACAAATTTCGAGACTCACCCGGCACTTGGTTAAAGATGTCTTCCCGATTTTCGAAAGCCCTTCAGCGTTAAAACAAAAAAGAGGGAAAGGCCTCTATCCCAAGAAACCTTTCCCTCATTCTTTTTTAGCTCAAACCAAGATGTTCTTTTAAATGAGCTTGAATGTTTGTACGTTCTTCATCTGGAACTACATAATACCAAACCCCACCAATAGTCGAACCGCTACCTTTTATTTCTAATTGTTCAATTTTGTGACGGGCACCAGCATAGTTTTTCTGAATATCAACCATGTCATCCATCGACAAATTTGTCTCGACATTATTACTCAACGCTCTTAACACATCATCATATTTCCAAAGAGCTGAAATATTCGCTCCTTTATTCATAACTCCCTCAATCACTTGACGTTGACGCATTTGTCTTCCGAAGTCACCTCGAGCATCTTGCTTACGCATTCTAGCATAACTTAATGCTGCATCTCCGTCTAAATCAAGCTTACCTTTTGCAAAATGGTGACCACCCTGTGAAAAGTCCAAGTCATTATTTACCGTAATTCCACCAACCGCATTGACGATATCTTTAAATCCATCCATATTCATTTTAATATAGTAATCAATGGGAATATCTAGAAATTTCTCCACTGTATTCATCGACATTTCTACATCTCCAAAAGCATAGGCATGGTTAATTTTGTCGACCGTTCCGTGTCCAACAATCTCAACTCGTGTGTCACGGGGAATACTTAACATTTCCATCGAATTTGTTTGTGGATTCACGGTCACCACAACCATAGTATCAGATCGTCCTTTATCACCAGGTCGTTCGTCTACCCCAAGCATTAAGACCGAAAAAGGTTCTTTCTTCTTTAAAGATAACTCAGATGGTCTCTTTACCTCAGGAGTACGATCAATCGGTTTATGAACAGTGTTCACAGCTTTATTTACATTATGAAAAATCGAATATCCATACCCTACGATTCCCAATACCAATATTAAAAGAACAGAGAGGAATATCTTTAAACCTGTCCTTTTCTTTTTTTGCTTTGCTCTTTGCATTTTTTATATTTCCTTTCCCTTTAAAATTTAGATTCAACCTCTTCGTTGATCATGTATGAGTCATAAGTACAGTTATCTAAAGAATAGACGTCTATTTTCACAAAAAGTTACATTTCGACCATTTTTTCAAAACTATAAACCTATCCTTAATTATACGAAACTTTGCAAGGCGAATTCAATATTAATTTTGTCTAATTTGTGTCACACTATAACTCACCAATGGAAACAACTCCGCTATCGACCGAAATTCCGCATAGGTATTACTCTTACATTTTCTCTAGCCAAAAAAAGGAAAAGGCATAACCACTTCCTTATCCAAGTGCTCTCGCTGTTTAATTAATGGGCGTCGTAACGATCAAAGGCTTGTTAATCAGGATAAGGATCCTCCGTTAAAACCGCAGACTTGGTCCTTTTTGAGCACACACTTAAAAGCTTTTTTAGCGACAATTTCTTCATTTATCCTTTAAAAAGTGACGAGCAAAATATGTAGAATATTTAAGAATGAAAATGCTAATAACCGAAAATTGCGCTTTTTATTGTTCGCTGTGGAACAGCTTTTAGTGTGGCAGTTGCTTCCATACCATTTTTTATTATCCCTCCGTCTCTGTTACAAATCCAAGAAAAGCATGTAATGCAATTTGAATCCATAAATATGCTACGGGTGCAATGAGAAATACAGCTAGAATAATAGAAATTTTATAGCCGATCCAGCCCAATGCAATAATCATCAAAGCGACAGCGACTGTATGAAAAGGACGAATTAATGTAATGATAAAGGAACCTCTAACTATATTTTTAAATGTGATTTCCATATGTACGATAGACGGTACTCCATGAATAAATAAAACGAGTAAAATGGCTTCAATTAGGTAAGATCCATAAATAAGCACTTGACTAAAAGCCTCATCTACTTGCTGAAAATGCTGGATGTTGATGAGTAATAACACAGCAACCGCCATTAAGGGGAGACCGAATACATTTGCTTTTACAAACATTTCCTTATAAAAACGCCCAAACATTTTTACTATCGATAGTTCCGCTGTCTCTCGTATATATTGCCTAGCTACCGCCATTACAGCCAAAAGAGACGGAAAAAAGCCAAATATCCCTAAACCCAGTACTGTAAAAACCATGAATAATGCTTGTAAAATCATCACTCTTCCTACTACCTGACTGAGGTTCCGCAAAGATTCAGTCTGCATAGAACCACTCCCCCTTACCTGAATTGTGCCTGTTATTCATCTTTTTTGACAACTGTTCCTTAATAATCAAATTTGTGGGAATTTCTATTTTAAAGGAATTTATCTACCTTTAAAACGGTTATTAAATAAGGCAGCTAGCTTATCTTCATTTATAGTAAGCGTTTTTATAAACTTGAGCAAGTAATGGGTCATCCGACAGCTCTATGAATATTTTTTTAATAGGTGGAAACCTTCAGGACGATCATGATCATGATCACGATCGAGCTCGAATCGTGACCGAAATCAGCAAGAAACTCTCAATGTAGGCACGATTGGGGGCGAATCGTACCCAAAATCAGGTGGAAACCCTCAGCGTGGTAACAATCATGGTTGAATCGTGCCCGAAATAAGGCGGAAACCGTCTGGATAGTCACGATTGGGTTCGAATCATAACCGAAATCAGCAGGAAACGCTCAGGATAGTCACAATTAAGTTCGAATCGTACCCGAAATCAGAAATTCAAATTGGAATGATCTATTGAAATACGAAAAAGGAGCCTTCAAAGCCAGTTCTTTGACTTTTGAACAGCTCCTTCTTATTTCCAAGTTCACTCTTTAAAGCCGGTCATTTTTGGATTAAAGAATTTTTTCGGACTAGAATTTCCCGGGAAATTGTCATTTCGGGAGAAATCCTGATGGTGTTTTCAGCACGAATATTGCGGAATTTGGGCGCAGCTTCCCGTTCTTCCTCTCCGACGTGTCTTTGTCCATTCTTTTACACTTTATAAACTCTAGCTTCAAATGGTTTTAAACTTATATTTTTCACAGCATCATGATCATTTACTTCAAGATTCGCCAATAACAATTGGCTAGATGTTACCTCAAAAGGTAAATCCTCATTCATATTAGCCGTTTGATCTGTCAAATTAACAAGAATCACGACTTTTTCCTCCCCCGTTGTACGGGTATAGGCATAAATTTGCGGATGATCTGGTAGTAGAAGATCATAAGTCCCATAAGTAAAGATTTCATGTTCCTTTTTAAGCTTGATCATCTTTTTATAAAAATGAAGGATGGAATGTTGATCATGTAATTGCTTTTCAACATTGATTGTTTTGTAATTAGGATTGACACCTAACCATGGAGTGCCTGTTGTAAAACCTGCTTGTGGTTCATCTGACCATTGCATAGGTGTTCGAGAATTATCACGACTAGAAAGCCAAATTCCCTTCATGATTTCCTCATGAGGCACCCCTTCTTCACGCTTGATCCGATACATATTTTTATCCGCTACATCATTATAATCTTCGATGGAATCAAACTTCACATTCGTCATTCCAATTTCTTGGCCTTGATAAATAAAGGGCGTTCCTTGCATAAGGAAGTACATTGTTGCTAAAGCCGTCGCACTTTCATACCAATACTCTTGATCATTTCCCCATGTGGAAACTCGGCGCGGTTGATCGTGATTTTCAATAAACAAAGCATTCCAACCTTTATTTTCAAGCGCTTTTTGCCATTTCGTTAAAGCTTTTTTCAATCCAACAATATCAAGATCGGTATTCCCTTCTGTATTCCATAAATCTAGATGTTCAAATTGGAAAACCATATTAAACTTTCCTTTTTCTTCACTGATCCACTCATACAAATCTTCTTGATTTTCTACCTTTACACCATTGGCCTCTCCAACCGTCATGATGTCGTATTTTGAAAATGTCTCTTCTTTTAATTCTTGAAGATATTCATGAATTCCAGGTACGTTCATATGTTTATCAAATGAGGGCACATACTTTAATCCCTCTGGATTCGGCATATCCGTAAGCCCTTCTTCTTTGTTAATATGGCTGATCGCATCTACACGAAATCCATCAATGCCTTTGTCTAACCACCAATTGATCATATCGTGTAAAGCGTGACGAACGTCCGGATTTCTCCAATTTAAGTCTGGCTGCTTTTTTGAAAAGATGTGCATATAGTACTGTTTCGTTTGCTCATCATATTGCCATGCCGATCCACTGAAAATACTTTCCCAGTTATTCGGTTCTTTACCGTCCTTTCCATCGCGCCAAATATACCAATCTCGTTTTGGATTATCTTTTGAAGAACGAGATTCAATGAACCAAGGGTGTTCATCACTTGTATGATTAATCACTAAATCAATGATTAACTTCATACCCCTTTTATGTACTTCTTCTAATAACTGATCGAAATCAGCCATCGTACCAAACTCATCCATAATATCTTGATAATCACTAATATCATAGCCATTATCATCATTTGGCGATTTATACATTGGGCAAATCCAAATCACATCAATACCTAAATCTTGAATATAATCTAATTTCGAAATCATTCCTTGTAGGTCGCCTATTCCATCACCATTAGAGTCCATAAAACTACGCGGATACACTTGATATGCTACTGCTTCTTTCCACCAATTCTTTTTCATTTATTATCCCTCTCTCTTTCAGCTATATTTCTTATGATGTCTATTCATTGTTGTTAAACTAGGGAATCATACCGCTAATTCTTCTTTTACTTACTACACACTTTGTTTCAATGACCATTTTTCAAGTTGCACAATTTCAATTGCTGTGTCCGAGAAAAATTCGATTCCTGTAGAACCTTGCCCAGGATAGATACGTGCACTCATAACCATTTCTCCATTTTGCATAAAAATTTCCACAGAAGATCGGTCTATAAATAAATGAAGTTGAAGCTGTCCATTCTGCAAGGCAAGTGGCGCCTTCCGAATCCCACCTGGTCCCTTTCCTGAGTGGGAACGATCCAATAGGATTTTTTCTTCAGCCACATCATAAGCTAAGGTTGTATATTCAGTCCCTGATTCATTCATACGTAAATTTAAGCCAAATTTATTTGCCTCTTTCGCAGCAATAGTGATTTTCATTTCTAAACAATCTCCATTAATTCCATCCAATTGCCTGTCTTGATCAACAGTAATTTCTTGGTACATGATAGGATCATAACGGAGAGAAGCTAATTCGGGAATGGGCTCAATTTTCAGCTTTTCTTTTTCCATGGATAAAATACGAGGAATGGTCATTGCTCCTGCCCACTTTCGCTTTTGTTCGGGCATTTCGCTCTCCCACATAGCCATCCAAGCAATGACTATCCGTCTACCTTGGTCGTCTATCAAAGTTTGCGGAGCATAGTAATCAAATCCGTGGTCTAAAGTCTGCCATTGCTCAGAAGTGAATTTTCCACTTTCTTCATTTAAATGCCCTATGACAGCTACGGATTGATGCAAATTATGATAGTTATCTCCCTCAGGGTGAACACCTTGTGGAGACATAACCAAAAGGGCTTTATCATCCAGCTGGAACAAATCTGGGCATTCCCACATATATCCCTGATTTCCTTGTCCTTTCGCGAGAACATTCACAAATTCCCAGTCAAACAAATCGCTCGACCGATACAGTAATGCTTGGCCAATCCGATTCTTCGTTTGTGAACCGAGAACACAATAGTACACATCACCTTTTTTCCATACCTTTGGGTCACGAAAATGGAAAGGATGAATATCTCCTTCAGGTACTTCTAAAATAACTGGATTTTCCTTAATTTTTTCAAAATGGATCCCATCTTCACTTATCGCAATACATTGAACTTGCTTAAGATCCGTATCTTGATTAGGACCTGTCCACTGGTTCCCTGTATAAAACAAATATAATTTTTCATCTTTTTCTATAGCACTTCCTGAAAAACAACCATCTTTGTCATACCATTCACTAGGAGCCAAAGCAATCGGCATTCTTTCCCAGTGAACGAGATCTTTACTTTTTACATGAGCCCAATGCATGGGTCCCCATTCAGGAGTGTATGGATGGTGCTGATAAAATAAATGATATTCCCCATTCCACATACAAAAACCATTCGGATCATTCATCCAATTGGCTTCTGTTGTAACATGGTAACACAAACGCCAATCATCTTGGCTTACTGTCTGTTTTACTTCATTGATAGCAGACTGTGCCTTGGCAAGTTCCTTTTGATGTTTTCCCATTTAAATAACCCCTATCTCACTACTCCCTTTACTCCACACACGATCATCCATATGAAAATTGAGCCTTTGTAGAAAATTCACGTCTACATCGACTCAATTTAATAATGAAGCACATAAATTTAAATACTTATTCAGCTTGTACTTAAATTCCAGTTCGGAATTTCCCTTTAAAAATCAGGCATTCTGCTTACTTAACAGCTCCCTCTGCCACACCTTTAATGATTTGCTTTTGGGCAAAGAAATAACCAATAATAACAGGAATGATTGCAAGGGTTAATCCGGCTAGTGCTAAATGCCATTGCTTCGTATATTGTCCAAAGAAGAAGAACATTTTAATTGGAATCGTTGCTCTTGATTCTCCCAAAATCAAGGATGGAAGTAAATAGTCATTCCATATCCAAATGACATTGAGAATCCCTACTGTCACAGAAATTGGTTTTAACAAAGGGAAGATAATATGCCAGAAAATTTGGAAACGATTAGCCCCATCAATAACAGCTGCTTCATCAAGCGATTTAGAAACTCCGGTCATGGCACCATGATATAAGAAAATCGATAGACTACAACCGAATCCTAAATACATAAAGATTAGCCCAGCTTTATTTAACATGTTCACACTTCCAAATAAGGAAACGAGTGGAATCATTACCGATTGGAAAGGAATAAGCATAGCTGCAACAAAAATCAGTAAGAGCAGTCCACTTAATTTACTTTTGTTTCGTGCTAATGCATATCCAGCCATCGATGAGAAAACAACAATAATGATAATACTACAAACCGTAATTAATAAGGAATTCCCCAATGATTTAATAAAATCCAAGTCTTCAAAAGCCCTGGAAAAGTTTTCAGTTGCCATTTCAGTAGGCAATCCTAAAACATTCGTAAAAATTTCCTTTTTTGTTTTAAAGGCATTCACAAGAATCAAATAAAACGGGGAGAGCCAGATTAATCCAAGCAAAATTCCAAAAGCTTCTATTAAATATAAATTTCGCTTCTTGCTCTTCACTATAGGTCTACCTCCCGTTTCTTATTGTAATAAACCTGAGTAAGGGCGATGATTGCAACGATAATAAAGAAAATAACAGCTTTTGCTTGTCCAAGTGCCATCTCATTTTGTGAAAAGGCAGTTTTTACAATATCCATCGCGACCATTTGGGTCGAATCATATGGTCCCCCATTCGTTAGAGACAAGTTTTGGTCATAAATTTTAAAAGAGTTCGATAAAGTTAAAAACAAACTCACTGTAAAGGCAGGGGCAACAAGTGGAAATGTAATATTCTTAAACCGCTGAAAGCTATTAGCGCCATCAATTTGTGCTGCTTCAATTAGATCTTGCGGAATACTTTCTAAATAGGCGATATAAATAATCATAATGTAACCTGCCATTTGCCAGCAAGTTAAGATGACAAGGCCCCAAAAACCAGTGTTTGTCGTAGACAACCAACCAGTAAGTGCTTCAATCCCTAATGATTTCCCAATATTACTAAACACACTTATGAAAATAAACTGCCAAATAAATCCGAGAATAAGCCCTCCAATTAAGTTAGGCATGAAAAAAACTGTTCTTAAGAAATTACTAGATTTCAACTGCCTTGTTACTAAAAGAGCTAACCCAAGGCCAAGTACATTCAGTAATATCACTGTCACAACCGCGAATTTGATCGTAAACCAAAGAGCCGGTAAAAAACTGTTATCTTTAAATGCAGTAACATAATTCTCAAGACCAATAAATTGACTAAAAGATAATCCATCCCAATCCGTAAAGGAGTAAAACACTCCCATAATGAGAGGGACAAAAACCACAAGACCTAATGCCAGTAAAGCTGGTCCTAAAAAAAGCCAAAATGATACATCTTTATTTCGCATGCTCACCCCTCCGAATCAAAACCGGAAGAACAGCTGACATATTTTTTTCGTTTGTCAGCTGTTCTTCCTTGGTTACGAATTATTTACGCTTTGATTCCCATTTTTTCGTGGAATCAGCTTCTACGTCTTCCCAAGACAGTTTTCCGTCTAGATATTTTTGCATGTCAGCGCCAAGTTCATCTCCCCAGCCATCAGGATAACCTAGGAATACCCAACCGATTGTTTTGCCATCAGAAGCATATTGGTAGATTTCTTTAGATAGTGGATCAGAAATTTTGTCTGTGTCAAAACCTTCATAAGCAGGGATGAATTTAAAGTCATTAAGTACAGACTCTTTCCCTTCGTCAGAAGTATACAGCCAATCTAGAAAATCTTTAGAAGCTTCTACAGTCTCATCATCACTATTGCTATTAACAGCCCAATAATTTGGAATTCCTACTGGAAGACTACCTTCATATCCTTCTACAGGAATTGGTAGAATTCCGATATTATTTTCAGCAAAATCTGAATCCATTTCGGATACAGATGGATAAATCCAGTTCCCTTGTTGAATCATCGCTACTTGTTCTAGTGAGAAATACTCTTCTACCTGTTGAGAATAATCAAGGCTTAGAGATGGTTGAACAGAGTATTTATTTTCCAAGTCCAACATTCTTTGCATTTCAGAGCCACGGTCAAACTTCACAGTGTCTGACTCATAAGCATTTAGAACTTGATGATCAAATTCTGGGGCAAAATAAACGTTCGCAAGATGGTTGCCGAGCACCCATTTTTCTTTTGCTGGTAAAGCAAAGACTGCTTCAATTTCAAGCTCGTCCTTCTTACTGTCGATCGTTTTTACCGCTTTCTCTAAATCGTCATATGTCAAAATCTCATCGGCATTTACGCCCGCCTTTTCAAAAACGGTTTTATTATAGATAAAACCATAACCTTCTTGGTTAAATGGTAACCCTTGTACTTTCCCATCTTTTGTCACAGCATCCAATGTACCTTCTAGGGCTGCCTTTGCTGCTTTTGTATCAGATAAATCGCTTAAATTTCCTTCAAATTGTGCCGCTTCAGATGGACCAGCAATACTGAAAATGTCTGGTTCATCACCAGATGAAAATTGAGATTTTAATGAGCTAATGTAGTCTGTTCCACCACCAACACTCGTAATATTAATTTTCACATCTGGATTTTCTTCTTCATACTTTTTTGCTAAATCTTTAAATTGTTTATTAAACTCTACTTTTCCTTGAAAAATATCAATCGTCACTTTATCTTTGGAAGATTCTTTTTTCGCTCCTCCTTCATCACCTGATGAACATCCAGCCAATAATAGTCCGGAAACAGCCAATGTTGCGACAACTTTTGATAAAACTTTTTTTCCTTTCATTCTGCTCACTCCTCTTTTGATAGTATGTAACGCATGAATTATGTCCATTCATTCTAGACAGCATTCATTGCAAATTCTTTAAATATGCAAGAAAGAAAAAAAGTCCTTTCTCACTATTACCTTTCTGCCAGTGATTATACTATCACCCATTTTATGTGTCAAACGTTTTCACATCTTTTTTTTATGAAAAAACAGACTTTTTCACAGCATATTTCTTAAATATCATGAAATAAACTGTATTGTTAGTGTTTGAAATATTATATTTTATGGAAACGTTTGACATATTATATAATGAGTGTAAGATAAAATTAAAAAGAAGTAAAGCTTACTTGTTCTATACCTTATTTACATAAATTAAAACGTTTTACTAATAGACGGAAACGCCTTGTTTTGATGGATAAGCGGCTAAAGATAAAAGATCCTCCTATTTCGTCGCCATTGTGGGCTTTGATAAGTAGTTAAATTACTTTAGAAAGATAAATTTGTTATGGGGGTGATATGAATTGGCCAGTATAAAAGATGTAGCAAAATTGGCAGGGGTTTCTGTTACGACCGTTTCAAGAGTATTAAATAATCGCGGATATATTGGGAATGAAACACGCCAAAAGGTAGAAATGGCGATAAAGGAATTAGACTACCAACCAAATCAAATTGCTCGCGCACTCCTGAAAAACCAATCTAACCTTATTGGAATGATTGTCCCTGATCTAAGCCACCCACTTTTCTCTGAATTGATTCATTGGGTAGAAGCATTTGCTAATGAAAAGAATTATAAGCTTCTAGTTTGTAATTCCTTACAAGAATCTGAAAAAGAAAGCAATTATATCAGCATGTTACGGCAAAATCGAGTAGATGGAATTATTATGTGTAGCCATTCCTTAGAAGTGGAGGAATATTTAAAACTATCTTTACCTATAGTTTCTTTCGATCGGATTATTTCTCCTTCTATTCCCTATGTTGCCAGCGATAATTATAAGGGTGGAGAGTTAGCTACAACACATTTACTAGAAAAAAACTGCAATAAAATCCTTCATATTTCAGGTCCCTTACAGTATGATTTATTAGCTAATCGCCGTACAGACGCATTTCAATTGACCTGTATGAAAAAGGACGTCCAATTTACGATCCTTGAGGGAGCACATGTAAAAGCCGATTTTCAAAGCAACTGGGAATTTATTGAAAGAGAATTAGCGAATCAACTTACTAAGTTCGATGGTGTTTTTTGTAGCAATGATATTATGGCCTACACTCTTTATGTTTATGCCATACAACATGGGATTCAAATCCCTGAGCAATTAAAGATAATTGGCTATGATTATCATAATTTTACAAGAATGCTTCAACAACCACGACTTACCACCGTCAAACAGCCTTTAGATCGGATCGGTAAAGCCCTCTGTTCTTCTTTAATCGATCAAATTGAAAATGAAAAAATAGATGATAAGAATAACATTGTGATTGATGTTGAGCTTATTAGAGGAGATACTACCTAATTGTCAAATTTCATAACTATGGCGGTAATTGTAGCGCCACCCATGATGGTGTGTGCTACAAATTTTTTATATTGAAATGGTGAAGAGTAGTAAAGCCTCCCCTTGCTAACAGTTCATAGTGTCTGAGCTTACTAATCTTATTAAACTACCATTGCTCTCCATGGGAAGAAAAACTATTATAAATATAGATCGTTTTTATAGGGGTTGGACTTTTTGCAAATGGTTGAATTGATATTCGTAATGCTTTTCATTGGTTTATTACTCGGTTTTATTGGGGCAGGTGGCTCTGGATTTATGATAGCCATCTTAACAGTGGGATTTGGATACCCTATTCATCTAGCTATGGGAACAGCGCTCGCAGCTATGATGTTTACTTCATTGTCTGGCACAATCAGCCATATTCGGGAAAGAAATACTGATATTATTAGTGGCCTGTTAATTGGTATAGTCGGGGCTGTGGCAGCATGGTTCGGAGCGGGTATTGCACTTAGCATTCCAGAGTCTGTAATCACTTGGTTAACAGCTAGCATGTTAGCTCTATCTAGTATTGCTCTGTTTTTGCGTTTAGTTTTAGCAACAGGTGATTCTGTTCCATTGAAGAAAAAGACCATTCGTTATCCCTTAGCAGTCGTTAGTCTCGGATTAATAACCGGCTTTTTATCAGGGACATTTGGTATTGGTGCGACTCCATTTATTCAATTAGGGCTAATGTTGTTACTTGGATTACCAATGCGTTTAGCTGCTGGTACTTCCATGCTGATTATTTTACCAATCGCTGCGGCAGGAGGAGCTGGGTATTATTGGGCAGATAGTCTAGATGTCCCACTCTTACTTACCGTTCTTGCAGGAACTATGACTGGATCTTATCTCGGGGCTAAACTCACAAAACGTGCCCCACAAAAACTTCTCAAAATTGGGATTATTGCTACTCCACTTGCTGCTGCTCTTATCCTCTTTTTTTAGTATTCCCCAAACAAAACTCTGCTACAACGTGAATCCCAAAGAATATTAATAACAAAAAGCTCGTCCATAAGCTATTACACTTTGGAACGAGCTTTTCTTCTACCAATTATTTAGTTTTCTTTAAGCTTTCTGGAATCTTAGGTGCGTGTAGCAATGGACTAGATGCGGAGACAAATGTTGAAGCAACAGCATGAGTAGCTTTAGAAACATGTTTAGCTAGCCTTTTCACTTTCATCACCTCCTTTAAAGCAGCGATTGATGAACTGATCCAATGCATGAATGGATTTAATCCCTATCGGGGTTAGTAATATGGCCTGTAATAACCCACCAAAAATAAAACCAGTTTGTCCTAAAGTTAGATAAATTACAAGAGAGACAACTATCCATACTATGGCTAATCCCTTCTTTTTCGCTTCCCATTGTACGGAGTGCTTTAGTTGGTGCTCCTCATAATAAGGAGCATACTTTAGAATAAGAAGTAAACTAAGTAGCCAATAGAAAGTTAAATAAACATTGTTTATTGGAAGTAAAATAATAGCAATTAATAATAGTAAACTTGCCAATGAGCAAGCTATAGATTGGTTTAAATGGGCTCCACCAGTTAAGATACGTAAAATCATAAACGACAAACCAACTTGTAAAATTAAAAAGAAAGCATTTAAAACCCAACCTGCCATTGCTATTAATAGAATGGTAAATAATAAATTGAAGATAAGGGTGAAACCAAAAACAAGCACATCATGTGGAGCGGTTTCCTCAGGGTTAGCTTTTTTTATTTGGTTTGCCAAGCCAATAGCCCATTTTTCAAACAACTAAATCACTTCCTTTATAAGATCGGAGAGCGAATAGAAAGATGAATTGGCTGAAAATCTGATTGGATAGAAGCGCCAAGATGTTTTAAATGCAAAAGAGCATCATAGGATTTAAGATTTTCATGAACCTTCTCTTTAATATAGAAAGGACTAGAAATGGTATACTCTATTGATTCTTCAGTCACATCAATATGAAAGTATATCGTTTTTTCTTGAACATCCGGTGCCTGAAAAAGCATAAAAATACAGTCGTCCATCAACTTACTAATACATACAATTTGTTGAAGCGAAATCGATGTCTCTTGGTGCCCCTCCCCTGATATAGAGACTTTAATCGATACACCAAAAAATTGACCTAACTTGCTTTTATTCGTTAAGAATACATGAAGTAATTCATCTAGCTGGGAGGTCAAACTTGACATAATAGGTATTTTTGACAAAGAGGCATCAAGTTGATTTGTTTTTATGTAATCAGGTATCAGTTCGTATGCTTCTCTTTCTATAAGCTTTGCAACAGCCTGAAAATGCCGATTCTCCTCTTCTCTTAAATATCCAATTTGATCAATTATTTGCTTTTCCTGATCAAGGAAAAGTGTCTTCGCTTCAAGTATTTGTTGTTTCTGAAATTGAATATGCAAAAAGAGGTAGAATGTTAAAGTAATAAATCCGATACCCATTACTAATAAAATCGACAGCTCTTTATAAGCAGTGTCTTCACTTAATAGTATATAGGCTGTTGAGCAAATAAAAGCTACTGTCGAGACAGAAATAAGGGAGATTAATATTCGATGTTTTTTATTCATCCTCGGCCCTTTTATCATAGAGCGAACTTCATTTAATTGATAAGTTGATTGCTTAACAAGCAAACAAGTAAAGATGAGAAATATTATGGTCATTAATTGGGTTGATGTTTTATTAAAGTTATCAGAAAGGAAATTGAAATATTTCCAGCTAAAAGCCCTCACTAAAAACTCTATAATAATCATTTGAATGAAAATGTAAAAACCATAGCCAATACTTGTAATGACAAAAGCTTCTAACATTTTATTAGCAAAAAAACATCTAACTAAAAGAAGGGCTGAGAGAATTTGTAGAATGATGATATAGGGAATAAGAAGTGGACTATGATGTAGAAGTAATGAAAAAATACTCATCATTCCAGCAATTAAAGCCATCGCTTTATAACTTCCTTTAAAGGAATATCCCAATATCATAATGGGAAATAGAAATAAACATAGCCATTCAAAAAAGGAGAGGACGAGCGTAATGATTATATCCATACTGAACTCCTTTTACATATTAATGATTTATGTTTTTCAAGGTGTATTCTTTATTAATGGAAGTCGGATACGAACCTGAGTACCTTGAGGTTGTTGATTTTGAATAGACATTTCTCCATTTAGAGTTTCAACAATCGCTTTACAGATCGGTAAACCCACACCGGTTCCCTCCTCTTTGGTTGTGAAAAATGGCGAAAATAAGTGTTCAATTAAATCTTCGGGAATCCCTTTGCCATTATCTGTTATGAAAATCCATACATCTGTGTCTTCTTTTTTTAAGCGAGTATGGATCAGACATTCCCCTTCCGATGCTTCAATCGCATTATTCATCAAGTTGACGAGTAATTGCTTAAGCCGTGATTCATTACCAGTAATATAAATTTCATCGGGCAAGTCTGTAGAGAATTGGACATTCTCATATTCAGGCTGCATTTTAAAGATGGCGATTGTTTTCTCCACCATACATTTCACGTTAATAATCGATAAATGATCCTTATGAAAATCTGTTGTTGCTAAAATAAGAAGCTCTTGAATTAAAGACTCCATTCGCAAAGCTTCGTCCTTAATAATGGAAAGGTATTGACTTATCTTCTGATTCGACTTTACCGCTTGATCTTGCTCAAGGAATTGAGTAAACCCGATGATAGAAGTTAAAGGATTGCGAATTTCATGGGCAAAAAATGCAGCTAAACGTCCAATAATTTCGTCATGATTTTGATTTTCATTCTTTTCTTCTTTTGCCAGTATCTCCGATTCACTCTTCTGTTTCTTAAACGGTCTCATCTTTTTCCAAATTATTTGATTAAAAAATGGCCAAGTGTTCATCGAGGTTTATACTCTCCTAAGGGATTGTTTAGTAACTCAAAAATCAAAGTCGATACTCCTGTTCCACTAAAAATTTTCTTCTGTGCTTCGTTTATGCCCTTAAACTTCTATAATGAGTGAAACTACCTCTTATGCTCGGTTAAGGCTTCAATATCTTAGATACCAATATGGACTAATCGATGAAGGTAGAATACAACATGTAGCGAATGTTCATTCGATCTTCAATTTCTTTTTTTGTAGTATTTATACCTCTAAAACAATTCTATAACACCTTTTTTAAAAAGGCCGTCGAAAATCGTCGACTACCTAAAAATTTTTACAAATTTCCTTATATTTGTATTGTAATAGAAATTCAGAGTGTAGACAAAAGAGGCTGGGACAAAACTCCAGTAAATAAAATTAAGGCGTTGGGGCTTACACTTAAAAAGTGTA
>NZ_VTQV01000042.1 GCF_008764245.1 Bacillus subtilis
CCACATTTAGACCTTAGAGCTACTTTTAGGCTTTTGTTTTCATAGAATTTTTGACACTACCTATTTTTATTGTTAGTTTATTGTATGGAAATAGCCTATAATGGGTGAATGGTTTAGGTTCTCTGGAAACAGTAAATTCTCCCTCCCCATCATAGAAAAAAGGGCATCCAATCAGTCATTTGTTTTGACTATTGAATGCCCCTTTTTTCCTATCCAAAATGTTTATACATCAACTTTCTGGAATTTTAAAATTTAATGGATTTGTCTTTTGCTGATAGTTTACTAACCCATTAATGCAACCATTAAAGCCTTCTGAGCATGTAAACGATTCTCGGCTTCATCGAAGACGAACGACTGTGGACCATCAATCACTTCCGCAGTTACCTCTTGCCCTCTTTTAGCGGGCAAACAATGAAGGAAAATAGCTTCTTTATCTGCATAAGCCATTAGCTGGCTATTTACTTGATAAGGCTGAAAGGTTTCTAAACGAACTGCCTCTTCCTCTTCCCAGCCCATACTCGTCCAAACATCTGTATACACGGCATCAGCATCTTGAACAGCCTCTTTCGGGTTATTTGTTATAAGAATACTAGATCCTGTCTCATTTGCAATCTTTAAGGTTAAGTCAATAATATCTTGTTTTGGCTCGTATCCATTTGGAGAGGCGATCGAACAATCAACCCCTAGCTTTGCACAGGCAATCATTAACGAATGTGCCATATTGTTACCATCACCAATATAAGCTAGTTTTTTGCCTTTTAACTCCCCTTTCACCTCAAATAATGTCATTAAGTCAGCTAATGCTTGACACGGGTGGAAATCATTTGTTAGGGCATTGATTACAGGAACGTCAGAGTGAGCAGCTAATTCTTCTACACCAGCATGCTCATAAGAGCGAATCATAATCCCATCAACATAACGGGATAAGACCTTAGCTGTGTCAGGGATCGTTTCTCCTCTTCCTAGTTGGATATCATTGCTACTTAAAAATAACGCGTGGCCCCCTAGTTGATTCATTCCCACTTCAAAGGAAACACGAGTTCTAGTTGATGATTTTTCAAAAATCATCCCCAAAGTTTTTCCTTTTAAGTAATGGTGAGGAATCCCTTGCTTTTGTAATTTCTTTAACTCAATCGCATTTTCAATTAGTTGTGTGATTTCCTCCGAAGTGAAGTCAGCTAATGTTAAGAAGTCCCTTCCCTTTAACTGATTGACGATCGTTTCCATTACATCACCTTCTCTTTTTTCTGTTTTATTTGATGCCATTCATGTAAAGATGTGGGAGGAACTGCTTCTTGCTTGATTACTTTTAGAAAAGCTAACAAAGTTTCCATTTCTGTGATGACTTTGTGTTGTGCTGCGGATGCAGCCATTCTTTTGTTCGCAGCCTGTTCTGTTTCCGAGAAACTAACAAGAATAGAACCTCTACTATTTTTTAACCATTCGTTAAAAGGAGCATCCGTTATTGCGACATCATATCGATTTAAAACCTCTTGAATCTTAGCAGAATCTGCTTCATCGACATCCACATAGATAGCTGAATCTTTCCGAATAGAACGACCATCCCAATTTATGGCCTTCGTTAGAGCTTCATCAAAAGTGTGCCCAAAGGCAATAACTTCGCCTGTCGATTTCATTTCCGGAGTTAAAATAGGATCGACACCATCAAGTTTTCCCGTAGAAAAAACGGGACTTTTAATCGCATAATAATCTTGCTTAATCTGCCTATCCCTTATAACATCTTTCCCAAGCAGAATATCGATACATTCTTCGATCAAATTTACGCCAGTCATTTTACTAATAATTGGAACAGTCCGGGAAGCTCTAGGATTTACCTCTAATACGTACACTTCACCCTTATATAAGACAAATTGTACATTAAAAATACCTTTAAAGCCGAGTTCCCTCGCTATCTTTTCTGCAAAATGAAAAGCTTTTTGCTGATCTTCTTCAGAAATGGCGATTGGAGGTGTTACCGCCATACTGTCACCTGAATGGACACCCGCTTTTTCTACATGTTCAAAAAATCCAGGAACATAAATTTCATGACCATTTGATATGACATCTATTTCCATCTCTTTCCCTTTATA
Organism: Bacillus subtilis; assembly: GCF_008764245.1. Taxonomy (GTDB): domain Bacteria; phylum Bacillota; class Bacilli; order Bacillales; family Bacillaceae_C; genus Lederbergia; species Lederbergia ruris. Next base: position 2,091 of record NZ_VTQV01000042.1, read on the forward strand.
GTAAGCATCCAATAACACAGGATAGGCGATTTTATGCAGATGCTTCTGCAGTTCTTTTTCCTGCTCTATAATGAGCATCCCTTGACCACCAATGACGTAAGAAGGACGTAATAGAAGCGGGTAGCCTACCTCTTTTACCTTTGCCAATAATTCCTCTTCATTTGCTGCGGAAACACCTGGAATATGAGGGATTTGCAAACTTTGTAATAATGTATAAAAGCGATCACGATCTTCAAAAATATCAATCTGCTCTTGTGAAATAGAAAGCAGTGGAATATCATTTTCTTCTAAGGCTTTCGCTAAATTAATAGAAGTTTGCCCTCCTAATTGGATAATCACGCCATCAGGTTGCTCGTATTCAAGCACATTGAGTACATCTTCTGCGGAAAGAGGCTCAAAATATAAACGATCAGCTATTTGAAAATCAGTACTGACAGTACCTGGATTATTATTAATCAAAATGGCCTCATAACCAGCTTTTTTTAAGGCTAAGACGCCATGCACAGTGCAATAATCAAATTCAATTCCTTGCCCTATTCTTACAGGTCCTGAACCAATGATTGCCACTTTTGGTTTATCCTTCTTCTCGAATGTATCCCCTTTTCCTTTCCATGTTGAGTAAAAATAAGGGGCCGCAGCCGGATATACACCTGCACATGAATCAACCATATTATAAACAGGTTGTAATCCTAATTCTTTTTGCTTTAACCTGACCTGTTTTAAACTCGTTTGCCAAATATGGGCTAACCAGTCATCAGAAAAACCAAGTCCCTTCACTTTTTTGAAAAAGTCTTTTTCAATTTGTGATAAATTTGTCTCTTTTATTTTTTTCTCCATTTTGACTAAGAGATCAAGGTTTTCTAAGAAAAAAGGTTGAATAGATGTGGCATCATATATTTCTTTAACCGTAATCCCCCTTCTCATAAGTTCCAAAATTGAGAAAAAACGGATATCGTCAGGAAGCAAGACAGATTGCCACAACTCTTCATCTTGATAGTCTGAAAGACCTTTAAATTCGAGACCCAATGTCGGCATTTCTAATGAACGAATCGCTTTCTGCAAAGCACCTGGTAACTGACGATCAATCGCCATAATTTCTCCTGTTGCTTTCATTTGGGTCCCCAATTTACGGTCAGCATCCGTAAACTTATCAAATGGCCATCTAGGCATTTTCACTACTGTGTAATCTACAACTGGTTCCATACTAGCAAAAGTAACACCTGTCACTGGATTGATTAGTTCATGTAAATGATAGCCTAAAGAAAGCTTAGCCGCCATTTTTGCTATCGGGTAACCGGTAGCCTTGGATGCCAAGGCAGAAGAACGACTTAATCTTGGATTGACTTCAATAAGGTAATATTGGCTAGAATGCGGATCTTGTGCAAACTGGATATTACATCCGCCGATAATTTTTAATGCGCGAATAATTTTAACAGCCGATGTATATAATGCCGCATATTCATCACTACTTAATGTTTGCTGGGGAGCGATGACAATGGAATCGCCTGTGTGTACACCAACAGGGTCAAAATTTTCCATACTACAAATCGTAATACAAGTATCATTATGATCGCGGATCATTTCAAATTCTAATTCTTTAAAACCAGCAATACTTTTTTCGATTAAACATTGAGTAATCGGACTTGCTTCTAATCCCTTTTTAACGACGGAGATTAGCTCTGCCTCCGAAGAAACAATTCCACCTCCGCCACCTCCAAGTGTGTAGGCTGGTCGAATAATAACAGGATAGCCTATGCCAGTAGCGAAATTTACCGCTTCTTCGACGGTATGAATAATTTCACTTTCTGGAACAGGCTCCTTTAATTCATGCATTAAAGCACGGAATGCCTCTCGATCCTCCCCCTGGCGAATCGATTCAGGGGAAGTCCCTAGCACTTCTACGTTATTTTGTTCGAGAATGCCTTCCTCATATAATTTAACCGTTAAATTGAGTCCTGTTTGACCTCCTAAGGTACCGAGGATAGCATCTGGTTTTTCTTTTTCAATAATTTTTTCAATACTTTCCACTGTCATTGGCTCAAAATAAACGATATCTGCTATTTGTTCATCTGTCATGATTGTAGCTGGATTGTTATTAACCAATACGACTTCGATGCCTTCTTCTTTCAAAGCTAAGCAAGCTTGTGTACCAGCATAATCAAATTCTGCAGCCTGACCAATCATAATTGGCCCCGAACCAATCACGAGCACTTTCTTGATGTCATTTCGCTTCGGCATACAACTTTTCCCCTTTACTTTGCTCCAATTGTTGAAAATAAGCATCTTTTATAAGTGATTCGAGTTTAAAATTAGTTCCATCAGGATGAAATTGGTAAGTTGCTATCGGAAAATCCTTGTGAATTAGCCCTTCAATATCATCGTCTTGAACAGAAAGAAAAGATGGTTTAAATCCCGTCTCTTCAAGGTTTTGTAAAGAAATATGATAACCATGATTCTGATTTGTTAAATACACCTGCTGGGTGGAGGTGTGATAGGTTGCTTGCTTAAAACCTCTGTGTCCCCATTTCATTTTTTCAACATTCGCTCCAAAGGCAAGGGCGAGAATTTGATGTCCTAAACCAAAAGCAATCGTAGGATATGATTTTGCTACTTTAGCATAGTCTTCGAAATATTGTTGATAATCAGCGGGATGGCCGCTCCCTCCAGAAAAGATCACACCATCAGGTTTGAGTTCAGCAATGGTGGAAGCGGATGTCTCAGCAGAAAGAATCGTGAGTTTACAATGGAAACCTTTTAACCAAGCAAGTAAGGACTTTTTAATTCCGAAATTAAGTACAACCAGATTTGTCTTTCCAGTTGGATTTAACACTTTCGTCTTTTCGTGACTTGTCGACTTCTGATCGTCGAATTTAGGCTCCAACTTATGATGGTCAGCTGTCATTTTCGCAGATATTTCTCCATCCTTTAATAACTGCTTGATGATTGTGCGAGTATCCATTCCACTCATAATCGGAATCCCTTTTTCTTTAAAAAACGCAAGCCAGTTCTTCTCTCTCTCGGATTGAACAAACAATTCTTGTTGAATGATTAAAGCCGTAAGTTGTAAGTCATCACTCTCAAACTTAGAAGGGTCAAAATGGGAATCAAGAATCCCTGGGTAAGTTGCGACCACAATTTTCCCCTTTGTCTCCGGATCTGTCATAAATTCTAAGAAATTTCCCATCCCTGTATAAAAAATCACTTGCCCTTTGCAATGGGTCACATCCCCGTGCCATTGGCCGGTATATTGTTTATTATTGGCTAATTGAATGATCCCTTTCATTCATACCGACTCCTTTTGTATCTTTATAGTTACATATGAATTTTTATACATTTTATTTCAAAAAAATAACCAACTATACAGTTTGAGATAAAGTTGAATTCATTACCTCAATCGCTTGATCGATTTCTTCTTTCGTGACAGTTAATGGTGGAAGCAGACGCAAAACATGGGGTCCAGCATTTAATACAATTAATCCATTCTTTCTCAGTTCAGCCATTAAAGGCACTACTTCCTCTGAAAATTCAATTCCAACCATCAGTCCTTTATGTCGAATACTTTTAAATGTAGGGCATTTTGAGAATATCTCTTCTAATTTCCCTACTAAATATTCGCCTTTCTCAGTAACTTCTATAAGGAGATTTTCTTGAAAAATAAGTTTAAGTGTCGCCTTAGCCGCAGACATCGCGAGTGGATTACCGCCAAAAGTAGAACCATGACTCCCTGGTGTAAAAGCTCCTTTTAATTTCTCTTTGCCAATCATAGCGCCAACTGGAATTCCATTTCCCAGGCCTTTGGCTAAAGTCATAATATCCGGAGAGATAGAATAATGTTGATAAGCAAAAGGTTTTCCTGTTCTTCCGATTCCTGTCTGCACCTCATCTATAATCAATAACGCGCCATATTCTTTACATAATCTTTCTGTCGCTTGTAAAAATTCCTTTGTGGCTGGATGAACGCCACCTTCCCCCTGAATAACTTCAAGCATAACAGCCGCTGTTTCTTGATCGATCTCTTTTTCCAACGCCTCAATATTGTTGAAAGGGAGATGAACAAAGGTTTCTAACATGGCGCCAAATCCTTGCTTCACTTTATCTTGACCAGTTGCAGCCATTGTAGCAAACGTACGTCCGTGAAAGGATTGATAAAATGTAATAATCTTAGATTTCCCCGTATATTTCCGTGCTAATTTGATCGCGGCCTCATTTGCCTCTGCCCCACTATTGCAAAAGAAAACGGCATTTCCTTCGGAATATTTTGTGAGCTGCTCTGCCACTTCTTCTTGCATAGAACTTTTAAATAAATTGGAAGTATGCCACAATGTCTTAGCCTGATCTGTTAGCGCTGCTACAACTTCTGGGTGACAATGACCTAAATTGCAAACACCAATACCAGATGAAAAATCCAAGTATTTTTTTTCGTTTCTATCCATAACTAATGTACCTTTACCTGATACTAGTTCTAAATCCCACCGTCCGTAATTTTCAAATAAATAGGTCATTAAAAGCTCACCACTTTCTGTTCTTTTAGAATCGTTGTACCAATAAATTGTCCTTCTCTATATAAAGGAGTTTTTCCACTGACAATCATAACTTGATCCATTCCACCTTCAAGGCATTTAAGAGCGGCCGATACTTTAGGAATCATTCCCCCTGTAATTACGCCCTCTTGAATCAGTGATTGCACCTCATGTTGGGAAACTGTCTCAATAACTTGTTTATCCTTTAAAATACCGGATACATCTGTTACGAATAAAATCTTTTCGGCATTTACTGCTACAGCAATCGCAGCTGCCGCTGAGTCTGCATTCACATTATAATATCCATTCGAATTTTCACTAATGGCAATGGGAGAAATAACTGGAACAAGATTCATTGATAATAATTTTAGTAGAATTTCATGATTGATGGTTGTAATCTCACCGACAAGACCAAGTTTCTCAAAGTCCTTTGCTTTCGCTTGAATGAGCCCGCTGTCAGATCCAGTCATCCCAATGGCAGAAATCCCATTTAAATGCAAAGCACGAACAAGCTTATTCGTAATACTTCCGGATAAAACCATTTCGACAACTTCCATTACTTCCTCTGTCGTCTTTCTTAACCCATTAATAAATTCTGACTCTATTTGTAAATCACTTAAGAGACGATTAATCGCGGGGCCGCCTCCATGGACAATGATCGGCTTAAATCCTTGGTCTTGCATTTCTTTTATATCCATGAAGAATTTTTCAGACAAGTCATCAATCATGCTGCCACCGCATTTGATGACAATAATCTTTTCCATTTTGCTTTCCCTCCAATTACGTGCGGTAACTAGCATTGATGCGGACATAATCATAGGTAAGATCACAGCCCCATGCTTTGCCAGAGCCATTTCCTATATTTAAATTGATGATAATTTCGACTTTTTCATTATTTAAATACTGACTTAATTGTTCTTCGCTGTAATGAGTGGGTTCACTATTTTTAAGTAGTGAATAGGGGCCAATTTCAATATCAATGGCATGTGGATCTAAGGTAATTCCGCTTCTTCCAATCGCCATCATTAGGCGCCCCCAATTTGGATCTGAACCATAAACCATGGTTTTAACTAAATCTGACCCTACTACTGTTTTGGCACATTTTCCAGCATCATCAGAGGAAATAGCCCCATTTACCGTTACCTCGATTAACTTCGTGGCTCCCTCTCCATCTTTTGCAATCATGATAGCAAGATCTTCACAAACTTGCTTTAATAATTGAGTGAAGGTCTCCCACTCCTCATGGGCCGGTGAAAGTGGATTATTTTCGGCTAAACCATTCGCCATGACGAGCACCATATCATTTGTAGATGTATCCCCATCCACCGTAATTCGATTAAAGGTTTCATTCGTAACATCTCTTAAAGCGGTTTGTAAATGTTGATGGGGGATATTGGCATCCGTTGTGATAAACCCTAACATCGTCGCCATATTAGGCGCAATCATTCCAGACCCTTTTGCTGATCCTCCCATTGTAATTTTCTGGCCATCAATATAGGCTTCATAACAAGTTGATTTCATACAAGTATCAGTTGTTAAAATAGATTCATTAAAGTCATAAGCGGCTTGTGTCGTTTTGGCAGGTGTAAGCTTTTGAATACCAGAGATAATTTTATCCATTGGCATTTTTTCGCCGATTACTCCTGTTGATGCGACTGCAACAAAATGATCTTGAATGGAAAATCGTTCTGAAACAGATTTCTTCATCGTTTCAGCATCTAAATACCCCTGCTTTCCCATACATGCATTTGCATTTCCACTATTAATCACGACTGCTTGAATTTTTCCTTCTTTTGCTATACTTTCTTTCGTAGCTAGAAGAGGAGCAGCAATAATTTGATTTAATGTATAAACCGCAGCTGCCTCTGCCGGAACCTCACTATATAATACTCCTAAATCATTCCTTTTACGCTTTACCTTCGTGTGAAGACCAGCGGCAGAATAACCCTGAGGTGATACAATACTTCCCTCTTTTACTTTTGAAATCAATTGTTTACTAGCTATTTCCATTATGAACACTCCTCTAAAACCGGTCTATGGATATACAGGACTAAACTGAAGTCCTAATGTTTCTTCCAATCCGAACATAATATTCGCATTTTGAACTGCTTGGCTTGCAGCTCCTTTCATTAAATTGTCGATCACTGAGACAATGGTTACTCTTGAGGTTCGTTCATCAAAATCTAGTCCGATATCACAGAAGTTAGAACCTGTTACCTCTTTTGTCGTTGGAAAACTCCCTAACTTTCTCAATCTAACAAAGGGTTCATCTGAATAGAATTGTTGATAAAGGTCCCAAATCTCTTCTTTCGTTATTTTGGTATCTATCCTTCCGTATATGGTTGCCATAATTCCTCTCGTCATCGGTATTAAGTGTGTTTGAAATGTAATAGGTGATTTATATCCCAAACTTTCCAACATCTGCTCAATTTCTGGAATATGTTGGTGTTGATTCACTTTGTATACTTTCAAATTCTCATTCAATTCACTGTATATAGTTGCTAAACTTGCGGATTGCCCAGCACCGGAAACCCCTGATTTTGCATCTATAATGATAGAATTCTCTGCTAGTAAATTTTCTTTTACTAATGGTGCAAGCCCCAATATGGTAGCTGTTGGATAGCAACCTGGATTCGAAATGAATTTCGCACCCTTCGCTTTCTCCCGATTCAGTTCTGGTAAAGAATAGACAGCTTCTTCAATCCAAAAGGGATCAGCCGCTTCTTTCTTGTACCATTGTTCATATTTTGCTTGATTTTTAATGCGAAAATCTCCAGATAAATCAATAACCGAACAACCATTTTCTACGAGCTCTGGTGCTAGCTTTGATGAAATCCCCGAAGGCGTAGCTAAAAAAATAAGGTCCGTTTCCTCTGCCATTTTTACTGGATTAATCTCTTCTAATTTTTGTGGGAACAGTCCAGTTAAATGTGGATAATGTTCTTCAATGTTTTTGCCTTTCTGTGAGGATGTGTATAAGGATGTAATCGAGAATTCTGGATGTGCCTGTAAAATTCTCAGTAATTCCGCTCCACCGTAACCCGTCGCACCCACAATTCCTGTTTTCATTCATTTCACTCCTAATAATTCGTGCATAACTGTATATTTCCAGTATAAGTTTCCGTGCTTATATTCATCTAACACGTGTTACCACTATGTTAATCTTTGAAATTTATTGGATATTTATTATTATACTGTGAATAAAAATAAATACAATAGTATATTTATAACTTTATTGAAAAAAATAACTTTTTTTACCTCTACTTATTCTGAATTATTTTTAAAAGAAAAAAGACATCAAGTACATTATTTGAAATGTACTTGATGTCTTCATTGCTCTGGATCAGTCATTATTGTTGTTGGTTGCTTTTTTATAAAGAAGGGTAGTCTTACCATCAGTTTTCTCATCCATTATAAATGAACCATTGGAATACCGGTCATTAAATCTAAGAGTAGATGCTGGGATGATTTCTTCTTTTCCATTTTCAGTTCTTATAATAAGCTCGTCTTGTTCGTCTATAACCTGCATGCCAATCAAACGATGTGGATTATTTTTTAATTCCCTTAGAGTAATAAGGCCACGTTTAGCTCTTGCAGCTCGTTCAAACTCAGAAAGGCGCATTTTTTTTATGGCTCCCCGATGAGTGACAATACAAATTGCTTTTTCAGAAGGTTGAGTGTCTAAAGAGATATGATCTGCTCCAATGACGAAATCTCCCTGTTTTAAACTAATCGCTTTAACTCCTGCCGCCCTAGGTCCCACAATTCCTACTTCCGATTCCGGATACCAGAGGACATACCCAAAGTGGGTCGCAAAGATAAGGTCTTGCTGGCCATCCGTTAAAAAGATCTCAATTAACTCGTCTTGCTCTTTTAAATTAATGGCCACAAGCGGTTTTGAATAACGCATCGCTTTATAGGCTGCAAGTGAACTTTTCTTGACCATCCCGTTTTTCGTTATAAACACAAGATTGATTGCTTCCTCAAACTCTTTTACATGAATCACTTTTACAATTTCTTCATCCCGTTCGATCGGGATCAGAGAAGCAATATGTTGTCCCATATCTTTCCATCTAATATCAGGTAATTCGTGAACAGGGAAAAATAAATAATTCCCTTTATTCGTAAAGATTAATAAAGTATCGGTCGTATTCACTTCTTGCTGTAATAGAAGACGATCTGTTTCTTTCATAGCAAGATCTTGACCGTTAGAAGCTGCAAAAGAGCGAAGGCTTGTTCGTTTAATATAACCTTCTCTTGTAACGGTAGCGATCACATCTTCACTCGGGATCATCACTTCTAGATTTATTTTAATCTCAGAAATCTTTTCCTCAATCACTGTTCTCCGCTCATCTTGATACTTCTTTTTAATTTCTTTTAGTTCTTTTTTTATTACAGATAATAATTTTTGATCACTTGCAAGGATAGCAGATAGCTGACTAATGGTTTTTAGTAATTCTTCCGCTTCAGCTTGTAAAGCCGTGACATCCGTATTGGTTAGTCGATAAAGTTGCAATGAAACGATCGCTTCTGCTTGTTTTTCAGTAAAGGCGAACTTAGCGATTAAATTATCTTTCGCATTCCGTTTATCTTTAGAAGCTCTGATCGTCGCAATCACTTCATCTAACACGGAAAGTGCCTTCATCAGTCCTTCGACAATATGGTGTCTTTCTTTTGCTTTTTCAAGGTCGAACCGAGAGCGATTTGTAATCACTTCCTTTTGATGGGCAATATAGGCATCTAACAAATCACAGAGCCCCATTAATTTAGGACGACGCTGGTCAATTGCGACCATATTAAAGTTATAATTCACCTGTAAATCACTATTTTTGAATAAGTAATTTAAAACACTTTGGGAATCAGCTTCTTTTTTTAATTCTATTACAATTCTTAAACCAGTTCGATCCGTTTCATCTCGGACTTCGGCAATTCCTTCAAGTTTTCGATCAATCCGGAATTCATCCATTTTCTTTACAAGACTGGCTTTATTGACATCATAGGGGATTTCTGTAATCACGATTTGTTCTTTTCCTCCCCTAATCGTTTCAATCCCCGTCTTCGCTCTAACAATAATTCTCCCCCGGCCGGTTTCGTAAGCCTTTTTTATGCCATCTACCCCTTGAATGATTCCGCCAGTTGGAAAATCAGGGCCTTTGATTGCCTTCATTAAATCTTCAACTTGAGAAGTTGGCTTATCCATTCGCATGATGACCGCATCAATCACTTCACCTAGATGGTGGGGGGGGATTTCTGTAGCATATCCCGCAGAAATTCCTGTAGAGCCATTGACAAGTAAGTTTGGAAAACGCGCTGGGAGGACAATCGGTTCAGAAGAGGTATCATCAAAATTAGGAACAAAATCGACTGTTCGTTTTTCAATATCTCTTAAAAGCTCGGAAGAAACTTTCGATAATCTTGCTTCCGTATAACGCATAGCCGCAGCTGGATCCCCGTCAATACTTCCGTTGTTTCCATGCATATCAACAAGCATATTGCGAACTTTCCATGATTGGCTCATTCTAACCATCGCATCATAGACAGAAGTATCACCGTGTGGATGGTAATTCCCAATGACATTCCCGACTGTTTTGGCCGATTTCCGAAATCCTTTTTCCGCTGTATTTCCTTCCATATGCATGGCATATAGAATACGTCGTTGCACCGGTTTTAGACCATCTCTGGCATCAGGTAATGCACGGTCTTGAATAATATATTTACTATATCTGCCAAAACGGTCGCCAATGACTTCTTCTAATGCCAAATCTTGAAACTTTTCTTGAATACTCATGATAAACCAGGGCCCCCATCTAACATCAAATTATCATTTTCTAAAATACTATGGTCTTCTTCCAATCCAAATTGAACATTATTTTCAATCCATTTTCGTCGTGGTTCCACTTTGTCGCCCATCAATGTTGTCACTCTTCTTTCGGCACGAGCAATATCATCAATCCGCACTCGAATGAGTGTCCTCGTATCTGGATTCATCGTTGTTTCCCACAATTGATCGGCATTCATTTCACCAAGACCTTTATAGCGTTGAAGCATATATCCTTTCCCGACCTTTTGAATTACACTATCCAATTCTTCATCTGTCCACGCATATTCAATTTTTTCCTTTTTCCCGCTCCCTTTGCTTACTTTATAAAGAGGTGGAAGGGCAATAAACACTTTCCCTGCTTCCATTAACGGTTTCATATAACGATAGAAAAATGTAAGTAACAATACTTGAATATGGGCTCCATCTGTGTCTGCATCCGTCATAATGACCACTTTATCGTAATTGACGTCCTCTAAATTAAAATCAGGCCCAACACCCGCGCCAATCGTATGAATAATGGTATTGATCTCTTCATTTTTAAATATATCTTGTAGCTTGGCTTTTTCCGTGTTGATGACTTTTCCACGCAAAGGGAGAACAGCTTGAAACTTCCGATCCCGACCTTGCTTGGCTGAACCACCTGCGGAATCTCCCTCCACTAAATAAAGCTCGTTCTTTTGTGGATTCCGGGATTGAGCAGGAGTTAACTTCCCAGAAAGGATGGCTTCCGTCTTACGGCGTTTTTTCCCACTACGCGCTTCCTCCCGTGCTTTACGAGCCGCTTCTCTTGCCTGCGCTGCCTTTATCGCCTTTTTCGTTAATAATGAACTAACATCATGATTTTCTGCCAGAAAATAGGATAAATGCTCCGATATAACTGTATCTACCGCTGACCGTGCCTCCGCGGTTCCAAGTTTTCCTTTCGTTTGGCCTTCAAACTGTAGTTTTCCTTCCGGCACTTTAACCGAAACAATGGCGGCTAACCCTTCTCTTATATCTGATCCTTCAAGATTTTTATCTTTTTCCTTTAATAATCCTGTTCTTCTAGCATAATCATTGAATACTCGCGTCATAGCAGCCCTAGCCCCTGCTTCATGAGTACCCCCATCCTTCGTTCTTACATTATTGACAAACGATAGCATATTTTCGGAAAAGCCATCGTTAAATTGAAAGGAAAATTCTACTTCAATTTCATTCGCTTCACCTTCAAAATAAGCAACCGGGTGGAGACTGTCTTTTTCTTCATTCAAATATTGAACAAAAGCTTCGATGCCATTTTCATAGAAAAAGACATCTTTTTGATCAAAACGCTGATCAATAATCTCAATCTTCAATCCTTTTAATAAAAAGGCTGATTCCCGCAACCTTTCACATAAAGTATCGTAATTAAATTCTGTCACACTAAATATGCTCGGATCTGGTTTAAATTGAATTTTTGTTCCACTTTGTTTGGTTGGTCCTAACTTTTCTAGCGTCGTTTCCGGTTTACCGCCTTGATGAAACTTTTGCTCGTAAATAAAGCCATCTCGTTTAATGGTCACAACCAACCATTCTGATAAGGCATTTACCACGGAAGCCCCTACTCCATGAAGGCCCCCACTTGTTTTATAACCACCTTGTCCAAACTTTCCTCCAGCATGTAGTACTGTAAGGATGACTTCTGTTGTGGGTCTTCCTGTATGATGGATCCCTGTCGGCATGCCTCGTCCTCTATCCTCTACAGTCACACTTTGATCACGGTGAAGGGTGATCGTAATCTCGTTTCCATAACCCGCTAACGCTTCATCAACGGAGTTGTCCACGATCTCATAGACAAGGTGATGCAATCCACGTGCATCTGTTGACCCAATATACATCCCTGGGCGTTTTCTAACGGCCTCTAATCCTTCTAATACTTGTATAGAATCATCATTATATGCAAACTCTTTATTTTTAAGATCGGTCACACAAAATTCCCCTTTCAAAAAACGACACAAAGAACAAAAACGCAAACGTGCCTAATTCCCATATCTCTTAATAAAACGTACGTTCCCTTGTTAATCATATCATAATATCGCACATATGTCTTATAATATAACTGAATCATCGATTTTGGCAAATCGCTGTTAGAATTCAATGTACTTCCCTTATGTAAAAAAATAAGCGCCACTCTGCGCTTATTTTGATCTCGTCATCGCATGCTCCACTTTAATACAGCGGTTCATGATCACGGTATATCCTTTTTTTGTTAAAAAGTCATAAGCTTCTTGGTTCTCTATGCCAAGTTGGGCCCAAAATACATCTGCATCGATCTCGTCAAATTCTTTTGCAAGTTCTGGCAAATACTCCGGCCGTCTAAAAATATTTACGATGTCTATATGTCCATGGATCTCCCTTAAAGAAGGAACAGCTTTTATGCCAAAGACTTCATCTACTGTAGGGTTGACTGGAATAATCTCATAACCAGCATCCTTCATTGCTTTCGCAACTGAATAAGAAGTTCGACTTGGTTGATTACTTAATCCTACGACAGCGATTCTTTTTGCCTTATGAAGAATTTCAGCAATTTTCCTGCGACTTGGATTATGAATGGACATACACAACCTCCTCAGCAACATTTCATATCTATCTAAATGTTAGTGTAATCCTGAAAAAGATTCAAGCGAAAGCGTCTAAAAGAAGCCTGCGATGGAAAAATGTTTTTTCATTTACAGTTCCTTCATGGTACAATGAGTGAGCAATGATTGTCCTATTTGGACACATTTGACGCATTTTAAAAGGAGCAATGCTTATGCAATATGTATTCATACTTTTAATGGCCTATTTAATTGGGTCCATTCCTTCCGGCTTGATTGTTGGTAAAGTATTTTATGGAATAGATATTCGTGAACATGGAAGCGGGAATTTAGGAGCCACCAATTCATTTCGAACTTTAGGAAAAAAAGCTGGGTCCGTTGTGATTTTAGCAGACATCTTGAAAGGAACAGTGACCATTTTTTTACCTATGATGTTTGGCAGTGAACTCCACCCCTTAATCCCTGGAATCTTTGCCGTTATTGGTCATATGTTTCCGATTTTTGCTAGTTTCCGTGGTGGGAAGGCTGTTGCAACTTCTGGAGGAATCTTACTAGGCTATGATCCTATCCTCTTTATTTCCTTAGTTGTTGTATTTTTAATTGGCTTAAAGCTTTCTAAATACGTGTCTTTATCATCGATAATTGTAGCCATTTTCGCCATTATATATTCACTCATCAATATGTTATTTACAAAGGATTATCTTTTGTTTTTTGTCGTTGCTCTTCTAGCGGCTTTTGTGATTATACGACATCGAACCAATATTAAGAGAATTCGAGATAAAACTGAACCTAAAGTAAATTGGTTATAGTAATGAGGAGGAGGGAGAGATTTGACAAAAAACAAACGATTGATAGGGACAGTCTCTCTTACTTTTTTATTGATTATTAGCCTTATAGGATTAGTTATTTTTCAAAAAACAACCACTCCTTTTAACCATAAAATAACGCGGAATATCCAAAGCAGTTTTCAGCATACTCCTAAACAATTCAAAACAGAAGCTGTAATAGCGGGTATTGGCGATATTTTAATTCATGATACAGTGTATAATGATGCTTTAACTAAGAAGGATCATTATGATTTTGACCCTATGTTTAAACCGGTGTATTCACTGTTACAAAAGCCGGATTTCTTAATTGCCAATCAAGAATCTGTTCCGGGTGGTACGAAATTAGGGCTTTCTAGTTATCCCAGTTTCAATAGTCCTCATGAAATTGTTGATGCCAGTATGAACGCTGGTGTTGATATGGTGACAACGGCAAATAATCATATGTTAGATAAAGGAGAAAAAGGGGTTTTAAGTGCGATTGATTATTATGAAAAGAAAAATCTTCTCTATACAGGGACCTTTAAAAGTCCAGAAGACAAAAATACAATAAGAATTGTCAATGTAAATGGAATTAACCTCGCTATTTTAGCTTACTCCTATGGAACAAATGGTGTTCCTATTCCAGCTGGAAAAGATTATTTGGTCAATATGTTAGATCCAAAGCAAGTTCTTCACGATATTGATAAAGCCAAGAAAGATTCAGATGTCGTGTTACTTGCCTTACACTGGGGAGAAGAATATGCTAGGACACCAAATCAAACGCAAAAAGAGTTAGCTCACCAATTTATGGAGGCTGGAGCTGATATTATTTTTGGGCATCATCCCCATGTCTTACAACCAATTGAATGGATTGATAAACCTGACGGGGAAAAAGGGTTGGTTGTCTACTCCCTAGGGAATTTCATATCTGGACAGAAAACCAAGAACGAATATAAGGATGTTGGTGGCATGATTGAAGTTTCGATCGAGAAAAGCACTGAAGACAACCGTAGCTATACAACGATTAAAGATGTTAAGTTCCATCCTACATTTACTGCCAGTAAACAATTTAAAAATTATCGAGTATACCCGATTGATCAAGCAAACGAAAAAGGTTTTACTGACCATACGCAGAAAGAGTTCAATCAATTTATGTTTTCTAAATAGATAAGCGCATACCTGGGAAAATTCCAGATATGCGCTTTTTCATACTTTTAAAGGACGTTTTACATTCATCCCTACTATTTATATTCATAAATTGGTTCATCTTGCTTTTCATCATAATCAACGTGTAGATCATATTCATCAAAATACCAGATGTCACGTGTTTCAATAAAATAGGTAATTCCGTTTTTATTCATTTCTATGCCTGGATCCATTGGTTCTTCCTTATTCACACCTAAAGAGAAGCCTTGTTGAATCGGGCTTGATCCACCATACCGAACATAGAAACGGACAAAATCACCTGTATGTAAAAACAATTCCGATTCAAACCATTCTGCCGCTCTATCGGTTAATTTGATTTCCATTTCTAACCCTCCGCTCACGTTTTAATCTATTTGTATTTTTTCTTTTACCTGATCAAGCAAACCTTCTTTTTTCAAAACTTCTATCTGTTTCTCTCCAAGTAAATCAAAATGAGAATAACCATCTTTGCGGTGGTGAATCCATTCTTGTTTTAATTGATAATCTTTTCCCCATTTAGCCAATTTCACCAAATCGCGACAACCTACTTTTGTCACGGACTTGCATTGAGGAAAGCGATCATCTATCCAATAATGTGTTAGAAAGGCTATTTTCCCTTGATCAATTGCCTGCTTCCAATGCTTTAATTCGGTTTTTGTTATCCCAAACGCCATTTATTGATTTCCTTCTACTTCAGGATCTTTTTTTGCTTTTAAATAAGTAGTGTGCCAATCTGGATAAAGCTTTCGTAGGGAAACAGGTTTAAAACTATCCTTCTTCACACATACGTGTTTTGAAAAACCAGTTACAGCCAAATCCTTATTATTTGTATAAATCTCATAACCATAAGTTGTCCTAAGACCATTATATTCTTCAATCCACGTTCTAATTTTAACTGGCTGACCATATTTAACAGGCTTATGGTAGGACACTTGAATGTCAACGACCGGAGCTAAAATTCCGTCCTCTTCCATTTCTGTATAACGAAACCCTAAATCCTCAATTAGTTTTGTTCTGCCAATTTCCATCCAAACAAGATAATTTGCATGGTACACAATTCCCATTTGATCTGTTTCAGCATATCGAACCTCTAGATTCGTTTCTGACACAAACATCTACTATCACCTTCTTTTTCCTTATGTTCATTTTATCACATTGCTTCATTTTCTAAAAAGAATATGGATTTGATTATAGTATCTTTCCAAGAAAAAACCGGCCTTTAAGCCGGTTTTTGTTGATTACTTATATTGGTTTTCTTGTGCCGCCGCTTCATCTTTTAATTCTTCACGCATACCCTCAAGACTTTGTCGTCTTTTTTCATTTTTCTTGGAAATTTTCTCTCTTTGTTCTCCATCAGAAAATTCCATTGTTGCTTCTGCTTCTTCCATATTGTCGATAGTATTGTGGATCATCTCTTGTAATTTCTCCACATTATCACTGCGATCATCTGGTTTAGGTTGATATTTATCGTTTGCCAAAATAAAACACCCTTTCTGTCAATGTAATATTTATTCCCCTTTAGTTTGTATTACATCAGGACTTTTATTTGTTTTATTGGCCATCTTTTTTCCTTTATTGGCATCAATTGCCACACTTTTTTCTCCGAGATGATCTGGAGTAAAGTTTTGCTGACTATGTTTTGATTTACTCATTTTTTTCTCCCCCTTTCCATCATAGCTTTAACGGAATGGGGAAGATTTATGAGGATTATTTACGCTCTTTTTGTGTGCTTTTCTTCCAATTTAGCTTCTATTTTTTCAATTGCTTTTGAATCGTTAATCAATGCTTGTTTATTTTCTTGTACAAGATCAGAAAAAGATTTTCTACGTATTTTTCTCACTATGTATCACTCCCTCACGATTTCCTCTTATTACTATTTACAAAAAGGCGACTGACTAAACCAAATTTTCAAACTTTTGTTTTTTAAAGAAAACACTTTGTCTTAAAACTTTTGACAAAGTGCTTTCTTGTACGGGATGTACTGACTCCCGCGTTGCCCACAGGACGTGGGCGATTTTCAGCGGAAAGATCCAACTATTAAGCAAGTTTCCCGCGAAGAACAAGTTGTAAGATTCCTCCATTGCGGTAGTAGTCAATTTCTACTTCCGAATCAAAGCGAACCATTGCTTCGAATTCCTTCTTCGTTCCATCTTCAGCTACGGCTGTTACTTTAATAATATCACGTGGTTTAACTGTTTCATCAACATGTACATTGATAACTTCTTTTCCAGTTAAGCCAAGAGTTTCGGCATTTTCGCCTTTTTTGAACTGGAGTGGTAATACACCCATCATAGCCAAATTCGAACGGTGAATTCTTTCAAAGCTTTCAGCAATTACTGTTTTAATTCCTAGAAGATTTGTCCCCTTGGCTGCCCAGTCACGAGAAGATCCCATACCATAGTCTTTCCCTGCAAGAATAACTAGGCCTGTGTCTTCTTCTTTATAACGCATGCATGCATCATAAATAGGCATGACTTCGTCTGTAGGCCAATAAGTCGTGAAACCGCCCTCTGTACCTGGAGCAATTTGATTGCGGATCCGAATATTAGCAAAAGTTCCGCGCATCATGACTTCATGGTTACCCCGACGAGAACCATAAGAGTTAAAGTCACGTGGTTTTACACCTTTATCGATCAAATATTTTCCAGCTGGTGTATCTTTCCCAATCGCTCCAGCAGGAGAAATATGGTCCGTTGTCACGGAGTCCCCGAATTTTCCAACCACTCGTAGACCAGTAAGTGGTTTTACTGTTTCTAAGCCATTTGACAAGTCCTCAAAGAAAGGTGGATTTTGAATATAGGTTGAATCATTATTCCATTTGTACAATGGATCGTTACTTGTTTTAATTTCATTCCAACGCTTGTTATCATCAAAAACATGCTCATATTCTTTACGGAATAGTTCAGGTGTAACGGTGTTACGTACAGTTTCAGCTATTTCCTCTTTTGAAGGCCAGATATCCTTCATGAACACATCGTTTCCATTTTTATCTTTTCCAAGCGGTTCATTATTTAGATCAATATCGACCGTACCTGCAAGGGCATAAGCAACAACAAGTGGAGGTGAAGCTAAGTAGTTTCCTCGCACCAGTGGATGGATGCGCCCCTCAAAGTTCCGGTTACCTGAAAGAACAGAAGTAACCAGCAGATCATTATCCATAATGGCCTTTTCAATTTCCTCTTTCAAAGGCCCTGAGTTCCCAATACATGTTGTACATCCGTAACCAACCAGGTCAAAACCTAGTTTAGAAAGAAACGGCATAAGTCCTGCATCACGCAAGTAACCTGTTACAACTTTTGAGCCCGGAGCAAGCGATGTTTTGACATACTTCGGTACTTCTAAACCTTTTTCAACCGCTTTTTTCGCAAGTAGCCCGGCACCAAGCATAACGTAAGGGTTAGATGTATTTGTACAACTTGTAATGGCTGCGATCGCTACTGCCCCTGTCTTCATCGTAGTTTCATCGCCGTTATTAAATTTAACCGTTGCTTCTTTATCTATTTCTTTTGCAGTCAAGCCAAAGCCTTGATTTCCAGCAGGAGCTTGAAGAGCAACTTCAAAAGAAGATTTCATTTTTGATAGTGGAATCAAATCCTGAGGACGTTTTGGACCAGAAAGATTCGCTTCGATTTCAGAGAGATCTAATTCTACGATATCTTTGTAAACTGGATCCTCTTTATCCACTGTAAAGAACATATCATTTTCTTTTAAATATGTTTCAACTAGTTGGATTTGTTCTTCTGGACGACCAGTAAGACGTAAATAATTTAAAGTTTCATTATCTACCGGGAAAAATCCACATGTTGCACCATATTCTGGAGCCATATTCGCAATCGTCGCGCGATCTGCTAATGGTAAACTTGCGACCCCAGGACCATAGAATTCAACAAATTTCCCTACAACGCCATGTGAACGAAGAACTTGTGTAACCTTTAAAGCCAAATCAGTCGCTGTTGCACCATTTGGTAACTCGCCCGTTAATTTAACTCCAACTACTTCTGGAATTGGAAAATAAGATGGTTGACCAAGCATACCTGCTTCAGCTTCAATTCCACCTACACCCCATCCAAGCACACCTACACCATTAATCATGGTTGTATGGGAGTCTGTACCCACTAGCGTATCTGGATACGCATCAAAGTCTCCGTCAGGAGTTTCAACAGCATGTACCACATTCGCTAAATACTCAAGGTTTACTTGGTGAACAATACCTGTAGCAGGTGGTACGGCACGGTAATTTTCAAATGCTTTTTGTGCCCAGCTTAAAAATTCATAACGTTCAGCATTTCTTTCGAATTCAAAATCCATATTTGTTTGCAATGCTTCTGGTGTTCCGTAAGAATCAACCTGTACAGAGTGGTCAATCACTAAGTCTACAGGGATTTCCGGATTAATCTTTTCAGCATCTCCGCCCATGTCAGACATTGCTTTTCTAAGGGAAGCAAGGTCAACTACGGCTGGAACTCCTGTAAAGTCCTGTAAAATAACACGAGATGGCTTAAATGGAACTTCTCCTGTCACTTCGCTATCTTCTGCCCATTTTGCTAAATCTTCAACATGTGATTGTTTGATCACCCGTCCATCCATTTGACGAAGTACGGACTCTAACAATACCTTAATCGAGTATGGCAGACGTCCTACTTTAGCTACACCTGCATCGTCTAAAGCCGATAATCGGTAATAATTATACCGTTTACCGTTCAACTCAAAGGAAGAACGCGCTTTAAAAACATCATTTTTCGATTGTTTTCCCACAAGAATACCCCCATTTCCAAATTCACCAAACCTACTTGTTCTAAATAGGCTTAAAACCGCTAATTTCTCCTCAATATTATCTTATAATAATTATTGTTATAAGTAAATATTAAGAAAGTTATGGTTTTCAATAAATAAAACTTATGGCCTTATAAAAGAATCCAAAATCCAAGCCACTGTCCATCATATCAAAAAAAAGTAGGGATTGGAATAAAAATGATTTTTTGGAGAATACTATAAATTTAATATTAATCGAAGTAAACCCGACAACGAACATTGAGCTTTATTATTGTTTATTCCTTAATGAACATTATTTTCCAAATTCCTCCAATATGTTTATCCTCAACCTTTTCGGTCATAATAAAAACAAGTTCGTAAGTTTAATTAACATTCCAAAGGAGATGAATATAATGAGCTTTCTTTTATATCTAATCATTGGTGGGATAATTGGCTGGATTGCAAGTTTAATTCTCGGAAAGAATATCCCTGGTGGGATCATTGGAAATATAATCGCCGGGATTATTGGGGCTTGGATCGGTGGAGCTTTGTTTGGAGACTGGGGACCACAGATAGCCGGAATGGCGATTGTACCTGCCTTAATTGGATCATTGATTCTTGTCTTTATTGTGAGCTTAATTCTTGGAGCTGTTTCTAGAGGAAGAGACAGAGACAATGCCTAATCAGATTAAAAACCGGGAGAATAAACTCCCGGTTCTTTTAAGGTTTAATGTCATCTTCGGTATGATATTTTTCCTTATATAAATTCATGTAGTAAAGGACATCGTCTACATATTGATCACTATGATTATAAGTAAAGATCGCTTTTTCAAATTCTCCCTCTGCAGCACCTGAATGGGCTAAAAAATTAGCCGCACTAAAAATAGCATCTTCTACATCCCAAGGATCGGCTTTCCCATCACCATTCGCATCTATTCCATAACCATTGTACTTTTTTATAATGTTTGGATCTACTTTGTCTTTTTCTGGAATATCTCCCTCTCCTAGACCATCACAACTCGGATGACTCCACCCGACAAACGTACATGGCATAAACTGCATTGGGCCTTCCGCTCCTGCAGGTGATAACATAGGGTCCATAGTCGAAAAAATTGTTTCTACTCGATGATGAGCAGCTAATAAATACCAGGGCACCCCGAATTCTTGCTCGGCCGCTTTATAAATCGGAATAAATTCTTCTGGTATAAGTGGTTGCTCAGATCCTTGGTTATTTTCACTATATAAATGACCAATATAAAAAATTACACCCGTAATTAGAATGATAGGGAGCAGGACAACCATTAACACAATTCTTCTTCTGATTGATTGCTTCGTCTTTTTTGTCTTTTTATTTTTATACACTTTATTCAACCACGTATTCTCCTTAACATCGTACGTAATTTGGTGGAAATAAAAACATGTCAACATTCGGGGCAATGGGATTTACTATTTGTTTAAAAGCCTGCTTTTTGTCTACCCAAAAACATTTATAAAAAGAACTTATTTTACTCTAAACAAAGTGATTCAAAAAAGCAATTTTTTTAAATATCCCTTTACGAAAAAATAGACCCTCTTCATGTATGAAGAAAAGTCTATTTTGTGATCTTAAAAAATCTTACTTCCTTTACTCCTTTAATAAAAGGAGAATTTTCCCACGATCGAGTTCTTCAATATACTCATCTGGGAGGTTATTTCCCCAATCATACGTAGATCCTTCCTGGAGCCCCGTAACGATCGGTCCTATAGCTAATACTCCAGCGCCGGATGTCCATCCTGTTCCTGTGCCAGTCCCAGTTGGAATTCCGGCTGCCGTACCAGCACCAGCTAAAAATCCACTTAAAAAACCAAATGGCCCACTTGAGCTTTCATCATCTACATCCATTTTATCCGTTAAATATTCCGTTTTTTTGTCATCCCTAGCCAGCACGGAAAAATTGCTCCTCTTTACACCTTTTTCTTCATATTTCTTTATTTCTTCAATCACTTCATTTTCACTGTCAAAAACACCCACTACTTTAGAAGTGTCCATATGATTAGCCTCCTTTTTTTCTAGAATACCCATAGAATCTATAAATGAAACAAAAAAGACTGTCTAAAAGTGAAGTAGGAATTACTTTTAGACAGTCTAATTATTTAATCAAGAACTTTTATTTTTACAGAGCGGACACCAAATTTAGTGGCATCTGCTTTAGCTGGCATAAATATATCGATCTTATTTCCTTTAATAGCTCCCCCGGTATCACCTGCCACAGCAGTACCATATCCTTCAACATGTACTTTTGAACCCAATGGAATGACCTTTGGATCAACGGCGATGACTTTTTGATCTGGGTTTTTCTTAAGATCAATTCCTGTTGCAGTCACACCTGAGCAACCATTACAAGAAGCTGTATAGGCTGTGGCTGTAACTGTCATTTCTTTTCCAGCAGGCTCGTTATCAGTCTGCACCGGTTCAGCTTTCGTTTGTTCAACTTTTTGGGATTGAGCGGGAACAGCCTTTGGTTCTTTTTGTTGTGGCTGATTATTTTCGACCACCTTATTATTCACTTGGATATGAAGTTCTTGTCCGGGATGAATCGTATCTCCATCAAGTTCATTCCACTCTTTTAATTGCTTAATCGTTACATTATAGGTACGGGAAATATCCCAAAGAGAATCTCCAGCTTCTACTTTATATATTTCTTCTGCTCCTTGAGCATCTAGTGCTAATGTTTGATTAGGTAGAATGATGTCGGATGATAAATTATTTAGCTCTTTTAAGTGGTCGACTGTTGTCCCTTCATTATGTGATATACTCCATAAGCTGTCACCTTCTTGGACCTCGTATGTAGCCGCTGAAACATTGTTTACCCCAATACCTGTAACAGTAATGGCGGCTGCCATGGCGATTAAAGACTTTTTCATATTTATATCCTCCTTTTTGTTAGCCCCAATTGAACTAACATGTCTTATCCTAACAGAGGATTATAACAAGCCAGTAACAAAGCAATGTTCATTTCTTTACAATCCTATTTCAGGGCCTGAAATCTGTTTATCACGTTAAAACACTGGTATGGCATTCATCATCGATGAGTATAGTCCATCCCTTGTTTGCCGCCCAAACGATTTTTGCGCCGACACAAACCAATCCATTCGAACGTAAAATAGGATAAGGAGGGATCATCATGACGTTACTCGAAAGCAAAATCCCTATATATTTTGCTAGTATATTAGCTGGATTTGCTGTAATCGGTTTATTGTTTATCCCGAATGTATCAGACATGCTTGGGCCCGTAGCGGATATCCTAATGACCATGTCAATAATAATTGTTCTACTATTCGCAGCAGCTATTATTTTAAAAGGTCTATTCACCTTATTCAGTTCTTTTATTAAACAGTAACCAATGAAATATTAAAAGAGAAAATTTAAAATCCGCCTTGCATCTATTTTCTAAATGCAAAGCGGATTTTCTTTTATTGGCTGATCAAGTATAATTAAGAATTTATTTCAACAAACAATCTAAGTGCTTGTTTTTATAATTTTATATTCGCTATAATTAGTAGAATGATGTACGCTATGGGCTAGTAAGGGGTGAAAACATGCTTCACGGTTGGTTTTTATGGTTTATACTATTCTGGGTTGTTTTCCTTATCACTTTTATGGGGATAGGTGGATTTTTTATGTTTAGAAAGTTCCTTAAGCGTTTGCCTAAGGAAGACGGAAAATCAGACCTAGATTGGGAAGAATACTTCGTTAAAAAAACGAAAAAATTATGGACACCTGATAAAATGGCTCTGCTTGATGAATTAGTCAGTCCTGTACCCGAGTTATTTCGCGATGTGGCTAGACAAAAAATTGCTGGGAAAATCGGGGAATTGGCTTTACAAGAAAAGGTGAAAAAGATCGATTTAGATGTAATAATAAGAGGCTATATCCTCGCTACTCCTAAACGTGACCATAAATTTTTGAGAAAAAAGTTAGAGGAATTAAATATTGATATTACTCCTTATGAACATCTTTTTTAGAGCAGTTTGTTCTTCGAGGAAACAGAAAAAATAGGTTTGAATCAAAATTTGGTTCAAACCTATTTTTTATACAATTAAAAACCTACAAAATCACCGAAAAGCAATTGAAACAGTCCTGTTATATAGGTCAAGCCATCAAAGAAAAGTAAGATTCCAACTAAAATCATGATAATCCCGCCGATTTTCATGATTTTTACATTATGTTTTCGAATCCAATTCATTCGACCAATAAAAAACGATAGGACGAAGAAAGGAATCGCAAAGCCTAATGTATAGGCGATCATATAAATGACGCCTGCTCCTGGATTCGAAGCGATCAAGCCTAATACGATCATAAGAATGGGACCAGTACAAGGTGTCCAGCCAGCCGCAAACGCCATTCCAATCAAGGAGGAACCAAGATAACCTGCTGGCCGATTTTTAAATTCAAATCGTTTTTCCTTCATCATAAAATCAAAAGAAATGACGCCTGTGATTACCAAACCAAAAAAAACAATAAAAATGGCTCCAATTTGTCTAATCAAGTCCTTGTATTGCATAAATAAATCCCCTATAAGGGTCGAACTGAAACCTAAGACAATGAAAATAACGGAAAAGCCTAACAAGAAAAAAAGCGTATGTAACATACTTCGGCGCTTAAACATCGCATTTTCACTTTTTATTTCACTGACAGACATTCCTGTAATATACGATAAAAAAGCAGGATATAAAGGTAGACAGCATGGCGAAATAAAGCTCAAAAAACCTGCCCCAAAAGCAAGGAATAAATTAATATCACCAGACATAGCATGCAACTCCCATTTGAATTTGATTCCATTCTACCAAATAATCCGTCCCATAGGCATCAAGATGCTGTGAACAATATGTCAAAAAGGCTATTCGTTACAAAATAATGAACATATAGCTGACTCGTGGATGGTTAAGATGATGAAACCAAAACCCCATAAAAACATGAAAAACCACTCCTTCTGCTTGATTTTTCTGTCAGAAAAAGTGGTTTGAGAAAAATTAACCAAACGGTTATTTTGAAGTGAATGAATAAATTCCTAAAGTGTTAGAAACGTTGTTGTATTACCGTTTACTTATCCATCTGCTTATTCATCGCATTCATCATTTGATTGATTTTCTTTTGCGAAGGTTTCATTCCCATCTGCATCATCATCATTTTTAACATTTGCTCATTGATTGGTGGATTTTTCTTTAAATAATCCATCATATATTTTCGGGCTATGAAAAACCCGAGGGCTAGTCCTCCCAATAGGCATAAGAAGCCCGTTAGCACAAATTGCCACCACATATGTGATCCTCCTTCAAGTTGTCTATCATTCAGTTTACTAAATCCTTGAATATTATACAATAATGGCCAACTATTTTATACATATTTTCTTTCTTTTATGGGCTTCACCCAGCCATAATGGTTATGTTTCATATCCATCGCTAAAAACCTGCCATCAAATTTGCGTAAAGCTTCAAAAAAGCTAGACTCACTATCATATCCGCCCCAAGCTTTTAATTGTAAAAAACGTTCTCCAATTGATAATTCTGCTCCATCTTTTTTGTGACTAGATTCTTTACAGTATGTTTTTCCCTTAATAAAAAACTCTCTTTTTTCCACCGAGTGTGATAAATGCTTGTGTAGATCTAAATAAGGCAATGGTCTCGTTATGTATTTAATTTGTTTTCTAATAGTTTCTAATAAATCGCCATTTGATTGTTTCTCTGCTCTGAACAATTCGACAATCTTATTTTCTCGTCCATAGAAATATTCGGCAAATTCATCTTCTATTAAGTAAATTAAATAAATTCTCATGATCCCTTCACTCCTCAGCCCTATTTTTAATCTATTATAGATGAGGTTTTTTAAAATTTTTGTCTAATGTTGTTATATTCAGAAAAACTTTTAAGTTTTTTATAAGACAATTAAATCAGTAAGGTATTTTCACTAAGAACCGAGCTAGTCCGGGTAGTAACCAATTTTTTTATTTTCCTAGCTTTTATTAAAAAAAGAGAGGGAGTTCCCTCTCTTTTATCCATTTATCCAATTACAAGTTGTTCAAAATTAGCGATTTAGTAATTTTTCAACTTGAGCTACGACATTTTCAACCGTAAATCCGTATTCTGCCATTACTTTTTCCCCTGGAGCTGAAGCACCAAATTTATCGATTCCAATCACTGCTCCCTCATCCCCAGTGTATCTTTCCCATCCGAAAGAGGAGCCCATTTCAATCGCTAGGCGCTTTTTAACAGAAGAAGGCAATACAGATTCTTTATATTCTTTGGATTGCTTTTCAAAACGATCCCATGAAGGCATACTTACAACTGTTGCTTGGATTCCTTTTTCAGCTAATGCTTGCTGGGATTCGACAGCCAAGTTTACTTCTGAACCTGTTGCTAGAAGGAGAAGGTCTACATTTTCCTCTTTTGCAGGTGAAACAACGTAAGCTCCTTTTTCTACCCCTTCAGTCGCTCCATGAATGGTTCCAGACATTGTTGTCAAGTTCTGTCTTGTTAGAACGAGAGCTGTTGGTTGATGCTTCGAATTTAATGCCGCACGCCAAGCTGCTGCCGTTTCGTTACCATCTGCTGGTCTGATAACTGAAAGACCAGGCATAGCACGTAAGGAAGCTAGCTGTTCAATTGGTTCGTGAGTTGGTCCATCTTCTCCAACCGCAATACTGTCATGTGTAAAGACATACGTAACAGGTAATTCCATTAAAGAGGCTAGACGAATAGCAGGACGTAGATAATCAGAGAATACAAAGAAGGTTCCGCCAAAGACATTTAGTCCGCCATGGAGCACCATTCCATTCATGGCCGCACCCATTCCGAATTCTCTCACCCCAAACCAAATGTTTCTTCCTGAATAGTTATCCGCACTATAATCAGAGGAATCAGAGATCATCGTTTTATTTGATCCAGCCAGATCAGCTGCCCCACCAATAAGTGTAGGTGTGTTTTTAGCAATCGCATTTAAAACCTCACTGCTTGATGCTCTTGTCGCCAAGCTTGTTCCTTCCTCATAGACAGGAATGTCCTGATCCCAATTTTCGGGAAGTTTTCCAGCAATGGCTTGTTCAAATTGGCTAGCTAGTTCTGGGTGAGCTTCCTTATATTTTGCTAAAAGTTTTTCCCACTCAGATTCTTTTGCTTGTCCATTTTGAATAATCGTTTTTTCGAATAATTCATAGACTTCAGCTGGGACATGAAAATCTTCTTCATATGTCCATTTATAATATTCTTTCGTTAACTTCATTTCGTCCTCGCCTAATGGTGCACCGTGAACAGCTGATTTCCCTGATTTATTCGGAGAACCATAGCCAATAACCGTTTTGACTTCAATCAAAGTTGGTTTAGATGTTTCAGCTTTAGCTTCCTCCAAAGCTTTCGCAATTTCTTCTAGATTATTGCCATCTTCTACTCTTAAATATTGCCAGCCATATGCTTTAAAACGATCTCCTACATTTTCAGAGAAAGATTTATCAAGCTCTCCATCAAGAGTGATGTCATTAGAGTCATATAATAAGATCATTTTTCCTAATTTTAGATGACCTGCTAGGGAAACTGCCTCTGATGAGACACCTTCCATCAAATCGCCGTCACCACATAATGCATATGTATAATGATCTACCAAATTATAACCATCTTGATTATAGGTAGCAGCTAAATGCTTTTCTGCCATGGCCATCCCAACAGCCATTGCAATTCCTTGTCCAAGTGGCCCTGTAGTAGCTTCCACACCTGGAGTATGACCATATTCTGGATGTCCTGGTGTTCTACTTCCCCATTGGCGGAAATTTTTAAGATCTTCCATTTCTACACCATAACCTGATAGATGCAACAAACTATAAAGTAGCATGGAGCCGTGCCCTGCTGATAACACAAAACGATCACGGTTAAACCAGGCAGGATTTTTTGGATTATGATCCATAAACCTTGTCCATAACGTGTAAGCCATAGGAGCCGCACCCATTGGTAAACCAGGATGTCCTGAATTAGCTTTTTCAATCGCATCGATGGACAATGTTCGAATTGTATTTATTGCTAATTGATCTTCTTTCGTAAACATTTCTCAACTTCCTTTCGCTCAATCTGCTTTATATTCTACCATATTTTGAAAAACTTGCATTAAATTCTTTTGATAAAAAATTGAAACAATTATTAATTGAAAGAGAAGGATAAAAAATTGAAAAGTTTGGGCAGGCTTCACCAAATAATATTCCCTACATTAATGAAGTTTTTTATTTTTTCCCGCTTGGATGCGTTTGACCTTGTCTGGAGTTACGTCTTGGCCCTCCGTATCGTAAACACGTACATTTTCAATTGTTTGCCTCATCGAGGACCGGAACTGCTTTAAATATTCAGCACGAAGCTTTGTTTGTTCCTTCGCTTCTTCATTTGTTAATCCTGATTCTTTTGCTTTCTTGGCCAATTCGTTAATTCTTAACATTTTTTTCTTTGGTAGCATAAAGAAACTCCTTTAAACTTGGCGTAATTTATCTTATCCTACTAAAAAAAAGCACAGATCACAAATGATCTGCCTTTATACAAACACTTCAATTATGATTTTGTTTCCATTTCTGACTGCAACATATACTCTTGGAATCTTCTATGGACTGTTGCCTTAGAAATATCATATCCGAATCCCCTTAAGGTTGCAGCGATTTCAGCAAAGGTCAATTTGTTCTTCCGTAATCGTACAATTTCCTCGATTGGAACATCTTTTCTTTCTCTTCCTTCTATATTCCCGCGGTTTTTTAAATTTTTCTCAGGCCGATAGCCTTTTTCAACAGCCCGCTTCATTCCTCTTTTTATTTTTAAATTATGTAATGTTCGTTGATATTCTTCCACAATACTCAATATATTAAGGACCATCGAGTCAGCTTCAGATAGTTGAAGTTCCCCATTTTGAGATAGATTATAAACTTTCACATTTTCCTTCATTAAACAATGAAGCAAGGCAATTTTGGCATTTCCTCTGCCTAACCTAGTTTCATCCTGTATTAAAATAACCTCAATGTTGTCATTTTTAATTTTTTCAAACATATCTAAAATACCAGGCCTTTCCATATCATAGCCACTTGCTTGATCACAAATAACCGAATGAACGTCTAGATTCCACTTTTTCGCCGCCAGTACTAATTCCTCTTGCTGACGCTGGAGAGAGGTAATCTGGGCATCTTTTTCTGTACTTACTCTGCAATAGATTAGCGCCTTCATCTTTTCACTTCCCTATTCTTCCGTTAATGCCATTCTCAGTTGTGTAGGCGAAGATTTAACGTATTCACTTGGTATGACAATTTGTTCACCGCTTTTAATCACTTTTCCATAGAGTTGATTTTCCTTCTCAAGAATTTGTACCAATTGGGCTGTTGGTATCCCGTACTCTTCCGCATATTGTTTCGAGATTGACCATAGAGAATCACCTTCATGGACAGTTACGGTTAAATGTGTTTGATCCGTGCTTGTCTTACTACTTACTATATAAATTCCCATAAGAAATGTAATAAATATAAATATAATAATAAATGAGTACTTTCTCCATAAAGTTAACATGCCTAGTATCTCCTCTTTCTTTAGAATGTTTGTTCCTATACAAAATATTATATGGGAACAACCGTTTGTTGTCAATAGCTTTTTCGAACTTACGTTTGTTGTATATGTTTTTTCATGCTATAATAAAATTAGATATATTTATAAAGGGAGAGTGAAACATGTGACAAAGTTATCCAAGAGACAACAAGATATAATCGATTTCATAAAAAATGAAGTTAAAACTAAAGGATATCCCCCATCAGTGCGTGAAATTGGACAGGCTGTTGGACTTGCATCAAGTTCAACGGTTCATGGGCATCTTGCTCGCCTTGAAAAGAAAGGCTTAATTAGACGTGATCCAACAAAACCTAGAGCGATTGAGATTTTACAGGTAGAAGAAGATCATATTCCTCGCCAAAGAACAATCAATGTTCCCATTGTCGGTAAGGTAACTGCTGGACTACCTATTTCCGCCATTGAAAATATTGAAGAATATTTTCCTCTACCTGAACAATTAGCGCCTGATGACGAGCAAATCTTCATGCTTGAAATTGTTGGGGAAAGCATGATTGAGGCCGGGATCTTAGATGGTGACTATGTCATTGTTCGACAACAGCAAACAGCAAATAATCATGATATTGTTGTGGCAATGACAGAAGATGACGAAGCAACAGTAAAACGCTTCTTTAAGGAAAAAGATTATTTTCGTCTCCAACCGGAAAACTCAAGTATGGAGCCGATTATTTTAAAAGACGTTTCTATCTTAGGGAAAGTGATCGGTCTTTATCGAAATATTATTCATTAATCTTCCGAGCCTTAACTGCATTTGAGTTAAGGCTTGTTTATTTATAAAGTAAACTAGAAGAGTGGATCGACCGATTTTCTTATTTTTATTTAGTCGTTTCAGCCGCTTCGCCCCAATAATACTCACTTATTACATCAGCTAGCGCATCAACGGTTCGATTTAATTCCTCTTCTGTATTATCGATTCCCCCGATCTCAATCACAATCGATTTTTCTGCTAGATCCTGATTGTAGATTCCATTACTTCCGTTGTTTTTCGGTTTTTTACTGACTCCTCTTGAGATAGTTGGATATTTTTTCCCCAGAAGTTGATGTAATTCATCAGCAAAAGCAAGGTTTTTATCAAAATGATCATGCCCCGTTCCAATGATAAACATAACTTTGGCATAGGATTTTCCATCTATTTCAGTAGTCGTAGCATTTTTTCGGGCTGCATCCCTGTGAAGATCAAAAACAAGGTCAATGCCCTTATTTTGCTGCAAAGCTTCTACAGCCACTTCTCTTGACGCTATATAAGATTGGCCATATTGCATGTTTCTTTCACTCATCAAAGCCTGTATATCCCTATTTTCTAC
The DNA here is from genome assembly GCF_008764245.1 of Bacillus subtilis. Lineage (GTDB taxonomy): Bacteria > Bacillota > Bacilli > Bacillales > Bacillaceae_C > Lederbergia > Lederbergia ruris. The sequence continues at coordinate 32,646 of NZ_VTQV01000042.1, forward strand.
TAACGTGTTAACCCCTTTTTCCCTCAATTTCTTTCCTAAACGCTTGCCTAATAGTGTAATATTTTTCTCTTTATGAAATGTCTCATTCGCTACCTTAGCACTCGGGACCATAGAGAAAAAAGATTCGTACGTATGGGTATGATAAATATATATTTTAGGATCTTTGGTCAAATCCTCTTCTGTTTTTTCTTGTTCAGCTTTATCTTCATTTTGTTCTGAATTATGATCTTCCTCATCTTCCCAGTAATCGAAATCTTTCGGAGGTGGCGATTCAATTGGTAGATTCGTAAAATCCGTTCCTTCTCCAGCTATTAAGATTTGAGGTGTGACCGCTCGTAAGCCAGGAATTTCTGTGATTAGCAGTGTTTTCATATCGGTTAAATTTATATTTGTCATAAATTCTAATGCCACTTCTCCTAAAGAGCTTTCTTTCTGAGTGTCTAGCACAGAGGTGAGCGAGTGATTTTCCAGACTCATAAGATATAAGAATGATTCAGTTCTTGATAAGTCGTTTCCTAGAAATGACAAAAAGCTAACTTTAATACTTGAAAAGGCGATTGCTGAAGTGAGACAGAATATGGCTATGATGGTTAGGGTAGATTTTGCTGCAAATCGAAACATTAACTTCAGTCCTTTATAAAATTTGGCTTTATTCATCTTTATGTAAGAATTTGCTAGACTATGAAAGAAATTTACAAGAGCCCCATAAACAGAAAAAAACCTTGAGCATATATACTCAAGGTTTTTTTGAATGAACAAAATATTTCATTAGCAGCATTTCGAATTATGATCAACCAGTATTGACTAAGCCAGCAGCCACTCCATTTATGGTAAGTAACACTTCAGTCACTAAATCCTCTGATGGTTGATCTGTTTCTCTTAATTTTTGAATTAAATAGACTTGCAAGAAATTTAAAGGATCTACATATGGATTTCTTCTATGCACAGATTCCTTAATATTTGGAACATGGTCCAGAAGCTCTTGGTTTCCAGAAATGAGCAATAAAGCTTTTTTCGTACGCTGATATTCATCATATATATTACTATAAATTCTTTCCGCGATTTCAGAAGATTGAACTAATGTTAAATACTGTTTCGCTGTCGCCATATCTGCCTTCATAAGCGCCATTTGTAAATTATTAATTGTCGAACGGAAGAATGGCCATTTTTGATACATAGATTGCAATATTTCTAAATGATGAGACTCTTGGTTAATAAAAGTCTCTAGGCCCGTTCCTGCCGCATACCAAGCTGGCAACATGTGGCGAGATTGAGTCCAAGCAAAAACCCAAGGAATCGCGCGGAGATCTTCAAACTGTTGACTATTTTTTCTACTCATTGGACGGGACCCTATATTAAGTGCACCAATTTCCTTAAGTGGTGTCGCTTGATTAAAATAGGTAAGAAAATCTGGATCACCAAACACTAACGATTGATATTTTTTTAATGAATGTTTGGATATTTCTTCCATTGCCAAATCCCATTCTTTTTCACGGAAATACTCGACTTGAGATTCACTGGAAACCCGAACACATCCCTCAAGTAATGCTGATGCAGCTTGTTCTAAATTTCTGAAGGCAATGTCAGTGATTAGATACCTTGAAGAGAGAACTTCCCCTTGCTCTGTGATTTTAACGCCGTCTCCTAGTGTTTCCACTGGTTGTGAAAGAATGCTTGTATTCAATGATCCGCCACCACGTCCTAATGAACCACCGCGCCCATGGAAAAACTTAAGACGGATATCAAATTCTTTTGCCATATCATGGATTTCTTGCTGGGCTTTAAAGAGTTTCCAATTGGCTGTTAAGGTGCCACCATCTTTACTTCCATCTGAGTAACCTAGCATTATTTCCTGGTGATTGTTATGTGCCTTTAATTGATTATAATATACATCCATTTCAAATAAAGACTTCATAATTTTGGGACCAGCAATTAAATCATCAATCGTTTCCAATAATGGAGCAACATTAATGTCAGATTCCACTGTGCCATCGGCATACAGACGATAAACGCCAGCTTCTTTTGCAAGCAATAATACTTCAAGTAAATCACTGGCAGATTGGGTCATAGAGATTAAATATACTTCAATGGAACGTTTTCCAAACTCTTTATGAGCTTTTCTAATTAAATGGAAAACTTTCAGGATGTTCCGTGTTTGCTGCGAATAATCTTCCTCAAATAATAGTAGTGGACGTGGATCACCTAATGCCTCCGCTAAGATCTCTACTTTTTCCTCTTCACTGAGTTCCGAATAATTCTTTGTAATATTAACGGCTTTAAGAATTTCGTTAACAGCAAATTCATGTTCTCCGCTATGGTTACGAATATCTAATGTGACTAAGTGAAATCCAAATAACTTCACTTGTCTAATCAGTGTACGGACTGATTTAAGGGTTTTATTTTGAAGTTGGTGACTTTCCGCACTTTCCAAAATTAAACGCAAATCAGCTATTAGTTCCTCTGAATTTTTATAACCTAGGTCAGATTTTCCAACCTCATGAAGTCTTTTTAAAATGATAGCAAATTTTCGACGATAAACTTCCGATGTAACCGGCCATTTTTCTTCTTCAGTTAAATAGGTATGCTCTTCTTCATCGATAGATTTTAATAGACTCTCGCTTACTTTAATTCGAGTTGTGGACTGACTAAATCTCTTCATAAGATCATTGATAGCTTCATTGTATTTTTTAATCACTAAATCTCTTTGCATTTGTAATGTTTGCCAAGTGATCTCAGGTGTGACGTTGGGGTTTCCATCTCTGTCTCCACCGATCCAAGATCCAAAATGAAGAAAGTTAGGAACTTTCCAATCAAAATCATTGATTTGATTCTTTAATTGTAATTCTAGTTCTTCATGTACAGCTGGAATGACATCGAATAAGGTTTGGTCAAAATAATAAAGTCCGTTGCGAACTTCATCTAAAACCCTAGGCTTTCTATGACGTAATTCATCCGTTTGCCATAGAGTCGTCACTTCATTATAAAGATTTTCAATTAGGTTTTCATGCTCTAATTCTGTAATAGCTGGACTATTTAATTTTTGCAAAATAGTAGAGATTCTTTTTTGGATCTCAAGGACTGTACGTTTTGTTGCCTCAGTTGGATGAGCAGTAATGATCAGTTCAATGGACAGATCATTAATGACATCTTGCAAAGCGGCATTGGGCATCTTATAGTCTTTTACTTTCGCTACAGCATTTTCAATTGAAAAAGGTTGCGCTTTCTGTTCTTCTAATTTATACTGCTTTCTTCTCCGTATTCGGTGGTTTTGTTCAGCTATATTAATTAAATGAAAATAAATTGAAAAGGCTCTTATCACATTTTGACGCATTGGCGGTTCAAGTTGCTGAATTTTCTCTTTTAGTTGTTGATAAATATTGGCATCAAATTCTTGTCTTAGCTTTTTTGCCATTTCCCTGATTGCTTCCACTTCATTAAATAATTCGATGCCCCCATGGTGCACAAGAATTTCACCTAAAATATTACCTAGTTTTTTCACATCGCTACGCAATAAAGCATTTCGATCAATTGTCTCGTTCATAAAATCCTCCTTCTTTTAGCTATATACATAATCACCTAAATAATGAAAATTTTCCTTTTAAACTAAACATTGCGTGATAATGATCAAGCTAAATATATTATTCTGTTTAACTTAATTTGAAAGATTAAATGTTAAAGAAGTAATGCGAGATAAACAAAGACAGTTTACCTCCCAACGGGTATAAACTGTCCTTTGATGATAGAATATGTACCATCTGAAAGTACGTATAATTTTATCATAGTTGAAATTAACTGGCAAATTTTTTAGAATAATGACGAATAAAGATAATGGTCATGGTAAAACTATATAAATTTGTAAGAATATACACATGATAAATACTTTTAGAGTATTAATCCAAGAAAGAAAACCGCTAAAGCCAATGGCCTCAGGCGGTTTAATCTCATTATTACTGTTTCAAATACTGCTCCCGCTCCCACGGATGGACTTGCGTTCTAAACATGCACTGTGAAGAAAAACGGGATCGTTGGCAACTTCAACCGAAGAACCCTTGGATTTTGTCCACCAAAACTAAAATGATTCAAAGGGTCTTTTTTTATACTTTTAATAGTAGTTGACGATTAACCATTCGTCTTTTAATTCTATATGGTAGCCTATAAATGTTTGTTCCCACTCTACCTGCACAGTGGCGCCTGTTTTTATTACTAAGTCAATATTTTCCTTAATACCCTCATATCTATCTGTTAACATTTCTTTAACCATATCAGCGTGGCTCGGGGAAACAGATATAACTCCAGTGCTCATATCTGCAATACGCTGTTTATCCTTTAGTATGATAAATCCATCACTATTAGGAATGCCGTATAGTTTAGCACCATAATTTCGTACTGCAGTTATTATATCTTTTAAATTTGGATATTTGTTCTCATCCATAATAAGAGTGTATTTAATACCGTCTATAATTATCTCATCTTCAATTTGATTATTGTTTTCTCCAATTACTTTTTCTTTATTTGATCCATTCTTTGTCGTATCTGTTTGTTTATTTGTTTTCTTAGTAACCGTTGGTGGCATTTCTTCATCGATTTCTTTTACATCAAGTGTTTTTTCTTTGGGGTCTGTATTCTCAATCAATGGAGCCTTATCCACTTTTTGTTGATCACTATATTGGGTAGCACTTCCAACATTCTTGGTTCCGGAGTATTGAAATGCTCCCGCAGGTATCAAAAATAAAGTCATTAATATAACGATGTAAAACTTTTTCATTACGTGATTCCCCTTTTATATTTTCTACCTTATATCTTATCCTGAATTTTGCATTTGTGTTTCAAATGTTTCGAAACATTTCAACACCCTTCTACATTGGTATAACCCCTACAAAATGAGGGTTGTTTTTTCGTCTTGAAAAGCCCCTCTCGTTTGAAAGGGGCTTGGATTAAGGGGAAGTGCTACTAATCCCAATCTTCTTCATGCCGACGACGACGCTCTTCACGGCAACGGCAAATGAATCTCTCGCGGTCACGATCACGGTCTCTATCATCGTCCCAATCACAATCACGGTCGTGTTCGTGTCTTACTTCACGACATCTGCAAATCAAGCGTACGCGCCGTCTACGTCTTTCTCGTCTTTCTTCTTCTCCACCTACAAAATCATCTTCAAAATACATAACCATCGCACCTTTTCCATTTATATTAAAGCCGGCCGACCTTAATACATATATTATTGGAAAATGCGTGATTTGATTGGTCATACTGTCTGGTGGAAAAGAGGATTTTATGTAAAAAAGCGACCCACCTGCTTAAGGTGAGCCACATTTTAATCACTTAACTCTCAATAATTCCATTTAGATCAGCGAGCTTTTCACTGTGGTCCCGTATTTTTTGAAATAAAAACCGGGAAATTATCGGGCAACCCAAAAAATAACCTACTTATCAATCCGAATTGCCTGATGAACAAAAAGCGCAAGCGCCCGTTTAGCGACGTACAAACTTTTTAGGGGCCTGACGAGATAAAGGAAA
>NZ_VTQV01000043.1 GCF_008764245.1 Bacillus subtilis
CCGTTAAACAGATCGAAATGGCGCGTTCCTATTTTGTTCGCCCACAAACATTTTACTCATACTATCATCTTAACTGTAAATTTGTAATCCTGTTTGAGTACAAAATCTTATTTTAAGAAGTAAGGTTTTCCTCCTTTTACACGAAACATGAACGTTTCCCGTCATCTTGTTCTATTGTCCCACTGAGTGAATTTTTGGCTTATCCAAACAAAAAATCAATAACTTTATAAACTCTTTATAATTGTCTTTTATACTCTCCGTATGGAGGGATGATATTGAAAACGAATGTTTTAGAATGCAAGGATGTTTCGAAGAGAATCAGAGGAAGGTATTTGGTGAAAGATGTTTCTTTTCAGGTTGAGAGAGGAGCGATTTGTGGTTTGCTTGGTCCGAATGGAGCGGGGAAGACGACGCTTATTCGGATGCTGACGGGATTGATTCGGCCAACCGAAGGCGATTTATGGATTCAACAACAGAGTGTTGTGAAAAATCGGGAGCAGGCATTGAAGAATGTTGGAGCGATTGTCGAGTCACCGATTTTCTTTTCGTATATGACAGGTCGTGACAATTTAAAAAATTTGGCAAGGTTACATGGACTGTCCAAACGTGAGATTCATGAAAAGGTACTTGAGGTATTAGCGATTGTCGGACTTGAGGGGCGCGCTGACGAGAAGGTTCGCACCTATTCTTTAGGAATGAAGCAACGACTCGGCATTGCGCAATCGCTACTTGGCGATCCGGAGTTACTTATTTTAGATGAACCGGCCAATGGGCTTGATCCGATGGGAATGCGGGAATTACGAGAATTGATCCTGACCTTGAAAGATCAATACGGTAAGACGATCCTGATCTCTAGTCATCTTCTCGATGAAATTCAAAAAATGTGTGATCAAATCGTCATCATTCGTGAGGGGCAAATGGTGTGGCAAGGGGAATTGGATCATGAACAAGATTTAGAAACGTTTTTCATGGAGCGTATGTCCCAATGAAAACTTTAGTTAAGGTTGAATGGCAAAGATTGTGGAAACGAAAAGTACCGTGGCTGTTATTGGCAATAATCCCTGTCATCGTCTATGTTTCAGCTGTCTTTTGTCAAAAACAAAATCAAGCATTCACACCAGATGTACCTCAATACACAGTGGCGGGGAATTTTCCTGTGCTTGGCCTTTCGGAAATGTTAATGACTGCTTTTAATCTTGTGGCGATGATCATTGCAGTGATGACGGTTACGGAAGAATATCGCTCTGGATCGTTAAGAATGGTGCTCATCCGTACCAAGTCTTTTCAACAACTTATGTTAGCGAAATTTTTTGTGTTGGTAGGTTTCTTGTTTCTCTATTTACTGATTTATTTTCTTGTTTGCTATGGGATCGGGTTTTGGATGTTTTCCACTCCAGATACTTATCCACAATTTTACCATCAGGATCCGGTCACATTACTGGAAGGACTCCTATACAATATACAGTTTTATGGCTTGGCTTTTCTGACATTGATCGCCATTAGTAGTGTGATCTTTTTCGTTTCAGTTATTTCTCATACGATGACAACCGCGCTTGGGATTAGTATGGGATATTTGTTGGTTAGTTTTGCTTATCCCAATGTAATCCAATTATTCCAACCTTTAGTAGGCAATGAAATGACTTTTAAAATATTTTTCACATCGATTCCAATGATTCAATGGGAAGGGATCACAATGGTGCTTGCAGAGACACCACGTTTCTCAGGTTGGATGATGCTTGTTCTGATCAGTTATTTCGTTTTGTTTCAGATTTTGCTTCTGTTGGTGACGAGAAAAAAGGATATTTTTATATAAAGGGTGGTTCGATGAAAAACATCATTATAAGTGAATATGAGCGTACATTTAAGCGAAAAAAGACGATCATTGGTTTAATTATATATGCTTTTGTTTTAGCGTTGGAATGCTTTTTTTTATACGCTATGGGGGGATTAAGTTTTTATGATCCGGAACATTCTGTGCAATTAAATTCGATTAACACAGCTCCTTTTCTCTTGCGGGAATTAGGAATATTCCTTCATTTTATTCTTATACCAATGTTTGCCGTGGATAGTTTTAATGGAGAGTATTCATCGGGGGCTTTAAGGCTTGTATTGATCCGGCCGCAAAAAAGAGTTAGGATTTTGTTGGCGAAATGGATTGTGCAGGTGAGTCTCATTGTGGCGATCATGCTGGTGACTTGGCTAGTCGGCACGATGTTTGGCATCATTAGCATGCCGCATGTAGAAGAAACAAGTTTTTACCAAACCGGTTCGATGAATGCTTTTTATGGCATGCTGTACACATTGTTGTTCTATGGAGTGGCGACCTTGATTATGATCGGCGTAATGGGTTTATCCAGCTTGATTAGTATGATGATGCCAAATCCGATTTTGGCGTTTGCGGGGACGATTGCAGCCTTAATTGGAAGTCTGTATATCCATGATGTATTCGTATACTTCCTCACTTCGGATGCTATTTTCAAAATTCTTGGGGAACCGCAGGGAGAATTTTATATTAGCTTATTTCTAATCTTGGTCATAAGTTGTATGATGAATGTAAAGATATGGCAGAAGAAACAATGGATAGGATGAAAGCGAGATGACGAAGGTTTTAATTGTCGATGATGAAAAAGATATCGTTGGCTTTATGAAGGATTCTCTGACCGATCAAGGGTATGATGTCCTCACAGCTTATGATGGTGAGGAAGCCTTACAAGCTCTTGCTCAGGAACCTGATATCATTATTTTGGATGTAATGATGCCAGGAATGAATGGTTTTGAACTATGTGAACAGATTCGTCATACGATTACTTGTCCGATTATATTTTTAAGCGCGAGAGGCAGTGAGGAGGATCGAATCAATGGTTTGCTAGTAGGGGGCGATGATTATTTAGTCAAGCCATTTAGTATGAAGGAGTTACATGTTCGGATTATGGCTCATCTCCGGCAGGAACAAAGAAAAATAAGCGGACCTGTAAAATATTTACATTTTGGTCATCTTGCAATTGATTTAGAAGGATATACGGTTTTTTATCAAAATGAACCGATTGCTTTTACAACGAGGGAGTTCGAGCTGTTGACATTACTGGCCCTTCATCCCGGGCAGGTCTTCTCGCGTGAACAGATTTATGAAAAAATATGGGGCTATGATGCAGAGGGAGATTCATCCACTGTCACGGAACATATTAAGAAAATCCGGGCAAAACTGGCTAACCATAGCAAAAATGCGACTTTTATCTCGACTGTGTGGGGAGTAGGATATAAATGGGAAAAGCCGTAAAGCCCCTGCGCAGGCAGGTTATTACATCTTTTTATATAATATTAATCTTAAGTATTTTGGCAACGGTTTTAACGTGGGGGATCGTCCTTTTGATGCTGATAAAATACGCTGATAAGATAAATCCAGCTAATTATTATGAGGGGCAAATTCCAGTGATTATGGAATATGTGGAACAAGAGAAGGAGCAATTATTGCGGAAGGAAGCAAAGCAGGAATTGGAAAAGCGAGTTCCTCTTGAAGGAATGGATTATCAAGTATTAGATGTCCATGGAAATCTCGTATATGGTTCAACAACCAAGCAATATATAAAGGATGAACAGGATTTATTGCAGCGTTTGAATACAAATTTGCATGATAAGCATGATATTATTCGCTTTAATCCGCTCCGTAGTCAAAACGGTGATTTTATCGGGGCGATTGGTTTTCGCTATCAGCTAACCTTAGCATCTTCTAATCCGCAGTTAAAAGGATTCATCATGATTATCTCATTACTTTCCCTTCTTTCTCCCTTTTTTTATTTCTATCTATTTTCCGTTCTCATTGGAAAAAAGTTGAGCAAGCAAATGGAGTCACCGTTCCAATTTTTAGTGGAAGGCGCGAGAAAAATCCAACATCATGATTTGGATTTTCAATTAGTCGAGTTTAAAACGGTAAAAGAACTACAGGAATTAGTTGACGCTTTTGAAGAAATGAGGATTGCCTTGAGGGAGTCGCTATTACGACAATGGCAAATCGAAGAAGAGCGGAAGGAAATGGTGGCCGCGATTGCGCATGATCTGCGAACGCCGCTGACAATTATTCATGGTCATGCGGAAGGGTTATTAGATCAGGGGATCAATAATCAAGAAAGAACAAAACGTTATGTCAAAACCATTTTTACAAGTACGGAGCGGGCGGTGCAATTATTGGATCAGCTTCAAACGGTTTCCATTATTGAACACCCGGCATTTTCGATCGAAGTGAAGCCTGTGAATGTAACTGAATTTCTTACCGCGAAAATCAATGAATTTCAAATGCTTTGTCAAGAAAAGCACATTACTTTGACCACGTCGGTCACGATCCCAGCTCAGCAAAAGGCCGATTTGGACCCACAACGAATATCGCAAGTATTGGACAATATTATGATCAATAGTATCCGCTATTGCCCAGAAAACGGAAAAATCGAGTGGAACACCATGATTGATGAGAAAATGTTGATCATGGAAATCAAGGACAATGGCCCAGGTTTTCAAAAGCAAAACATTGAACAAGTCTTTACGAAATTTTACCGAGAAGATCAATCGAGAACTGGGACAAGCGCCCATTCTGGCTTAGGATTATACATTGCCCAAGAAATTGTGAAAAAACATCATGGCTTGATCACGGTACAAAATCGACCTGAGGGAGGGGCTGATACACGGGTCAGTATTCCGCTCATCCAAGAGGGCAGATTATGATATAGTAGAAACAATTTTAAGTTTCAAATGTACAACAAAGAAGGTGTGGTGTCCCACCCATCTTTCAAAAGGAGAAAAAATTATGGGTGGAACCATTTTTAACTGTGTGATGATTTTACTTGGAAGTACAATAGGCAGTTTATTTAAAAAAGGCATAAAGGAAAGGTATCAAGAGGTTATCATGCAAGCCATGGGACTCGCTGCTACGGCTCTAGGGATCCATGCGATCGTCAAGTATATGCCGGCAAGTGAATATCCCGTTCTTTTTATTGTCAGTCTAGCTATCGGTGGATTAGTTGGAGAGAAGTTAGAGTTGGAAGCGAAGTTTAAACGACTTGTCCAGCGATTTTCCAAGACCAATTTGGCTGAAGGACTTTCTACAGCGATTCTCTTATTTTGTATTGGCTCCTTATCTATATTAGGACCTGTAGAGGCCGCGTTACATGGCAATTATACCTATTTATTTACAAACGGAATTTTAGATGGGATTACCTCGATCGTGTTAGCGACTACTTTTGGAATCGGAATCGCTTTTGCAGCGATTGTTCTCTTTTTGTGGCAAGGATTTTTCTATCTGGGTGCTCTTTATATGGAAAGCTATTTAACAACCGCGTTATTAGCGGAAATTTCCATTATCGGCGGTGTTCTCATTTTAGCCTCTGGTTTGAGTATTCTCGGGATCAAAAAATTTAACACGATTAATTTGCTGCCTTCCTTACTCGTTCCTTTTCTCTTTTTTATCGGATTACATATTGTTTCATAGTTAAAATGACGAAAGCTATTGTACAGGATTGGAAATTGGTACGGGAGTAATGACATTTTAATATCGATAGACTGTGCAAGTCCTCCATTTGTTCAAATGGGGGACGTTTCTATTTAAACCCCTTTCATTTGTATTCGTTTCTTCCCATTTCAACCGATATTAATAGAATCTTTATAATCATTTATATTCTTTTAATACGGAATTTACGTTCAAAGTTTATGCTTAAGATGCTAGCAAATCAATAATTTCGGGAGGGGTACATGTTGAAAAAAGGCTTGTCGATGACTTTATTATCAACCATGCTGATTGGGGCGATGCTTGGGACGTCTCCTGTCTCTGCGGAAACACTGGAAAAAGACAAAGAGGTAAAAAACGTCATTTTTTTGATTGGGGATGGAATGGGCCCAGCCTATTCGACGGCTTATCGCTATTTTAAAGATGATCAAAGTACAGTAGAGATGGAGGACACAGGGTTTGATCCTTACCTCGTAGGCATGCAATCGGTCTATTCGGCGGATCCTTATTATGATGGAAAAGAAGAGGATGAAAAAGAAAATATTACGGATTCCGCGGCTTCAGCTACCTCGATGTCATCAGGAGTGAAAACCTATAACGGAGCAATTGCGGTTGACCTGGAACAAAAAGATACAAAGACCGTCCTCGAAGTGGCCAAAGCAAAGGGAAAATCAACCGGTTTAGTGGCGACCTCAGAAATCAATCACGCCACACCGGCTGCCTACGCTTCACATGAGCATTCTCGAAAAAATTATCAGGAAATTGCCGATGATTATTTTGACGACTTAGTGAATGGAGAGCATAAAGTAGATGTATTGCTGGGTGGAGGTACAGATTACTTTGAGAGAAAGGATCGTAACCTTGCCCAAGATTTCGAAAAAGCTGGCTTTCAATATGTCAAAACAACAGATGAATTATTACAGGCTAACGGTGAACAAATTTTAGGATTATTTGCACCCATTGGTCTGGAAAAAGCGATTGATCGTCCGAAAGAACAACCTTCTTTGGAGCAGATGACGACCAAAGCAATTGAAGTGTTGAGCAAAAATAAAGATGGCTTTTTCCTTATGATCGAAGGAAGTCAAATTGACTGGGCCGGACATGATAATGATATTGTAGGCGCTATGAGTGAAATGGAAGATTTTGAGAAAGCTTTTAACAAAGCCATTGAATTTGCCAAAAAGGACCAACATACTTTAGTCGTTGCAACAGCGGATCATTCTACTGGAGGCCTATCGATTGGTGCAAATGACGTGGGAAAATGGGATGCCGATGTCATTAAGGCAGCTAAACATACACCTGATTATATGACCCGTTTGATCGTGGAAAATGGGGAAGATATTCGAACGGTATTAGCTGAAAATATCGATTTTGATGTAACGGAAGAAGAAGTAAAATCTGTACAAGCAGCCAAAGACAATGCCTCGAAGGAAGATCTCTTTACTGAGGTAGATAATGCGATTGAACGCATCTTTGATGAAAGATCTGGCACAGGTTGGACAACAGGTGGTCACACAGGCGTGGATGTACCTGTCTATGCTTATGGGCCGAGCTCTGAAATGTTTGCCGGAAAAATAGACAATACCGACAATGCCAAAAACATCTTTCAAATCCTTGGCGCATCTTCTAGTGAAGGGGCAAAATTAGCGGATACCGCCACAAAGTATCCAGCTGGTATATTTGGTGGTTTTCTCGTTTTAGCAACAGGTGGATGTCTATGGTTTCGTAAAAAAACGATCCAGTAAGAGGGAGTAGTCCCTTTTATTTCAAGGTGTCACCTTGATCTGATGATGTGAAAGTGGTGGTGAAATGAAGAGAGTCGCTTTTATTCTAATTTTAATCGGGCTAGGGTTAATCGGATGGAATGGTTTTCAATTTTGGCAGCAGTCAACGACCAGCATCAAGAATCCATCCTTTGCCAAATCCATTGACAAAAACTGGGATCAAACAATCAAAAAGCCAACACTGCCTTTTACAGAAACTGAGCTAGTCAAAGCAGCTAGGGAATTAACTCCTAACTATGAGGAGGGGCAGAAAGTGGGAGAGTTTATCATCCCGAAATTAGGAACAGTGTATCCTCTATTTTGGGGTACGAGTGCCAATACTTTAAAGCAAGGGATTGGCATGTACGATACAACTTTTACAAGTGCCCCTGTTGAAAATCGCCATACTGCGATTGCAGGTCATCGGGATACGACATTTCGAAATCTTGATCAGCTTTCTGAAGGAGACCGGCTATATGTAACAATGGATCAAATCAAGTATGCTTACCAGATCAGAAAAACTTGGGTCACAGATGCTAAGGATCGTTCGGTGCTTGTAGAAAAAGAAAAGCCAACTCTTACGCTTACCACTTGCTATCCCTTTGATTATATTGGCCAAGCCCCAGACCGCTATATTGTTCAAGCGGAATTAATCGAAAAAGAAAAGATAAACAAACCTCCCTTTAAACTTTAAACTGGGAGGTTCTTTTTTAATCCCACTTACCATTCTTGTTCCCCAAAAATCTTACATTAGGAAGCTTGCTGCGTATTGAACCGTATAAAGCCAGGTCACTCGCCACTGTTAAAGCTCGGGTTCATTTACTCCCATCGACATATTGCACATAGAAGCATGTTTTCCTCTATTAGGTAAAAAAAACTAAAAGTAGAATTTATCTGGATTTGATGGAACTATTAAGACGAATTTGTCGTATAATGATTATACCAATTATTATGACCGTTTCAAGGAGGTTATCATGGGGGGCAAAAAGGTCTATATTCTATTAACAGATACAGGGACTATACTTAATAGATTAATAAAATTATATACAAAGCAGCCTTATAATCATGCATCAATAGGTTTTGATCTAAATTTATCAGAAGTTTATAGCTTTGGCAGAAAAACAGCGAGCAATCCCTTTGTGGCGGGATTTGCAAAAGAAGACGTAAAGGAGAGTTTGTTTAGGCAAGCAGATTGTGTCATATATTCACTTGTAGTCACCGAAGATCAATGGAAAAGATTGAACCATTTTATACAAGCCATTGAATCTCGGAAGGGGGATTACCGTTATAATTTGTTTGGATTATTGGGGTTTATGCTTCGTAAGCCAATCAAAAGGAGAAACGCCTTCTTCTGTTCCCAGTTTGTCGCATATGTTCTTAAGGAGTGTAACATCCTTGAGTTTGACAGGTCTATATCACTAATCGCACCGAATGACTTTCAGGAAATACCGACACTCGAACTAGTGTATCAAGGAAAACTAGGGGATTATTCTACTAGGTTCATGAATGAAAGTTTGGTTGAATCTGTTCCGTTTATATCGATTGAAATGTAACGAGGAAGTCTTATGGAACGGACCACGAATGAAAAAACCTCCTTTTCACTCCATTATTCTATTAACAGTAGCCCAAAAATAAGCAAGAAACGAGATTTAAAAAGGGATATTAAAAGAACGGACTCTGATCGAAATGGATCAAGAGTCCGTTCTTCATTATCCTTCTTTTTGTGGTTCCAATGATGTTTCTTCTGGTTTTGCACGATATACGACTAATGCCAAAATAACGGCTACGATCGACATGGCAAACGCGATGAAATAGACAAGCTCTACCCCAGTCACCATCGCCTGTTTGATCGTTGCAGGATCTTTGGGATTTTGTGCATTTTGCAAAAAGTGAAGTTGTTTCGCATTCATAATGCTAATAAAAACCGAAACACCAATGGCGCCACCAACAGGTTGTAGGGTGGACATGACAGCTGTTCCATGTGGATATAGCCGTTTGGGTAGCTGATTCAGTCCATTTGTCTCTGCTGGCATCATGATGGCAGAAACGGATAACATCAGCAAAATATAGCCAAGAATGACGACCCACAAAGGGGTGTCAGTCGACAATCGGCTCATCATAAACATCGTCCCACTTAGGACAACCGTAGCCGGAATCATCAACAGCCGGGGACCAAATTTATCAAAAAGAGCGCCCATAAACGGAGACATCACTCCATTTAAAATACTTCCAGGTAATAGAATCAAACCGGCTGTGGCGGCTGTTAAAGCTAAGGGACCTTGCATATAGATCGGCAAAATAATCTCAGAAGCAAACATCGACATGATAATGATTAAGAACATGACAACGGCATGGGTATACATAGGATATTTAAAAACTCGTAAATCCATAACAGGTTCTTCTAATTTTAATTGTCGCCATGAAAAAAGAATGATGCCGACGATTCCCACGATAATGCAGGTATAGACAATAGGAGTGAAAAATCCTGCTTCACTTTCTCCTGCTGCACTGAAACCATAAATAATCGCCCCAAAGCCAATCGTTGAAAAAATAATGGAGGGGAAATCTATTTTAGGTTTGGTTACCTCTGAGACATTGATCAAGAATTTATAAGCAAAGGCAATCGAAAAAAGCGCAAATGGCAGAACCGTGATAAATAAGTAACGCCAGCCTAAGTATTCAACAATTACGCCTGATAAAGTCGGCCCAATTGCAGGTGCAAACATCATCACAAGACCGATCAGACCCATGATTTTTCCGCGCTTATGTGGTGGGTAGATCAATAAAAACACATTAAAAATAATTGGCATTAATAAGCCTGTTCCAACGGCTTGTGTTAATCGTCCGACTAATAAAATCGAGAAGTTTGGAGCGATGGCACTGATTGCTGTCCCAATCGTGAAAACGATCATAGTACCTAGAAACAATTGCCTTGTTGTAAACCATTGTAACAATAAAGCAGAGACAGGGATAACAACCCCCATCACTAGCATGAACCCTGTTGCCATCCACTGAACGGTTGGTAATGTGATCCCAAATTCCTTCATCAACGTCGTCAGCGCAATATTTAATAATGTTTCATTCAAAATTGCAAAAAACGCACCAATGATTAAGGAAAGCATGATAGGCAATGTTTTCACACTGGGATCATCGGCTAGGAATTCATACTTTTTTGATTGATTATTTTTTTCCATTAAAAAACTCCTTCAGTCGTATTTTTTAAGAACAAACGCTTGTGTTCAGAAGTAGACGGAAGGAGTGTATATGCATGAAATTTCATAATCGTTTGGCAAGAAATAAACGAAAAGTTTCCCCTTTATTCATTTTTTAGTAGACAAACTCATTCCGAATCCTCTACACAAGTAGAGTTCCTTTCTATTCAATTAGGCTAAGGAAAATCGGAATAATAAGAATGTCATTTAAGAAACCTCCGTAAAAAATAGTAGGCTAATCATAGCAGATCCCTTTAGAAATAGCAAGAATTTTTTTGCGTGAAGAAACGATCATATGTTTAAAAGGTAGGATACAGGATAAAAACACCCTGGTAGTTTTTTGAAACAAAATAGCTTATTGCTTCGTATATAAAAGATACAGAAAAGTTGTTAATAAGTTTATCCCCGATCATAATCCCAGATACTTATTGCTAAAAACCATTTCACCGACATCTATTAAATTTAATCCTCTCTCTTATACGAATCATAGGCTTAAAAATAGAACTAGGCTTAGACCTTGTATAACGAATTTCCGAATGAATCAATCTTTTAAAAAGAAGTGGGGGTAATTTTATCAATAAATTAAATGAAGAGATAGAAATATTAAGAAGAAAGATGTATAAAAAATATGAAAGTGACCCGCGTGATCCAGAGATTTTATTGATTTCTCAAACGCTGGACAAGCTTTTAAATGTATTACAATCAAGACGAAATAAGAACGATCAATCCCTCTAAATGGCCGTGATGACCAACCGATGAATCAGAAAATTTTATTTGAAAAATGAAATATTTGGTAAAATAAATCGATGATTTATAGTAGAATATTAAGAAAGGAGGTAGATTTTTTTATGAGGCGAAAGGTTTCGATTGTGTTAGTGGGGGCAAGTGGATATGGTCACATTTATTTACAGGAGCTTCTGCAAGAAGAAAATGAGCAAATGGTTTTAGCTGGAGTTGTTGATATTTCACCGGAAAGGTCGAAATACTATCAAGAATTGTTGGATAGGAAAATACCGATCTATGGGTCTTTAGAGAAGTTTTACGAAGAGAATAAAGCAGATCTGGCGATTATTTCCACACCGATTCATTTACATAAAGAACATTCTTGTTTGGCTATGAATCATGGAAGCGATGTCTTATGTGAGAAACCACTAACAACAAACCTGGAAGATATTAAAAAGATGAAGGAAACATCAGAAGCAACCGGGCGTTTTTTAGCTGTGGGGTTTAATTGGTCTTTCACGGATTCTGTCCAACAATTAAAAAAGCGGATCTTGGCAGGGGAATTTGGTCAAGCAAAAAGATTTAAAAGTCTTACATTATGGCCACGGAATCTAGATTATTATAATCGTTCCGCTTGGGCGGGAAAAAGGGCAAGCCCTAGCGGTGAGATCATTCTTGATAGTATTGCTAGTAATGCTACTGCTCATCATTTACATCATATGCTTTATTTAGCTGGAAAAGCGATTGATCAAAGTGCTTCCCTAGCTGAGTTAACGGCGGAGCTTTATAGAGCTAATGAAATTGAAACGTTCGATACATGTGCTGTAAAGATAAAAACGCAGGAAAATATCGATATATTTTATTACGCATCTCATGCAGTGGAGGAATCAAAGGGGCCACGATATGTTTTAGAATTTGAAAAGGCTACCATTCGCTTTGATCAGAATGAGGACCCAAGTGATATTGTCGTGCAATGGGATGACGGGAAAAAGGAGCGTTATCCGGATCCTTCGCACACATTAGAGAAACTAAAGGTATGTGTACAAGCGATTTTAAGGGAAGACCATGACATTTTATGTGGGATTCAGGCATCTACTCCACATGCTAAAGCGATTCAAGCGATGCATCAATCTGTTCCGGAGATTCCCGAATTTCCTCCAGCCTTAGTGCAATACAATGAAAAAGAGAAACGTGTATCAGTTGAAGGGCTAGCCGAAACTTTAATAGAGTGTTACGAAAAATGGAGCTTACCAGCTGATTTGAATGTAAAATGGAGTCAACCAGGCAAGAATGTGCAAGTAGAATAGTAGAGAAAGGCACAATACCGTTTTTTAATATAGAATTTCGCTAATGCCAGATCTAGCCCAACGCCTTGCAAACTTTCGGTGGTTCGCCGTTACGTTAAGGGTGGAGAGGGAGAAAAAGCGAAAGGGCGCATTCTATCACCGTCACGTTAATAGGGGAGAAGAAGAAAAAGCGCAGGTGCGCTTTTTCTCCTAGTTTTCTTCATAGAAGGCAGGATCTTGCCCGTTCAATCTCCCATCCGCTTGAGTTAATGTAGCGATTTGTTTCATTTCGTCTTCTTCAAGAGCAAAATCAAAAATAGAGATGTTTTCTAATTGTCTGCTTGGAGAAGCGGATTTGGGTATGGGAATCGTTCCGAGTTGATAATGCCACCGTAAAATTACCTGCGAAATCGTTTTATGATGATGATCTGCAATTTTTTGTAAGAGTGGATTGTCCATAATGTCTCTTACACGTGCCAAAGGACTCCATGATTCTGTTTGAATGCCTTCTTCTTGATGCCAAACTCTCTGTTGTTCCTGATTGAAAAATGGATGTAATTCAATTTGGTTGATAGAAGGCTTTACACCTGTTTCCTTTTTTAAACGTTCGATATGATCGGGTAAGAAATTAGAGACCCCAATTGAACGGATAAGCCCCCATTTTTGCGCGTCAATCAAGGCCTGCCACGCTTCTACGTACTGATTCTTTTGTGGATTCGGCCAGTGAATTAAGTACAAATCATAATAATCCAATTGAGCACGATATAAGGATTCTTGAATAGCTTTCACGGCAGTATCATAGGTATGATAGCGACCCGGCAGCTTGGAGGTAATACGCAAATCTTCTCTTAAAATCGAGCTACGCCGAACAGCTTCTCCCACAGTTCCTTCATTTTCATAATTGTACGCGCTATCAATCAGGCGATAGCCAATCTCGATCGCACTCTGGATCGCACGAACCCCCTCGCTACCTTTAAGGCCATATGTACCAAAACCAATAACTGGCAATGTTAGCCCATCATGAAGAGTTAACTCTGGAATAGGTTGATTCATAGTAAACACTCCTTTCAAGATATTTTAAGAGTAACATAGATTGGAATTCATTTCACAAAATCAAACTCGGAATAGATAAAGGTTCAGAGGGGGCTTACATCCCCCACTAATATCCTATTAATCTAATCCAATAAGCCTTTAATTGAACATCCTCTTTTAAATTAGTTTAAACCCACTAAATAAAATCATCAGCGCCATAATTGCTCTTAAAGGTTTTACGGGCAATTTGGACGATAAGGTGCTTCCTAGAATAACACCAGGAATCGAGCCAAATAAAAGATTGAATGTTAAAAGGTAATCGACATTTCCAATTCCGGCGTGCATGATGCCAGCTGCGGTGACTAATACGAATGCATGGGCAATATCGGTTCCGACCAATTCCGAAGTCTTTAACTTATATAAATAAAGCATCACTAAGGCGAACAATGAACCTGCCCCTATGGATGTCAATCCGACCATAAAACCTAATATGGCGCCAATGATAATGGTTAAGGTCTTTTTTTCATGTAAAGGCTTCATTTGTAGACGATTCAATTCAAATTTTCCTTTTCCGAAAGTTTTAAATAACGTCGTCAAGGCGACTAAAATTAACACATACCCTAATGCATGTTTCACCACTTCCTCTTGATTGTTAAAAAAAGAATCAAATAAGTGGAGGGTTCCTACTGCACAAATCGCACTTGGGATACTTCCGATCGCAAGGTATTTCACTAATGTAAAATTGATCGTCTTTTGTCTCCAATGCTGAAAAGAACCAAAAAGTTTAGTGATGGAATTGTATACCAAATCCGTACCTACAGCAATAGATGGACTGATCCCTAATAATACTAGAATGGGTGTTAACAATGCGGCACCCCCGACACCCGTTAATCCGACCATAAAACCAATCAAGAGCCCCATTATAATGATTCCAACACTCACTGGGCACACACTCCAAACTTGCTAAATTTTTAGGCCTGCAGGACACAGACCACAAAGGCGTGGCGGCTGTTATCGCGAATTTAGCCTTTGATCCTTGCTTAGGAATTTATAAAATCCTAGCTTGGATAAGTTGCTTATGTCGCGGTTGACATCCAGCTCCAGCGCCCAGCGACTAGCAAACTTTCGGTGCCTTCCTACGATAAGTCAGGCCCCTAAAAAGTTTGTACGTCGCTAAACGGGCGCTTGCGCTTTTGTTCCTAAAATTTTATGTTATGATGATTAGCCTTGTTACTTAATATAAAAAAGGGACAGACCCCTAAAAAGGTGTCTATCCCTTGAGAATTTCTTTCTTCTTCATTGTTCTTCTTCTTGATTGATATTTATTTTTTTACATCCAACATATAAGCAAGAGAAAATGTCTAGGTCAGATTTTGACTTGGCTAACCCTTTTAAATAAGGGGTGACCAGGTCTTTAAAGTCCTCTCCCACCCCTTCTTCCTCCAAAATTCCATAGACATAAAGCTTTTTTTCATCGAATAACAGCGCTACATTCCCAACTGCTTTATTTGAAGAATCCACTACGTTTAACACTTGAAATTCGGGTGTGATGGCTTCAGGCGAGAAATAAATCTCCAACTCTTTCCACTCCTTTAGGTAAACTGTAATTTATCAAATAGCGTGTCATGATCATCTGTTGGTTCTTTTTTAGGAACATGGATAAGAACAAGACAGAGTAAACTCACAAACAGAGTTAAACCGGCTGTTGTTAGGAACATTCCTGTTCGGGACCATTCCATTAAAGCGCTAAAAATAGGCGGTCCGATCGCAACACCTAGAAATCGGACAGATCCATATAAGGATGTAACAAATCCTCTCCGGGCAGAAGGGACTGAGCCTGTAATAAAACTATTGATACAGGGAAGGGCAAGTCCAGTACCAATACTGCTGACACTAAGGACCGCAAAAAAGGGTACGAGATTTCTAAAGAAAACGAGTGATGCAAAAGAAATGGTCATGAACAATAGCCCGAGAATAATCAATGTTTTCATCAGTCTCATCCTTTTTCCTATTTTACTTCCGGTGATATAAGAGGTAATCGTCATAATCAAAAGAGGAATGGCTAATATGCTTCCTTTCAGAACACCGTCAATGTCGTAATCTTTTTCAAGGATGTCTGAAATATAAAAGAGAATGCCAAATAAAGTAAATAAACAAACAGCACCTGTTAAATAAGTTGCAAATAACCAACGTCCCTCTGTTTTAAAAACGGAAACGAGCCCCTTCATGTATTGGCCGATGGGCGGAGGTTCCTGATTGGCCTTTTTTTCCTTTACAAAAAATACCGTTAACAAAATGGAAATAAGGCAAAAAATAGGAAAGGCAAAAAAAGCTGCATACCAGAAGAGAATGGCTAGAAGGGAACCGAGAATCGGGCTAATGACCTTTCCGAAACCATTTGAGGCTTCCACTAAACCTAAAACCCGGCTCTGTTCGCCCCCTTTAAACAGATCCCCTGCTAATGCCATCGCAATTGGTGCCGTCCCAGCTGCTCCAATTCCTTGTAAAACCCTTCCAGCCATAATCCAAGTATAAGCATTGGAAAACCAACCTGCTGCAACACCGGCTAAAAGTCCCCCACTCCCGTATAAAATAAGCGCAGGGATGATAATGGCTTTTCGGGAAAAACGATCTGATAAATATCCCAGAATCGGAATGGATATCGCGGCTGCAATGGAAAAGACGGAGATGACTAAACTGATCTTAAATTGGGAAACATCCAGCTCTGTTTTCATTTTCGGAAGAATCGGAATCAGCATGGAATTACCTAGAACAAGAATCAGCGGGATTGAACCGATTGCGAAGATGGTTAATCCTTTATTTTTTTGTTTTTGCAATGATCAAACACCCCTAACAATGGAATAAGGTCTTTTTATCCCGGATCAACTGACAGTAAGACCCCAATTTCAAGAATAAGTTTCCTTTATTGTTTGTAGTGAAGTTCAGTTTATACTAGGCAATTGCCTAATTTCCCGGGAAGGGTAGATTATTTACACATTCGCCTAATGTTTGAATAATCTATCCATGTACCTATCATTGGTTTAAATCTGTTCAAAGGGGCTTATGATTCGCTCGAAATAAAACGAAAAAATAGAGGAGGCGTCCCGATGAATTTTTTAACATTACCTGAAAGGACATCAGGTAGAAGAACATATGGTTTAACCTCGGTCATTGACCTGGGAACACCGATAAGAGAATTAGAAAATATCCTATCCGATTACAGCCATATCATTGATATCGCCAAATTGGGAGTTGGCTCAGCTTACGTAACACCGAACATTAAGAAAAAGATAGAAGTGTATAAGGAATATGGTGTAAAGCCATATTTAGGAGGAACTTTATTTGAAAAATGCTATTACCAAAATAAAATTCCGGAATATCGAACCTATTTACAGGATTTAGGGATTGAATGGGTGGAAGTTTCAAATGGGACCTTAGATATTCCCCTCGATGAACGTCTGACGGCTATTTCTCAACTTAAAAGGGACTTCCACGTCATTGCTGAAGTCGGTTCAAAGGATAGCGATAAGGAAATGCCGATTTCCGAATGGAAGGAAGAAATCAAGGTCCTCCTTGAAGCAGGATGTGAGTATGTCATTACAGAAGGAAGAGATTCAGGTTCCGTTGGGATCTATGAAAAAAACGGTAATATAAAATCAGATTTGGTGCATGAAGTCATGAAAGATGTCGATGAACAGAAAATCATTTTTGAAGCACCTACTCCCAAACAGCAAATGTATTTTATTAAAGAAATGGGCCCGAACGTTAATTTAGGAAATGTCAAGCTAAACGATGTATTAGTTTTAGAAGCACAGCGCTGCGGTCTTAGAAGCGAAACGTTTTATTTAGGAGAACGCGAATGCAGGCTACTTTTATAAGACATTTGCCAACGGAATGGAATAAAAAAACATGGCTGCAAGGCAGAAAGGATATCGGCATCTCCCCAATAACAGAACATCTTCAACAGGAAATCGCCCATAACAGGCGGCATCTGAAAGAACTTTTCCCATTTGATACCGTGTTAGCCAGTACATTAACGAGAAGCCAGCAAACAGCACAGATATACGGTTTTAAGTGGGAAACGGAAGCATTACTAGACGAGTTAGATTTCGGGCCTTTTGAAGGACTACCAAAGGAGAAAGTTCAGGAAGCATTTGGGAAACAATGGATCGATCGCCCTAGAGAATTAATTTTAGGGGAAAGCATGGATCATTTTGAACAAAGAATCATTTTGTTTTTAGAAAAATATAAAGAATTTAACAATATTTTAGTCTTTGGCCATGGCGCTTGGATTCGCGCAGCAATATCCTATTGCAAGTTTGGAGATATCAATCAAATGAATAAAATCATTTTTCAAAACAATGACTATATCACTTTATCGATTCAAACGGAAGAAAGATCGAAGCGGGGAGGCTGAAGCATTGACTACTATGCTAACGTATGAAAATTGGGATGAGAAGAAGATTGCTGATTTTATGGAGCAACAGCCGGATTTTTTAGATGTATTAAAATGGGCTTTTGCTGAATACGGAGATGAGATTGTTTACGCGTGTAGTTTTGGTGCGGAGGGAATCGTATTAATTGATTTAATTTATAAGGTGAACAAAAAGGCACATATTATCTTCTTGGATACCGGACTTCATTTTTCAGAGACCTACGAATTAATTGAAAAAGTAAAAAAACGTTATCCTTCATTGAACATCAACATGATTAAACCAAAGGTATCTCTAGAAGAGCAAGCAAAATGGCAAGGGGAGGAGTTGTGGCGCCATAATCCGAATCTTTGCTGTCATATCAGAAAAGTATTACCCCTTCAGGAGGAATTAGAGAAGGCAAAAGCGTGGATATCAGGACTAAGAAGGGATCAATCTCCTCTGCGTAGCCATACCCAATTTATTAATAGAGACGAAAAATTTCATAACATAAAAATTTGCCCGCTTATTCATTGGACATGGGAGGATGTCTTAACGTATATCCATGTAAATAAATTACCCTATAATCCCTTACATGACAAAGGCTATCCAAGTATCGGCTGTGCCCCTTGCACGGTACCGGTTTCAGATACAGGCGATTCTCGTGAAGGGAGATGGGCAGGACACTCTAAAACAGAATGCGGGCTTCATCAGAATTGAGGTCTACAGGATGTTGGTCAGAACGGCGTTGCGTCAGGACGGCGTGAATTTAGCCGTTCATCCTTCAACTTTAAGTTTGTGTCGCTAAACGGGCGCTTGCGCTTTTCTTTAAACAATTTTGCAATGATGTGGAGGAAAAAAATAGTGATGAAAAGTGTACCACATGGCGGAAAATTAGTGAATCGAATCAACCTTGCTTTATCACATGATTTATCCCTAAATGATGTTGAATTGGATGATTTAGAATTAAGCGATTTAGAATTAATAGCAAATGGGGGCTATAGTCCTCTTGAAGGTTTTAGGGGAAAGCGGATTATGACTCCGTCGTTCAAACTATGCGACTGTCATCTGGACTTCCTTGGTCAATCCCGATTACATTGCAGGTCGACGAACAGAAAGCGCTGGAGCTTAAAAGGGGTGAAACAGTCAATCTAGTTTATAATGGCACGGTCTATGGACTCATGGAAATCGAGGATATCTATTGTCCCGACAAAATGCTTGAAGCCGAATGGGTCTATCAAACAACGGACATGGCCCATCCAGGTGTCAATAAGCTATTCCAACGTCCTGAATTTTATCTAGGAGGACCGATAACTCTTATAAAAAGGCCGGAAAAAAGTAAGTTTGCGACTTTTTATTTAGAGCCGATTGAAACAAGAGCGAAATTTGAAGAATTAGGTTGGGAAACAGTGGTCGGGTTTCAAACTCGCAATCCTGTTCATCGCGCACATGAATATATTCAAAAAACAGCATTAGAAAATGTCGATGGTCTATTTTTAAATCCGCTTGTAGGCGAAACGAAAGCAGATGATGTTCCAAGCGATATCCGCATGAAAAGTTATCAAGTGTTACTGGAACATTATTATCCGAATGATCGGGTATTCTTATCCGTTTTCCCGGCAGCCATGCGTTATGCAGGCCCGAGAGAAGCTATTTTTCATGCTATTGTACGCAAAAATTTTGGCTGTACTCATTTTATCGTCGGAAGGGATCATGCTGGAGTAGGCCATTATTATGGCACATATGATGCTCAAAAAATATTCAGTTCTTTTGAAAAGGAGGAACTGGGGATTACGCCTTTATTTTTTGAACATAGCTTTTACTGCAGAAAGTGTGAAAACATGGCATCTGAAAAAACATGCCCACATGGTTTGGAAGATCGGGTTATTCTATCAGGTACAAAAGTAAGAAGGCTACTAAGAAATGGGGAACGGCCGCCAAAAGAATTCAGTCGTCCTGAAGTAGTCGCCATTTTAATCCAAGGGATGCAAGAAGTCTATACAAAAAGTTAAAGGGTGTAAGTGAATGAAAACAATCAATCACATTACGTGGCATCATCCATCGGTTACAAAGAAACATCGTCATGCCTTAAATGGCCATAAAAGTTGTGTACTTTGGTTAACGGGATTATCAGGGTCAGGGAAATCAACTTTGGCCAATGCCGTTGACTATAAATTGTTTCAACATGGTGTCAAAAGCTATGTATTGGATGGAGATAATATACGACATGGTTTAAACCAAGATTTAGGCTTTCGGGTTGAGGATCGAAAAGAAAACATTCGTAGAATTGGGGAGGTGGCAAAACTATTTGTGGATAGCGGTCAAATGATTTCAACCGCCTTTATATCTCCCTTCCGTGAAGACCGGGAGATTGTCAGAAATATGCTTGAACCCGAAGAGTTTATTGAAATCTATTTAAAATGCCCGATCCAAATATGTGAAAGTCGTGACCCAAAAGGCTTATATAAAAAAGCAAGAAATGGGAAAATTGCTGATTTTACCGGGATCTCCTCACCGTATGAAATTCCTGTTGATCCAGAAATCACAATTGATACGGAGAAATTATCAATCGAACAATCGGTTGAAAAGATCTTTTCTTACTTTAAAGAAAAAAAGATCCTGTAAGAGGGGGTTAAAAGAGAATTGGCGAAACAGTCAATTCTCTTTTATCATAGAAAAGTAAACCTTTTATAGTTGGTAAAAACAAGGAGGATGTCCTATTTTTTTCTCCAACTTGGGGTTAATAGATTGATTTTTGGAAGCCTAAATTCCTGAACAAAATCAATGATATTGGTCGAGAAAAATTGGCAAATGATCGCGTAAACGACAATTTTATAATCGATGACAAGAGAGTTGAATAAAAAAATGAAGAGGTTGATTCCCATCATGACCTTTCCAGGGCTCCAATTCTTATAGCTAGCAATCATAAGGGCGGGAATGACCATTCCACCACTTGAAGCACCAAACCGAATCAGTAATCCGACGCCAATACCAAAAAAAATACTTCCTCCCAAAAGATCCAAATATATATTTACATGGGGAATCACAACTTGAGAAGTTAGAAACGACACGGTCATAGAGGTGGTAGCAACCGAAATGATGGTTCGAAACGTCCAAGTATAGCCGAAATATTTTAAAGCAAATAATAAAAATGCGGCATTTGCAAGCCACAAGGAAAAACCTAACGAAAAATCAAACCAATGATTCATCAAAATAGCCAAACCTGCTGCCCCGCCGGATGGGATCGAATGTGGAAACAAAAATAAGGACATCGCAAACCCTTGTAAAAAAGCTCCGAAAAGTAAAACCAAATAAGTCACGAGTGTTTTCTTCATTGTTAGCGAAAAGGCTCCATCAAATCAACATTCTTCATCTCCACGCCCTGTTTCCCCCTCTAAAAATGTCCTTCCCTCCTCATTCTATGAGAAATGAGAGAAAAATATAATAAGAACTTGTCTTTAAAATTTCCCCTAACCGCTGAGGATCTGCAAAAACGTAGATCCAAGAGTCGTTTGGATCTACGAAACCGCGGAGGAAGTGTTAAAACGTAGATCCAAAAGTGGTTTGGATGTACAAAATAGCGGAGAAAGTGGCACAACGTAGATCCAAAGTGAGTTTGGATGTACGAAACCGCTGAGGATCTGCAAAAACGTAGATCCAAAGTGAGTTTGGGTGTACGAAATCGCGGAGGAACTGCAAAAACGTAGATCCGAAAGTGGTTTGGATGTACAAAATTGCGTAGGAAGTGGCAAAATGTAGATCCAAAGTGAGTTTGGATGTATGAAATCGCGGAGGAAATGCCCAAACGTAGATCCAAAGTGAGTTTGGATGTACAAAACCGCGGAGGATCTGCTAAAACATAGATCCAAAAGTGGTTTGGATGTACAAGATTGCGGAGGAAGTGGCAAAACGTAGATCCAAAGTGAGTTTGGGTGTACGAAATCACGGAGGAAGTGCCAAAATGTAGATCCAAGGTGAGTTTGGATGTACGAAATCATGGAGGACTTGCCCAAACGTAGATCCAAAGTGAGTTTGGATGTACGAAATTACGGAGGAAGTGCAAAAACGTAGATCCAAGGTGAATTTGGGTGTACGAAATCACGGAGGAAATGCCAAAATGTAGATCCAAGGTGAGTTTGGATGTACGAAATCATGGAGGACTTGCCCAAACGTAGATCCAAAGTGAGTTTGGATGTACGAAATTACGGAGGAAGTGCCAAAACGTAGATCAAAAGTGAGTTTGGATGTACGAAATCGCGGAGAAAGTGCCCAAACGTAGATCCAAAGTGAGTTTGGATGTACGAAATCGCGGAGGATCTGCTAAAACATAGATCCAAAAGTGGTTTGGATGTACAAGATTGCGTAGGAAGTGGCAAAATGTAGATCCAAAGTGAGTTTGGTTGTACGAAATTACGGAGGAAGTGCAAAAACGTAGATCCAAAGTGAGTTTGGATGTACGAAATCACCGGGGCCTTGCCAAAACATAGATCCAAGAGGCGTTTGGATCTACGAAACCACAAAGGAAGTGGCACAACGTAGATCCAAAGTGTACTTGGATGTGCAAAGACGCATAAGATCTAAAATCCGGGCTATTCATCATCCCTTTGATCAAAATTTACATAGTACGCGTAATTCCCGTGCCCTTTTATGGTGAAATGTTTTCCAAGAATTCTCCTTATGGTATTTCTTGACTTAATCACCCTGCACCATTCCTGTATGGTGTTAGTGGTGATCTTCCTGTCTGGAAAAAGCAGCATAAATTCTTTGATACTTCTTAATATAGCATTATCTACTTTCTCTTCCTTCCCGCACCCATTACATATAACCCGACTACCAATTAAAGAAGTTGAGAGGGAATGACAGGATGCACATACAATCCCTTTTTTCACTTGCTCATAAGAATATTCAGGTAAATGTGTGTAAGGGGATTCATCTTTATGATCAGATAATAGTTTCTGTGCAAGCCGCATGTGCTGATCATTCGTTTTGGATGGTATCCCATGAAGTTGTTTCATAAAGCGGTTGATTTGATTCGGGAGTATAATAGGTAGCTCAGGATCCGCATGGTATAAAGTGAATTCGGGATGATTAAAGAGGACGTATCCTTCTACAGGAAGGTTCACGCCGTATTTTTGAAGGAGGCGTCGAAATAAAGAGACACAGCGGTTTAATTGAAGAACGGGATTATGAATCTCTTTTTTGGATAGCGTATACCAATTGCCTGAATTAACATAATAATCACCTTCATAATACTTGACATCCACAAGATAAATCATATTTTCAAAAATGAGAAGAGTATCAATTTGAAAGAGAGTGTTGTTACATTTGAGGAGTAAGCCGTGTAAAATGAAACAATCGTTGGTTAGATTTTCAAGAAGTTCGGAAAATTTTTGTTCACCCTGATGGCCTTTTTCGAGGTTGATATACTGTTGCCTTTCATCGTAGGGTAGTTCAAAGCGTTGGTTTAAACATCGAAGCAATTCTAATAATGGTGGCTCTTGATATGGCTTGATAACCATTTCCCACAACCTTTCTAAGAAATTATTATGAATCTCTTTTATTCTATGAAATATCCTGGGGATTTTCAAGTATTTGTATGCACGGCAGGAATCACGGATCTATCTTTGAATGTCAAATCCTAGAAGGAAGCGAGGGATTACAGTAATTTGAGTTTAGGCTTCCCTGATGAACGAGAAAAACAATTAGCGAAAAAATGGTAAGCATATTTATAAGCAAAAACAGGCAAAGAAGGTTATGCGCCAAAAGACTGAAACCATGTTTAAGCAAGGTGATAACGTTAGAATCCCATTTATGAATCAATATGGGATTGTCCATAAACCGACAAATAAGCGTGGCGATGTCGAGGTTCTGATAAAGGGCGAAAAAGTAGTAATCAATCATAAGCGTCTATCCCTATATATTAAAGCGGAAGACCTTTATCCAGATGATTATGACATGGATATTCTTCGAATCCAAAGAAAACCGTAAATTTAGAAAGGAAATGGCAAAGCGACACATCGAGGGAAATGTGATTGATCGTGGGAAGTAATCCCATTCATTAAGAACTGCTAAATCCCACACTAAAATAAAAGTATCCTTTATGAGGTCGTTTTTAGAAGTGCTGAGAGAGGGATTTTTCGGAAATCTGAAAGAATATTGACTATTCTCAAACAATGCAATAACATAAGGAAAAACAAATGATAAATCATCATTTTATTGAACAGTCGTAGTTTTTGCAATAGTGCGTTTTTTAACGAATGATGGAGGCCCGTCACTGAATAATTTTAGGAGGATCGTTGATGAGTTATAAAAATACATTCATTACTATTTCTGAGGATTCAATCGCTACTTCGGCTATAGTTCCTGTTCCTAGAAACAACAAACCAACGATTGCCTCGATTGAATACGATCTTATAAAGAAACATCCATACGAATACACACAAGCTGATGTGCAATTTAAAACGTATGTGTTGAAAAATCGGTTGGATTCAAACAATCTCGAAGAAATTCGCGAACAATTTTTCGCTAAACCAAAAGCCTGTTTTAGAGCATCTCCCTTAGTAAAAAAATATGGTTGGGGAATTCATTATGATCAGAATGGAAAAATCGCTATTTATGGCGTAAACAGCGAAGAATATCAGCAATTTTTACATAATGATGAGATACAAAAACGGAAAGGGATACGCTCAAAAAGACAGAACAAATCCTGACGGACAAGGGACAAGAATTCCCGGTTTTACGCTTACTTTTATTTATGGGGACTATCCGCAAGCTTTTCAATATAAAATCAAGTTCAAATCAGATGGATGGCCGATTGGAATTTGAAGGAGGGCCATTTTAGGGGAGAGGGGCTCGATGCGAAAAACAAACATACGTCCATGGACGAAAGAATGGGCTAAACAATATACACAAGATGCCCAAAGGCTGAAGGAGATTTTTAAAGAGGAAGTAATAGATATTTTTCATATTGGTAGTACATCCGTACCCGCCATCGGTTATGCGAAACCAATTATCGACATTCTTATAGTCGTAAAGGAAATCGAAAAAGTAGATCAGTATAATAAAAAGATGGAAGAGATCGGATATGATGCAAGAGGGGAAAATGGGATTTCGGGGAGAAGGTATTTCCTTAGAGGAAAAGACAATAGAACCCATCATGTCCATATTTTTCAAACGGGTCATGAACATATCAAGCTTCATTTAGCCTTCAAAAACTACTTCCTCCAGCACCCAGAAATGGCGAAACGATATGGGGATTTGAAAGTGGCATTAGCTGCACAATTTCCTGAAGAGCATGAGCGCTATCAGCAGGGAAAGCAAAGCTTTGTCAACGAAGTGGTACAGAAACTCAAAAAGAATGGGGAGTTGATTTAAATGGTTGGAGGAGAAAAGACAAGAGTGCCGGCGTTTGATTTTCCAGTGATTGAGAAAACGTTTAAGCGAATCGGAACAAGAGATGTAAAGCTCTATATGTTTGAGCCGGCGGGGGAGAAGAAAAAGAAACCCGTTATTCTCTTCTTTATCGGTGGTAGTTTTGCGAAAAATCCTCAATCACCAGCCGTTTTTCAACACCAAGCCAATTATTTCGCCTCGCTTGGCATGGTTGCGATCTGTGTGGATTATCGGGCGGGTCATGATGAGGGATTTACACCGAAACAAGCGATTGCAGATGCAAAATCTTCCGTTCGCTGGGTACGCAAACACGTCGATGAATTAGGGATTGATCCGGAAAAAATCGTCATGTGCGGTTCATCTGCAGGAGGGTATGTATGCGTTTCCTCCATTATGTTTGACCATTTAAATGATGACCCCCATTATCAGCAAAGCCAAGAACATATCCCGAATGCGTTGATCATCTTCGGGGCTGGCATGGACGGGGTAGATATTATGCAAAGAAGATATCCTGAATTATTGGATCAGGCTAAAGAAATCTCTCCATTCCATAATATAAAAAAGACTTTACCGCCAACTTTATGGATGTGCGGCACAGAGGAGGATACTCCCACGATTCCTCATGGGCTCTATGCACAAAATAAAACATTCGTGGATCGAATGGTTGCGGCTGGGAATGAAATCATTTTCGAAGAATATGAAGGAATGGAACATGGCTTTTTTAAATACGGAAGATATGATAATAGATATTTTCATCAAACAAATGCAAGGATAGCGGATTTTTTAAGGGAGGTGGGGTTTATCAATAAGGCATAAAAAACTATAAATTCCATATTACTTTGTATTTCCTGAATAAACGTGTACGTTTGAATTAGTCGATGCACTGGTGACGAATCAAATAACAGTAATACCTCCACTTCAGGAATTTGAGGGAAACAAGCATGATAAGTGGAGGATGAACTGCCAGAAATCTCCCCTCTGTATAAGCAGGTTGAATTTTTTACGCTGTAGAGATGACGTGTACAAGTGATTTTAACTATAAACGAGGAGTTAACCATGTCATAACATTTTCTAATGCGTGCTCACATTGATTTGCATCCCAATGTCTATGAAGCCCATCTTCATACATGACATATTTTTTATCCTGGACGGAAATGGAATTGAAAAAGCGCAAAATAGTGTCAGAGTGGACAATGGGATCCTGTTGATCATAAAGACACAAAAGTGGAAAGCGGAATTTTGCAGTATCTAATAAAGCGTGCATTCCAGTATGAGTCAATTCTGTTAACCAACGCGGAGTGTATTCAAATGTGAATAATGGATCCGCGAATATTTCTACATCAGGTTCTGGCAGATAGTGATCTAACCAGCGAATTTTTTTTAGTATTCCCAACCACTTGAAAGGTTGGAACGATAAATTAGGAGAAATCCAAGAACAGAATTCCACTGTTTTCTTTAATAATAGAGGAAGACGAAATCGAATCTGTAATGCGGGAGACGATAAGATAAATCCCTTTGCTTTATGAGGGTAGATTTGACCATAGCGAATAGCAATTAGCCCTCCCAAGCTATGCCCAAAAATAAATAATGGGGCTGAATGATACTGAGCTTGAAAGGATTCAATTAATTGATTTAAATCATCTAAGTAATCTGTAAACTTATTAACATGTCCGCGGGGTCCACCAGATTTTCCAAATCCTCGTAAATCCGGGGCAAGTACTCCGAGATCATGTTCCATACATATTTCACCGATATGAGAATATCGCCCCGAATGCTCACCTGCTCCGTGAATTAAAATTAAAAATCCACGCGGTTCTTGGGGGATCCATCCACGGTAAAATAAGTTCACGCCATCGTAACCAGAAACATGACCGCTGATATACATCTTGAACACCTCCAGAAATTTTTACGTGTTTTTATGGTACCCGCTATTTTTATTTTTACACTTAACAGAGCTTTAGATAATTCTTGCCATAAAAAGTTGAAGATAGTGAATGGCGATAAAAATTGCTAGATATTGCATTAGCTAAGCTATAGGTTTAGGCAAATAGCCAAACTGCCAACGTACGGTGTGCAAGAACTTTTAACTTTTCAAAAAAGGGGGATGAACATGGACGTTACCTTATCACTGATTCCATACGAAGATAAGTCGATACTCCAGAATTTAATGCAATTGTACCGCTATGACAGTAGTGAATTCGATGGTCATGTTTTAAATCGACATGGGCTATATTTATATAAATATTTAGATCATCAATGGACGGATGATTATCGACGTCCGTTACTGGTGAAGGATGGCGGCGAGATAGCAGGGTTTGTATTGGTGAGTCTTGATGTTCCAAAAGAATTTACAAAATTAAGTACGGCGGAGAAAACCAACGTGATCAGTGATTTTTTTATCATGAGAAAATATAGGCGGAGAGGTGTAGGGAAAAAAGTTGCTTATTCTCTCTTTGAGCAATATAGGGGTATGTGGGAGGTTAGACAAACGATAGGCAATCAAGCTGCTCAGATGTTCTGGAAGAAAATTATCCATGAATATCCTGATGGGCACATACATAAAGAAGAACTCGTACAAAATGACAGTTGGCATGGGCCGGTTTTGGTATTTCTATCCTGACGTTCGTATAAAAGGGGGATTTTATGTATAAATTCGTCGCTTTAGATTTGGATGGGACATTACTGAATCGAGATGGGAATATCTCTGAGAAGAATATAGAAGCGATTCGCAAGGCACAAGATTTAGGTGTACACATTGTGTTAGCGACAGGCAGATACTATATGCAAACGAAACGGATTTTGGATCAATTAGATTTTAAGGGGATATTGGTATCGAATGACGGGACGGCTACCATCAATACAGCGAACAAATCACTTATTGGAGAATATTCCTTTTCTATAGAAGATATCGCTCCACTTATCCATTATTGTCGTCGTTATCACATTCATTTTTCCCTATGTACAGCTTTTGATGTGTATGTGGAATGGCTAGAGGATGCGCATAAACAACAATATCAGGTATATGAAATCACTCCTACTATTCATCGGGATGTTTTATCCATTCAGGAAAAGATCATGAAATGTACAATCGGGGATCTAAACAAAGTGGGGGGATGGCAGAAAATTCCTTTACCAGTCCCTGAACGTCTCAGAAGAAGGATTGATTTAGAGTTTCATAGAGAATATGTTCACGCCCAGTCTAATAAAACAAGAGCGCTCATCCGTCTCTTAGATTCTCTGAATGTAAAGCAATCAGAAATGATGGCAATCGGCGATTATTACAATGATCTGGATATGATTGAGTTCGCTGGTTTAGGGATTGCCATGGGAAATGCTCCAGATGATATAAAAGCAATTGCCAATGATGTGACTTTATCCAATGATGAAGATGGCGTGTTTCATGCGTTTTCGAAATATATATTTTAATAAGATCATTAATAGCATAAAGATCTATAATATATTGATGCCCTTGTGTATTCCACCTGGATAAAGGTCGGCATTCCCTATAAAGAAAATGCCGATGTCTTTTTATTCTTGGATCGCAATATAAACCTCCACCTGTGCATTCCCAGGATCTGCACATCGCTCGTCGTATACCTCAAAATCTCCTGTATAGGATCTCTTGATGTTGTTCTCTTTACAGTAATTCCAAATCTCTTGCCAAAGTTCGACCACGATTTGGGCGATCGGTCCCTTTTTAGAAGTAAAGACGAGATATTGTGAAGCAGGAATGGTTTTGGTAACCCATTTGTTCGCTTGTATGTCTTTGTCCACTTCGAGCCCGATGGTCATCTGGTAGGCGTCATTCACATCTGTTGTATAATCCGAATACACGCCATACACAGTATGATTCAAAGCGGGGATTTGCTTGTAAATCTCTTCTTGATAAAAACGATCCCATAAGGAAGGGATTTTGGCCTGATCCGTCATTTCGTTCTCATTGGAAGTTTCTACGGAGATCCCCATCACTTTGAAAGCTTCCTTCTTTTGGAGGATCGGTTTGATCATGCTATTCACCACCTTTATCCTCACTATATCAGGCTAAACTTGACAACAGTCTGTCATGTTTTATACACGTTTAAAATATATCTTGCCTGCTGTTGGATAATTTCTCTGATATAAGTTGGTTCGAGCACTTCTATTTTGTCGGAAAAGCTTAGCAGAAAGCCGTACAGCCATTGGTCTTCTGGTAGTTTCAGGGTGACGGTTTGCTTTTCCTCATCTATAGCCTCCACACCAAACATTTCCTCCACTTTTTCACGAATTTCTTGTTGATAAGCTAGTTTTAAGGTCACAACTTTGTGATCATACCAATCCTTGTCCCAGGGAAGTTCGGACACATTGACCTCTTTTCGCTGAAATGTCTGCTCGCTCCATTGCAAATTCTTTATTCTGGTAAGTTTAAATAAACGAAACGCTCGTCGCTGTAAACAGTAACTATACACATACCAGGAGCGCCCCTTTTGGACAAGTGTATGAGGTTCAATCATTCGGGGCGTGTCTGTACCGTTCCCATACAGGATCTCCACACATGTACTTGTTTCGATCGCTGCTTTTAAAAATGTCCGCTTTTGCTTAATATGAACATCTTGTCCCCATGGACTGTCATCGATAAAAAGGTAATCCTCTTTCGATTCTATATTCGCAACGTGACGTATCTTTTCCAGAACGGTTTTGGCATTAGGATCTTCGTAGGCTGTAAGCAGACTTTTTAAAGCTAGCGATAGGGAGGAAATCTCCTCCGCTTTTAAAAAATGTTTATTAATCCGGTAATCTTCTATTAAACTGATTCCGCCATTTGCCCCTTGATAGCTAACGACGGGAATTCCCGCACTACTTAATGTATCGATGTCGCGATAAACGGTCCGAACAGAAACATGAAATTCTTCTGCTAATTCTTGGGCTGTTACTTTTTTTCGATCAAGTAAAAGCATGGTCATACGTAAAAGCCGATCAAGTTTCATAGGGATCTCCCCTTTTTAATATACACATTGAATTTCGTCTCCTCCGCACTTGAAATAAAATAAACTGCGCAAGGTTGATTCCAATTTTTCTCCCGCTTTGATGAATACTTCATCTGCCATTTAGAAATAGTCACAATGCCTTTTCAAGCCTAATTCCGTTCGTATTTTCCCCTTATAATATCAGCAAATCGTTAATGGGGAAAGGTGTTTTGCCATACAAATCACTCGGCCTAATCCGAAGATCCAGATATTTTCAACAAATATGGGAAAAAGAGTAAGATTAGTCGCCCTATTATTTGGTACAATAGGAAAGGACTAAATGAGAAAAAATAACATTTTTCTCTTGAACCGTATTTAAAAGGATCAAAGGCTGAATTCACGACAACAATCGCCACGCCTTTGTGACCAACATCCTGTTGACCCAAAGATAAGAAAGCATACATTTGGCTAGTGTTTAGATCTAGCTGCAGCGCCCAGCCCCGAGAAGCGACAGGACCCGCACACTTAGCTGTTCATCTTTTAAACAAATGCTTACGCTTTTCTTAGCCTTTTCTATTTCAATGAAGGAGACCCAAGAGCATGGAGAAGAAAAATTGGCTTTTTTTAGTGGGGGTTAGTTTGATCATAATCGTTATAACCGCATGTTCCCCAAAAGTAAAAACAGATCGATTACAACCCCAATCTTTAAAAACGAATATAGATCTAGATCAAGAAATCTATACGATTTCTCGTGAAAACACAAATGATCTAAAACGGAAGGATCAAACTGTTGAACAAGCTGTTGAACAAGATGAAGAGACGTCTGCTCCTAAGATATACCGGACAACAGGGAATCTCAATCTAAGGCAAGAGGCTTCCCTTGATTCCCAGATCCTTACAACCATTCCAGAGGGAGAATCAGTGGAGTACATTTCTTCCGTTGGGGATTGGGATCATATTTCCTATGGGGGAGAAACAGGGTATGCAAGCAACCAATATTTGCAGGAGGTTGTGCAAACATCGAATGGCACTGTTTCAGAAAACGTAGATAAGGTTCCGATCTTGATGTATCATGCCATTGATGAATATATCGGGAAGGGAATAAAAGAGTTATACGTCACACCCGACAATTTTAAACAACAAATGACGTATTTAAAATCGAGTGGGTTTACCCCGATTACTTTTGAGGATATTGAACATTTGGACAAGATCTCTAAACCAATTCTTGTGACATTGGATGATGGCTATCAAAACAATATGAATGCCTATCAGATTTTACAGGATTTGAACAGTG
The DNA here is from genome assembly GCF_008764245.1 of Bacillus subtilis. Classification (GTDB taxonomy): domain Bacteria; phylum Bacillota; class Bacilli; order Bacillales; family Bacillaceae_C; genus Lederbergia; species Lederbergia ruris. The sequence goes on from NZ_VTQV01000043.1 coordinate 31,549, forward strand.
CAGATTTTCATGCCAAAGCAGTTATTTTCATGATCGGTAAAAAAATTGATACGAAAACAGGGCTTTCGAGTGCGCAATTAAAAGAGATGAGTGATTCAGGCGTCATCTCGATCCAGTCTCACACGGAAACCCATCCAGAATTACCGGACATTCAACATTATAAAGGCGAATTAGGGGAAATAAAAGATAGATTGGAAGGAATTACCGGGAAAAAGATTAACGCCATAGCCTACCCTGCAGGGAAATATGATGACAGAGTGATAGAGGAAACACGTAAATACTATGATTATGCGGTAACCACCAATCCTGGTATGGCCAGCCTTTCCACACCTTATGAACTAAATCGGATTCGTGTAAGTTATAGCACGACTTTGGAGGAGTTTCAATATTTGCTTGGGGAGGGGACTGTTCAGTAAATCCGTTTTACAATACCTGGCGATGGTAAAGGACTGGTTTAATGTATAAATCATGAATATCCCTTAGGAAGAAGGCCAATTAATAAGATCAAAGCTTTCAAAGGGATATTCATATGATCATTTGGGCTAAAGAGCTACTAGTTAAGGTTTCGCATTAATCGTCCATGCTAGGATGAACATCATGGCGATAAATACAAATATAAAAACATTTAACGCAATTCCCCACCAAGCATACATTCTCGAGTGTTTTCTTGTGAATAGACCAACTATGCCAAGTATTAGCCCTAATAGTGGAAGTTGATAAAAGAAAAAGCCGGGAATCATCTCCGTTTTTAAAATCAAACCGGCATTTAGTGCGGCGAGGGCGATCAGACCGAGAAGGAAGGAAAGCAAACCTGAAATGGTCTGGAACCTTCCGCCATATGTTCGTTTTGTATGCACATTTAATTCCATAATTTGACCTCACCCACTTTCATCGCACGAATTTCCTTTTTATCCTTGAGTTTTCTTAATTCTGGAGTAGGGCCTGTGACAACAGCTCCATAGATTTTTATGTCATTTTTTTCTAAATAGGCGATTCTTTCTTTCAGAGCCAATGATTTCGCTCTAGCGATTTTTACCGCCACGTCTTCATTTTTTTTCAACGTATGGATTAGATCGAGAAAAACTTCTTGATTACTCTTCTCTCTGCCATTAAAAGGCGACCAAGTTGTTGAATCAATTTGAGCTGGATAACCGATTGGTGTTAAGGAAAGTCCCTCCTCATCTTGTTGTTCAGCCTCGAGTCCTGTATCCACGGCCAGCCAACGTACTTCCACATCTTCAGGCATAAAATGCCTTACCTCATCTGGATCAAGTAAATCTGAAAGCGAAAGATAAAGTTCCGCAACGGTTCCGTCAGGCAATCCATTTAATTTGTTCCATTCTTCGTCGACTGAAAATGGAATAGGGGCCGCGGGATGGAGTAATCTCTCTGTCTCCTTGCTTGGAATTTCGGGCCATGGTCGATCCAAGTAATCATTTTTCTTAGGGAAATCTGGTTGGTTAAGGCTAAAAAGGATATCATAGTCGCCAGCCTTATAATCTTCCTTGCCAATTCGTTTATAGACATCAAATAAAACATGCATTGAGAACAGTCCGATTTCGTCTTCGATCTCCATAGGTTTTAGACTGATATTGGGTTCAGTCACATAAACAGTATAAGCCGCTACATCTATTAGCCGATCAGCTTTTCCACCAAATCCGTAATACATAAAGGTTGTAAGAGTCAGAATGGGCAAGATTAATAAGATGATGGCCAAACTGATTAAGATATTGGTTAAACGGGCATTATTTTTTCCCGTTTTAATAATTTTTCTTTGTTCTTCCTCTGAGGGACCATGTTGTAGACTCTGCTTGGTTTCTTGGAGGATCGTTCTATATAGCTTTTCATCATCTTTGTTGAATTTATCAGTCATCTTGTTTCACCCTTTCTTTAAAAAGTTTTACAAGTTTTTTTCGTCCCCTTAATAAATGGCTTTTAAACGTATTTAATTTTACCTCTAAAATATCAGCCGCTTCCTGATAAGGAAGTTCATGAAAATCACATAACAAAATCGCTTGCTTTTCGTTTTCTTTTAAATGATTTAAATCGGCTAATAACGAAGTAAATGTCTCTTTCTCGATTACATCTATCTCAGGAGTTTTATGCTCCACTTGTAGGTGCTCTTCCATGTTATCTTTAAAAATCAGTCGCTTGTTTTTTCTCTGATGATCAATAAAGGTATGATAAGCAACTTTGAATAACCAGGCTTTGATATGACTAAATTCGTAATCCTCCAAAACGGTATAAGCCTTGTAAAAAACTTCTTGTAAAAGATCTTCCGCTACATAGTGATCTTGTGAAAGGGAGAGTAAATAGCGATACAAGTCATTCATATACAGTTTATAGACATCCTCAAGCTCCAAGCAATTCTCCCCCTCTCACTTTATCCACGGTTCAAGCAAATGAAAAGTTGCAATTTCCGATAATTAAATTTTAGCAAAGAACTGACGTGGCGAATGTGGTTTCGAAAATATTAGCAGTGACTCTTCCTTAAATAAGCAGGAATCGATCCGTTTGAAAGTAGGGTAGGAAATTTATCCTAGCGAGGTTGGGCAGGAAGAAATAAACTAATGTGAATTAGGAGAAAAGAAATGGGTGCTAATAGCTGTCTTTTTAAAAACAGTCGTAATCATATGAAAACTCCAGTATAATAATCGAGGGAATTCGTTAAAAGGGGAGAGATAAGATGGTTGAAGGTTCTATGGATAAAAAATGGTATGAACAAACATGGGTGATCGTACTGTTTTTAATTTTCTTCTGGCCGGTAGGTCTTTTTTTAATGTGGAGATTTGCTGATTGGAAGAAGGCAGTGAAGACGATTGTGACGGTCGTTATTTCTGCTTATTTTGTGATCTGTATCATTATCGGCATTGTTATGATGGCTTTTATTTTTAATGCCTTTTCTGAACAAAGCAGTCTTTCTAACGCAGATCCGATCGGCATTGAGGATGAATTAGATCAGGATGATATCGGCAGTATTTTAGATGAAGAGACGGAATGGGATTTGGATGAAGAAGCCGATGACACGGAAGAGGTTGCAAGCGACGATCATGCAGATTCAGCTGAAGGGTTTTCGAGATTAGAAGATTTGACCTTACATTTTGATGATCGGGACTGGCAAGTTGGTTTTGAAGATGAACAGCCTGGAGTCATGATGAGGGAATATGTGGTAGATGGAGAATCTGTTGAAGCATGGACCGAATTGGTAACAGCGCAATTTTTTCCAGACTTGCAAGGCATTGATTCGGCGGAATTTGTAGATCTTATGAAGGAATCTATGGAAGGAGATGCCACTGGAAAATTAGAGTGGAATGTTTTTAATGAAAAAGAGGATGGGCTCATGTATGAATTTATCTTGACGGAGGATGAGCTTTACGGAGATCAGCATGAGGTAGCACGAGTGATTGAGGCTGATGATGGTCTGTTTATCCTTCATTATGCAATTATGGAAGCCCCGATGTCTGATGAACATCATAAACAATGGGTCGATCGACTAGGAAAAGCAACAGTTAAAAATTAAGCTAAAAGCTCTATTTGATTGAGAGATCAAATGGAGCTTTTTTTGTAAAAGAAATTTTGACTAATGACGTATCTAGTAAACTTTCGGTTTCAGGTTGCATAAGTCAACGTTCATTCGCCTTTCTTTGCCTCGGTACGGGGGAAGGGGCTCAAGGTCTCTGCAGGGCAGGCATCACTGTTATTAAAATAAAGAGGAAAAATTTTAAAGGATAAACTTGAAATTCTAGGTCCAACATAATAGAATAAAGACAAATGTATGAACGGAGGTGGGAAAGGATGTTGAAGGAAGCTGTTTTTGTGCACGGTTTTATGATCGACTTTTTATATTTTTGCCGTGCAAAATTTGCTGTTTTGCTTGCGAACGGGATACGTATGCCCTTTTTAGCAACTGAATAGCAGATTAAAAAACAGCGAAAACATCTCTATACCCACATTATATAACAAGGTTAGGGAGGAGCTTTTCTTGCTCTTCTTTTTTATGTTATTTTTTCAAAAGCCATGGGGAAGTGTTGTATTTTCCTGTGGCTTTTTTTGTTGCTTAGGAATTTATAAAATCCTAGCTTGTGGATAAGTTGCTTATGTTGTGGTTGACATCCA
>NZ_VTQV01000044.1 GCF_008764245.1 Bacillus subtilis
ATAGGTTATTAATTATTTTTTACAGTTTGACAATATGGAATTATTTTTATGCAACACTAATGACTTTTTATGAATAAAGGAGGAAAAAACAAAAGCTTAAGCGTTCTTTAATCAGTGAGAAGTAATAATATGTTTTTTCACATTAAACAATGGCTTCCAGTGCTAGACTTTTTATGCTCAAACATGGATAGTCAGTGGATTAATCCTCTCCCATATACTCGCGACCTGGAGTAGACGTTTTTCTGTTAGATGGTTTCCAATAAATTGCATGCCGACAGGAAGTCCTTTTGAGTCTATTCCCATAGGGACGGATAAACTTGGCACACCTGTTAAATTTACAGGTACGGTGAATGGTAGGCAGCGTCTAATGACATCTAAATTTTGCTTGATCCAATTCTGGGTGAATGCCGGAGTTGTGATCGGTATAGTTGGACCAAGCATCATATCGACTTCTTCAAAAGCTTGATGAAATGCTTTTACCATCTTCCTTCGAGCTTGTTGGGCTTTAATGTATTGCGGCGTATTCGTTAGTGTACCTGATAGAAAGAAAGTTCGGATATCCGCCGAATAATTCTCTGGATGAGTTTGTAGCCATTTGTAATGAAAAGCGGACGCTTCACCCGTCACAGTCACATAGCCCGAAAACGTGGACATTGATAGTTCCGGGATGTTTATTTCTTTTATTTCAGCTCCTAACTTTTTCAGTATTACGATTGCATTGTTAAAAAGCCTTTCTATATCTGAGTCCAATCCCTCCAAATAGTACACAGGAATCCCGATTTTTATCCCTTTCATTCCTTCATTTAGGCTCTCAATATAGTTAGGAATCGGTACATGAAGACTTGTAGGATCATTTGCATCATAACCAGCCATATACTGGAGCATGAGGGCTAAATCTGTCACTGATCTTGCCATCGGTCCAGCATGATCTAATGATCGAGCCGTAGGGAATACACCATGTGTACTAACGAGCCCATAGGTTGGTTTTAGACCATAAATCCCACACATCGCAGCAGGTAGGCGAATGGAACCAAAAGTATCTGTTCCAGTGGCAATCGTTGTAAGACCGGCGGCTAAGGCTGCACTACTGCCGCCACTTGACCCACCTGGCATATATTCGATGTTCCAAGGATTTCGTGTCGTCCCGAAAAATGGATTGGTCCCAGTGGAGCCGGCAGCTAGTTCATGCAGGTTTAGTTTTCCTAACATAATGGCACCTGCTCCAAGCAGTTTTTTTACAGCTGTGGCTGTTTTATTAGGTATGAAATCCGCAAACAATTTGGAACCCACCGTCGTTCGTATCCCTTTTGTATAAAAATTGTCCTTAATCCCAATCGGAATTCCGTATAAGGGTCCTTTATAGTGGCCTTGCATAATATTCCTTTCAGCCTTTCGCGCTTGTGTTAGAGCTGATTCGTGAAGTGGCGTAATATACGTGTGAAGAACTGGATCCAACTCATCTATGCGATGAAATAGATGTTTTACTAATTCCACTGGGGATAATTGTCTCGATTTGATTAAGGGGGCTAGTTCGGTTGCCGTTAAAAAGGATAAGTCCGTCATCGCAACAACTCCTTATCCACAGTCATGATCGGGGCTTCTTTGTTTAGATAAGGAAATGCAGCTAGAGACACTTGAGTCTGTTTAATGGTAAAAAGTATGGAATGAATATAAGGGATATCTAGTTCATAAACAGGAAGATTTTGTAAAAGCAGGCCTTCTCTTAGAAAATTTGTGTCATTCATCTAACATACCTCCTTTTCGTAATTGTATTATCTAGAATGGTAGTGTAGGAGAGCTAGTACGGAGGCTGTTTAGTTATTTTTAAAGGACAATAATGGGCATAGAAAGGGAAATACTTTTAGATATTTCCCTAGCATTACCCAGTGAACAGGATTAGGTTCGTTCCCAAAAGCGTTGTTGCGCGATGGCAGAGATAAAATCCCTCGCAAAGTTAGGATTGTTCCCAGCAAAAACGACTCCAGCTGAGGCTTTGATTTGAAACTGAGACTGTGCCGTAGTGGCAACACCAATTGGTTTATAATGGCTGTACGCAACTCTTATGAAAGACATGACATCTTGATGAAATTTTGCTTCATTTCTAGCCCTTCCACCAACAACGTATAGCGAGTCAACTAGATAAGGACTTGTTGTAAGAAATGTTTTGTCAACTTTGAGTCTTGTTCCATCTGCGCCCGTGACAGTACCTAGTTTTTCACTTACAATTTCGATAAATACCCCATTTTTCTTTAAGTAGTTCAGCACATTGGTAACCTCTTGGCTGTTAAAGCCATTGCCAATCAGCACACCAACTTTTTGTGTATAGGCATATTTTGGTGTATTGGCCTGACTGAGAGAGGGGTAACTTGTAGAAACAGGAACATGCTCTCCTCTGGGCCTATTGACGCCAATATTATCAGCGACGATATAGGCCATCTCTTTATCTACATTAACAAGTATATCAGCGACTTGCTGGCGGACAGAATCGCTTTTTACGCTTCCAACTTGATAGCTTAATCCTTCGATCGTATGTTGCTTTTCAATCGGCGTCAAACTGTTCCAAAAGATTCGTGGTTGCGAAAAGTAATCCTTGAACGAATCACTTCTCGCTCGAATTTTGTAGCCCTCTACTTTCCCCGGATAATCTGTATAGCCGCCTTCTTCTGGGGGCACCGTGTATGGTGTGTTATTTGCTAGTGAATTTTCATGATAGTTTACCTTGTCAACATCAATTCGCTGTCTCATATAGCCTCGGCGCTGGTTATTATGAAACGGGCAAAGTGGCTTATTAATTGGTAATTCAACATAATTCGCGCTGCCAAGTCGATGTTGTTGTGCATCTCTATACGCCATTAATCTTCCCTGTAAGACGGGATCATTGGAAAAGTCAATTCCAGGTACGACATTTGCAGGGTTAAATGCAGCTTGTTCAGACTCCGTAAAATAATTATCAATATTTCTATTTAGAGTCATTTTACCGATGATTTGAACAGGGACAAGCTCTTCCGGCCAAAATTTTGCAGGATCAAGCACATCAAAATCGTATTTAAATTCATCCTCCATCGGAATCAACTGGACACCCAACTCATATTCAGGATAAGCACCTTGGTCAATCGCCTCTCTGAGATCTCGCCGGTGGAAGTCCGGGTCGAGTCCACCGATTTTCAGTGCCTCATCCTGTAAAAGGGAATGAACACCTAGTACAGGCTTCCAAACATATCTCATAAAGGTCGCTACACCTTGTTCATTAACGAATAGGTACGTATTAATGGACCATGATTCCATCATTCGGTAACTTCTCAAAATGCCCCGATCAGACATGATCCACAGCACCATATGCAGCGCTTCAACGTTATTGGCCACATAATCCCAGAAACGGTCATGGGCACCGGAAGCTGTAGGTATATCATCAGCTTGCTTAGCTTGGTATGCATGCATCACATCCGGAAACTTCATCGCGTCTTGATTAACTAATACAGGCATAGCAATCGTTGTAAGATCGAGATTTCCCTCTTCTGTATATAACTTCACTCCCTGACATCGTAAATCCCTTGCTGTATCATAGGACCCTTTAGCCCCTTGTACAGTAGAAAAACGGAGCGTTAATGGCGTCTTTTTTCCCGCTTCCTGTAAGAAGCACGCTTTTGTCACATGTCTCATGGACTGATAACATTCAAACTCTCCATGTGCACTGTAACCTCTTGCATGAACCACTCTTTCTGGTATTTCTTCGTGAACAAAATGGGACATCTTTTCAAAGAATTCATAATCCTGACGTAAACTAGGCCCGCGTATACCGGCTTTTAATTGGTCCTGATCCTGTGATCTTTTTTTCCCTTCCTGTGTCGTCATCGGCTTCCCTGTGTCTTTTACACGGTGTTGATCCAATTGCTTTTGTTTAGCATTCGTTTTAGGCTTTTGGTTTCTTGATGACTTATCATCCATGTTATCACCCCTTATTTTTAGGATTTGCCAACTACATAGATACATATGAATGATTTTCAAACTTAGAACAAACATTTCCCATACTTTTAGGAATGATAAGTCTACAACACCCCTTCATTCTTATAAGGAATGGTATTCCCCCCAAGATGTATTCATGGTTGTTTAAATTTTTTAAATGAATCCATATACATAACGCATATATTTTTATTAGAAAAAACAATTTTTATCTAGGCGTTTATCCTTCCGCCTTTGTTTTATTTACATATGGTAATACTGAAAGATTTTTAGGAGGTGGAGTTGTATGTCTGATGGCTTTGGATTTGCTGGAGGATTTGCTTTAATTGTTGTCTTGTTTATCCTCTTGGTTATTGTAGGTGCTGGTGGTTTTCTTGGTGGTTGCGGAGGATATTATTAGGGCAAAAATGATCATAAAGAAAACCCGGATTGGGGGAGAACTCCTCAATCCGGGTTTTTGGTTTTCTTTAGTCCCTATTATTGCATTTGAGTGGATGTGTTTCCTGACTGTTGTTGGCTAGCACCTTGTTGACTCATTCCAGATTGTTGCTGACTCCCACCTTGTTGACTCATCCCGGATAACTGGGGAATCATATTTTGAAGTTGCCCCGCTTTTCCAGTCATCATGCTATAAGCTATAGCCCCAACTCCAATTGAAGCAATAATTGGCAAAACCTGCACATTGCTTTTCATCATAACAACATCCTTTCTGCTTGAAATCCTACAAGCTTTCGACAGAGACTAAACAAAAGCTTACATCCTTATATTGACCCTTTTTACTTAAAGCTTTACATAGAAGAATTACCCAATCTTTTTTCTCACGATAATGAATGATTTACAACCAACAGCAAAAAATAATAACGTCTCAATTATAAAAGGGGGTTTTTTTATTGGATAAAGATCTGTCCTATGGATCGGATTATAAATATATCCCTGCTATTTCTATTGGGAGTGGCGTCGGTCAAGAGGTACTTCCCGATCTATATTGTTATACTGTGCAAATTGTTAATATTGCGATGGTGGGTCAACCTGATGATTCTTCTTTTGTTCTAGTGGATGCTGGTATGCCCCATTCTGCTCCAGCCATTATCAAGGAGACGGAAAAGCGATTCGGAGAGGATCGCCGACCCGAGGCCATTATATTAACACATGGGCATTTTGATCATATTGGAGCCGTAATTGAATTAATCGATCATTGGGATGTTCCGGTTTATGTGCATCAGTTAGAATTCCCCTTCTTAACAGGAAAGGAAGATTATCCTGAACCCGACGCAACCGTTGAAGGTGGGATGGTTGCGAAAATGTCACCCTATTTTCCAAATGAAGCGATTCAATTAGGGGACCATGTGCAAGCATTGCCGGAGGATGGCAGTGTCCCACATATGCCAGGGTTCCGCTGGATTCACACACCTGGACATTCGCCAGGGCATGTCTCTTTTTTCAGGGAGGAGGATCGAGCCCTGATTGTGGGGGATGCCTTTATTACCGTTAAGCAAGATTCTCTTTATAAAGTCATATCTCAGGAACAGGAAATAAATGGCCCACCTCGATATCTAACAACGGACTGGGAGGCCGCCCGTGAATCTGTAAAAAAGCTTGCAGCTTTGAAGCCAACTGTTGCTATTGTTGGCCATGGCACACCTATGAAGGGCGACGACTTGACTCAAAGCTTGGACAAACTGGTCAATGAGTTTGACCAAATCGCAATTCCTGATTATGGAAAATATGTAAATTAACCCATTGTGGCTGTTAAGAATTTTCTTAACAGCCTTTATCCGCGTATATTTGTTTCACCTTTTTCTCAGAATAACATTAATGTAAATAACAGATCAGGAGGAAACATCATGGCACTTACGCTTACAGAAAAATTGATTCAGTCGCATCTTGTTTCGGGGGAAATGACTCCCGGTAGTGAAATCGGTTTGAAAATTGATCAAACGCTAACCCAGGATGCAACGGGAACAATGGTGATGTTGGAATTAGAGGCAATGGGCATTGAACGAGCAAAGACAGAAGCATCAGCCCAGTATGTCGACCATAATTTAATCCAAGTGGATAATAAAAATGCCGATGATCATTTATTTTTACAAAGTGCAACAAAGCGATTTGGAATCTACTACAGTAGGCCTGGTAATGGGGTTAGCCATCCTGTTCATATGCAAAGACTCGCTAAACCAGGAAAGACCCTTTTAGGATCTGATAGTCATACGTGTGCAAATGGTTGTATGGGCATGCTAGCCATGGGGGCTGGAGGGATGGATGTCGCTTTAGCGATTGCGGGAGAACCCTTTTACGTCAAAATGCCGCAAGTGTGGGGCATTAAATTAACCGGGAAACTTCCTGATTGGGTCAGTGCCAAGGATGTGATTCTCGAGTTACTTCGTCGCTATGATGTAAAAGGCGGAGTAGGAAAAGTCATTGAATATTATGGTCCTGGTGTTCAAACATTATCAGCCATGGATCGTCATGTCATTGCCAATATGGGAGCGGAATTGGGGGCAACAGGGACGGTTTTCCCTTCTGATTCCGAAATTAAACGTTTTTTAAAGGAACAAGGAAGAGAAAACGACTGGATTGAGTTACAAGCAGATAAAGGGGCAACATATGATTTAGAGGAAGAAATCAATCTGTCTGAACTTGTACCTTTAATCGCGAAACCATCAAGTCCAGGAAATGTCGTACCTGTTGCGGATGTGGCCGGAACACCGATCTATCAATCCTACATTGGCTCTTCCGCCAATCCAGGTTTCCGTGATTTCGCAATGGCTGCTGAAATCGTAAAAGATCGGCAGATAGCAAAAGGGATTTCATTTGATATTAACCCAACATCAAGACAAATGCTCACCGACTTGGTAAAAGAAAGCCATATCGCTAGTTTATTACAGTCGGGTGCAAGATTGCATCAGGCAGGATGTAATGGTTGTATTGGGATGGGACAAGCTCCTGCAACAGGGAGGAACAGTCTCCGTACAACACCGCGAAATTTCCCGGGGCGTTCAGGCACAAGAGAAGATAGTGTTTTTTTATGTAGTCCCGAAACCGCTGCGGCATCCGCTTTAACGGGGGTCATTACCGACCCACGAACACTGGATTTTCCTTTTCCAAAAGTGAAGGAACCGAAAAGTCCTACCATTGATATTTCTCTATTGGATTCTCCTCTGCCACCTGAAGAGGCCAAAAACGTGGAATTACACAAAGGACCTAATATTGCGTCTATCCCTGCTATGGATGCACTTCCCGACCAAATGGAACTCCCTCTTCTTTTAAAAATGGGGGATAATATTTCAACAGATGAAATTCTTGCAGGTGGAGCCAGAGTGCTGCCTTATCGAAGTAATCTGCCGGAGATAAGTAAATTCACCTTTGAAATTATTGATCAAAGTTATTATACACGTGCGAAAGAATTGGTGGACCAAGGTGGTCATGCCATTGTAGGCGGGTTCAATTATGGACAAGGTTCCAGTCGTGAACATGCGGCCCTTGCCCCTCGATACCTAGGAATGCGCGTCGCCTTAGCCAAAGACTTTGCCCGTATTCATTGGCAAAACCTCGTAAACTTTGGGATATTACCACTAACTTTTTCGCAACCAAGTGACTATGATTTGCTGCAACAGGGAGATATTCTAGAACTGAATGGATTACATGAAAAACTTCAAAAAAGTAATGAATTTAAAATCGGAATTAAAGGTAGACAGGACCAAATCCTTGTGAACCATTCCCTCTCCCCTCGGCAAATGGAAGTTATGCTTCAGGGAGGCATCATTAATTGGATCAAGAAAAAGCAGGATCAAACTTTCATTAAATAGGAGGGACAGTAATGGTGGATAGAGAATTAACCTGTAAAGCTTGCGAAGGAACAGGCATGTTAGCAGACGATGAAGGTTGGCAATATAATTGCAGTGTTTGTCGTGGAAAAGGTATCTTACCAGCCAATGAAGCACGCCAATCAGCTGAAATTATGACAGTTGATGAAAACAACCGATTATTGGACTAAATAGAACAAAAACGCAAGCGCCCGTTTTATGGATAAACGAGAGCTTGCGCTTTTCTATGTCGCTGCTGGAAGTTTGATATGTACACATGTCCCTCTTCCTTCTTCACTCGTAAAGTGAATCGTGCCATGATGGTCTTCAATAAGTTTGTAACAGATCATTAACCCTAGACCTGTTCCTTTTTCCTTATCTGTGTAAAAAGGCTCCTTTAGACGCTTTAACCGCTCTTCAGAAATCCCTTTACCATTATCAATAATATCCATTCCAATAAATCCATCGGAGTAATAGGTTTTAATCCGAATGTTTCCCCCGGACGGCATTGCCTCGATCGCATTTTTTATAATATTAATAAGGACTTGCTTAATCTGTTTTGCTTCACAAGATACTGCGGGAATAGGAGATAAACTTCTATTTAAAGTAACATTATGAATAATAGCCTCTGGATTCATAAAAGAAATCACTTCTAGAATAATTTGATTTAAGTTTTTCCTTTTAAAACTTATATTTGTTTGCGGCTTCGCAAGCATTAAAATTTCACCCATAATAAATTCAATACGTTCTAATTCAGATAATATAATATCACTGTACTCACTTTCCGCTTTTTCCGATAATAATTGCACAAACCCTTTGATCGTTGTTAAAGGATTCTTAATTTCATGGGCAATCCCAGCCGCCATTTGTCCGATCGCGCCTAATTGATCCAGTTGTTTAATTTGATTGTTCTTTTCTTTTAACTCCGTAATATCTCGCAATATGCTAATATGCTTTTTAACCGTGCCATCTGGTTCTAATATCGGCGTGATTTCAAATAAAAACCAACGCAATTTATTTGTTTTACGATCGGTTGCTTTAAATTCTAATGTTCTGTGTCCGTTATTTCTACATTTAAAAAAACGAGACAATTGCTTTAAATTTTCTATATTAAACCTCTTACACAATAAAATGGGCTTATTATATAGAGTGACAAGATCAATATCGAATTTTCTTTTAAAGGCTGGACTCGTATAAAGGATCTTATCTTTTTCTAAATCAAATAAAATAATCAGTTCATCAATATGCTTTGTAATATCATGAAGCATATTTTCTTCTGTTTCCGGAATTTCTTTTTGCCATTCAATGAATGTTTTAGATTTGTCAATTTCAGTTTGATCCTTAATAATCAGCAAAATCCCTTTAATTTCCTCATCAGAAGAAAATACTGGGGAAATCATTAATTTTGCTGGAAACATTTGATCTTCATTTTTTCTTTTTCGCAAAAGTTGTTGACAGACAATTTTTTTCCCATTTAAAACATTTTGAACCACTTTATAAAATTCTACTTGCAAATTTTTAAATGGAAATATAAGTGGTTTTCCTAATAAATCCGTTTGTGTGCAATCAAACATTTTCTCAAACGCAGTGTTCATTGAAAGTACGCAACCTCTGAAATCGAGAATAACAGAGGCTTCTTCATAATGGTCAAAAAAGGTTTGACGCCATGAAATAGCAGAGCGCCTATCCATATATTCCAAACTTTCTTTAGATAAATTCATAGTTTGCTTAAAATGTCCGGATTTTTGTAATATACTATGCTCCAAATTCCCATCCACACTCCCTTTTGAAAGCCGTTTCAATCCAACATTTATAGTTTACCAAATTTAAACAAAAAACGTAATATATTCTTAATCTAAATTTAAAAATCATGGATTTATTCCTAGAATTGAGAAGTTAACCAGTGATAAATGAAGTGATAAACCTCTAGTCGATTTGTTTCATTTAAGAGTTCATGTCTCCCTTGCGTGAAAAAAGCGGTTTTGATATTTTTTAAACCATTTTTCTCCCATTGTTTGACTACTTTATGTACACCTTTTAAATTCCTTCCACCTACAGGATCATCTTCCCCACTTACGATGAGAATGGGAAATTCAGAAGGGACTTTGCGAATTTGCCGATCATCGTGAATTTTTTCTAAGCCATCAAATAAGTCATAAAAAAACCCATTACTACAGATAAATCCACAAAGTGGATCATCTACATATTCCTTTACCTTGCTCTCATCACGGGTTAACCAATCAAATTCTGTTTGTGGTTGAGGAATTTTCTTATTATAAGAGCCAAAAGTGAGGCGATTTAAAAATGGACTCGGTACTTTCCCTCCCTTTTTGCGAATTTCTCTTATAGCGATGATTTTACCAATCTTTCCAGCTATGCCCGGATCACCGGCTGTCCCGGAAATAACCGCCCCTTGAATAGCGTGAGGATATTTTTGCATAAACCGTCTAGCTAGAAAAGAACCCATACTATGCCCAAACATATAAACTGGCAAATGAGAAACTTCCTGTCGGATCTCCTGATTGACTAAATATAAATCATCTACTGCCCTTTCAAAACCATTATGATCTGCAAAATAACCTAAATTCCCCATTCTTTTTCCTGTACATCCATGACCGCGGTGATCACTTCCATAAACAAGTATTCCTTTATGGGTTAGGTATTCAGCAAAATGGTTATATCGCTCAATATGCTCTGCCATGCCATGAGAAATTTGAAGAATAGCTTTCGGTGGTATAGCGGGATTCGTCCACTTCTTCATAAAAACTTCCACCCCATCATCCATTCTTACCCATTTTGAGGAAGTTTCCATTCTTCTCACCTTCCAGTCATGATCACTCATTGTAGCCTAGTGAAAGCTCGCATTATCCTTTTTGGCTATTACATATATATTACGCCGTATTGGCAATAAATACCTTCTTATCGACAAACAGATAAACACACTGGATTTTTAGGTTCATCCAGTGTGCTCGTGATCTTGTAATTTATCCCGAATTAACTCGCAGTAAGACCCCCATTCAAGAATTCGAAGGAAATCAAGAATTGTAAGTGAGGAATCAACTGCCAGTAAATTCCCGATTCGTTCAACTAACATTCAGTGGGGGAGATGAACGCAGACTAAGGTTGCCACGTCCTGTGGCAATGTCTGCATGGCCTACATCCTTTAAATCTAAACCCACTGAATGAAGTTTCACTTTATTTTCCTTCTTGATATTTCTGTAAAAATTCCTTGGCTTTTTTACTGTCTGCTTTTAATTCATTGCCTGTGTCTACAAGCGGGCTAACAGTGGAGACTGCTTTAATTTTATTTCCATGATAGAAATCAATGATTTCATCTTGATTAATGGAATAAAGCACCGCTTTTCTCAAATCTTCGCTTTTCGCTACATCGCGATTTTCCGTGTTGAAAAGTAAATAAGTAACAGCATTACTTTCAATCGTTTGGAGACGTAGTTTATCATCATTTTCGACAACATCATACTTTGTTTCAGGTACTCCATAATAAACATAAATCTCTCCATTACGTAAAGCGGACAATGTACTATCTTGATCTTTGATAAAACGTACTTCTACTGTGTTAATATGTGGCTCATGATCTGTGCCTTTCATATAGCCTGGGTTTTTATAAAATACAGCTTCATAATCATCCTTATGCGAAAGAATATATGGACCACTTGCATATAAGTGATTATCGTAATTGCCGCCTTCAGTGACAGTACTTTGATCTCCGTATGCCACATCTTTATTAGGATCATACGATTCCACATCATACGTATTGATGCTTTCCACTTGTTCTTTCGAAACAATTCCTGCCGATTGGTGCGCTAAATAATTGAGCACTTGTGGAAATGGTTCTGTAGTTGTTACTTTCACAACTTGGTACTTTCCTTCTTTATTATTTGCTTTTGTTTTATCCGCGACTAGCTCGGAAATTTTGGTATCTAAACCATCTTCTAAAGCCTCGCGAATGGTGGCATCGCTATTTGCCTGTTTTGTATCTTCTAATTCCGAAAGGTCTGTCACGATGTCTACATCTTTAATATGCTCATGTAAACTATAGGTTCTGTGATCTGGAACAGAATTTTTATCTTTTGCACGATTCAAGGAGAAGACGACATCTTCTGCTCCAACACGGACACCAGTATCTTCCGGCTTTTTGTCTGTAATCTTTGCAAAATTAATATCATCACGAAGAATGAAATAGTATTCAGAATTACCATCTGCAATACTGTTATTATAAGACAATGAACCATCTGAAGTAATTTGGTCATCATCGGTTAGATTGACAATTCTTACATACATATTTGTATTCAACATATTTATGGAACCGTCATTCCCTTTAACTGGGTCAAGGGAAGTTAATGTTGACTCTGCTTGCGATAGAATCAATGGATCACTATCTTGCTTAGAACTGTCGTTAAAATCAATATCTTCCCATGCAAGAGAGCGTGATTTCGAAAGACGAACACTGTCTGGATTCAAAATATCTTTATTCACAGCTTGCGTTTTATAAGAGCTATAAAGTGGTGCGATATAAGCTTTATCAAATACAAGTCTTTGCTCTAAATCTTTATAAGTTTGCGCGTACTCCTCAGGTGTTTCTTCCGCTGCCTTATCAATCAATTGATCAATTTCTTTGTCATCGAGTTTACTGTAGTCTCCACCCGATATAAAAAGCGAACGAACTGCATAATCTGGGTTTCCTGTGACAGTTGTCCAACCTGATAAAGACACATCATAATTCCCCGCATCTTCTTGGGCTTTGAAGCTTCCGTAATCTGGTTGAATGTTCAATTTTACTTTAAAACCATTTTTCACAAGTTGGTCACGGACAATATTCATATCATCCTCCCCACTGCTCATTCCAAGAATTTCAATTTCAACGTCTGACTGGTTTCCGCCTGATTTAGCGCCTGATTTTTTTTCGTTTTCCGATTTTGTATTGACACATCCTGCTGCTACAAGTACAAAAGCTAGCAAGATTAGTAGAAAGCTTTTTTTCATCTTCTTTTCCTCCTTGTAAAAATTAATCTAATTTGGGATCCAATGCGTCGCGCAAGGCATCCCCTAAGAAGTTAAAGGACAACACCAGTAAGATGATCGCGAGTCCTGGGTAAATTGCCAAATAAGAATTTGTCTCTAAATACGTACTGCCTAATTTTAAAATATTTCCCCATTCCGGAATATGTGGTTCTACTCCAAGACCTAAGAAACTTAAGCTGCTTGTTGCAATCACAGCGCCTCCGATTGTCAAGGTTGCTTTTACAATCATCGGTGCTAAGGAATTCGGAACAATATGCTTAAAGATAATCGAATAATCACTTGCCCCTAATGCCCGAGCTGAATCCACGTATTCAAAGTTGGCCACCATTAAAACATTGGCACGCATCGTTCTCGCATAAGTCGGAATCGACCCAACACTTAGGGCGATAATCAGATTCACTGTATTGGCGCCAAAAGCTGCGATAATCGCAATCGCTAATAATATCCCCGGAACAGCATACAAAATATCTAATAACCTCATAATAATATTATCTGTCCGCGGACCGTAATACCCCGAAACTGCTCCAAGCACACCACCAATGATTGCTGGAATAAGAGTGGAAGCCAAACCAACAATCAGCGATATTCTAGCACCGAAAACAATCCGAGAGAATAAATCACGACCAAAATTATCTGTTCCTAATGGATATGCCCAACTAGGTGTTTGCAAAATTGCTTCATAATTATTTTCAACAGCCATTTCATAATCAAATGTAAATTGACTGCAAATGGAAATCGAAAAAATAAACACGATAAAGAAAAACCCAAGCATGGCTGTATTATTACGCGTAATTTTCCCCCACATACTATTCCATTTTTCAATGTTGGAAACATCATTTTTTAATTTGACAAAGATATTAATCGCTAATGTAAGAGCAAACAAGTTGCCTGTCAAACTCGAAATTAGTAATAAAATCGCGATATACTTCATCCATGACGGTGTTTGTTCGCTATGTGATTGTCTTGCAACTAAAATCAAGACGACTAAATCAAAAACAGCTATCCCGATCAGAACTAACATCGCCATTGGAAAGGTATCTGTTACATAAGGTTTAAATATATTCAGCGCAGATACAGCAATAATGAAAATTTGGGTTAAAAGCATATAAGCGGCAAACACATATTCCGTTGTTTTCACTTTCTTTATAAGTTGAAACGCAAACGCGACAATAAATACATTCCCTGTTACAATCGCCAAAAATAAAACATAACCCCATTTTCTTGTCGAGGAATGAATTTCCCCCGTCCTTCTCAAATCCGCCTTGATTTTAAGTGTTACAGCAATTTGGATGAGCGTGAACAAAGCATAAACAGCAAATACAGCAAAAACAAGCGGTTTGAGCGTACCATTTGAAAAATCAATACTATTTAACAAGAAAATGATCGTTAATATCAATGACATAATCCAAGTAAAATTGGCTTGTGTATATTCAGATGATAATTTTAATGCATGCTTAATTTGAAAGCCTGCAACATCCGTATTATTTGTTTCCATCCTCTCAACACCTGCTTTAATACTGTCTCATCTTCGAGCGAATTCTTGGATCAAAAAACGCATAAGAAACATCAATAATTAAATTTACTAATGAAATCGTAATGGCGACATACACAACGCCACCCATCACACTAGGTATATCAGGAATAAATTGTTTATCGACAATATAGCTGCCAATTCCACTAATATTAAAAACCTTCTCTGTGACCGCTGCCCCTCCCAGCATCCCACCAAAGAGGAGACCAATCACCGTAATGACGGGGATAATGGCATTGCCAATGGCATGTTTCCATAAAACCTGCCGATAATTTAAACCTTTTGATCGAGCGGTCAATATATAATCCTCATTTACAACTTCTAGCATAGAGGAGCGCGTCATCCTTGCAACAGAGGCTGTAAGAGCTGTTCCTAAGACGATCACCGGCATAATCATCGACAAGATATCACCCGGAGTATAAGTAGCCGGCAACCAATGTCCTTTTATCGAGAAATACAAAATAAAGATTAATCCTTGCCAAAAATTAGGAATCGAAAGACCGATTAAAGCAATAAACATGAAAGAATAATCTAGGAAGGAATTCGGTTTTGTTGCCGAAATAATCCCTACAGGAATCGCAATCACAATCGCCATAATTAATGAAACGATGGTGAGTGAAAAAGTAACTGGGAATTTCTTCGCAATACTAGCCGCTACATCTTCATTCCCCGTAAATGAATTTCCTAAATCAAAAGTGAGAATCCCCTTAACAGCTTCCCACAGTTGAACAAGATATGGCTGATCTAATCCATATAAACGATTAAAATTAGCAATTTGTTCTTTCGTGGCCGTTTCACCTAAAATATTGGCAGCTGGATTAAACGGTGAAATATATAAAATCGTAAAAACAAAGACAGCCACTCCAATGATGACGAATAAACTCATCACCAATCTTTCAAAAATATATTTTACATAGGAGTTACTATAAATGAAAATTAAAAGGTACATTAAAATTCCTGGTATAAATGTTAACAGAAGAAATAGTGGCTGCTGTAAAAGAGATTGAAAAGTATCCTTAAACGTAACACTTTGTATCCCTTTCTTCTCTAACTGCTCATTTGTTTTTTCCGAAACCACCTTGTGGAATTGCTTTTCAGTCCACTTTCTTGCATGTTGTTCCATTTCCTTTTGATCTAATTTTTTCGAAAAAAAAGATTGCTTTCTCCGATATTCATTTTCAAATTCTTGCATTAGTTGTGTTTTGTAACCAGATGCTTCCAATTTTTCTTGTGTTTCTTTTAAAATGAGAAGAGAAGGATCGTTTTTCCGTTTATATAAATAGATAAAAAAGACCAGGATATGCACCGGAAGTCCTAGTAATATAAGCCAAAATTTATAAGCAGGTCTTGTCAGCATTTTGCCGTATGTATAACTGACCATGCTTAAAAATGGATGTTGATTAGATTGTTTGACCCCTTCATTCACAAGAATATGTCCTCCTTCCCCGAGATTGAACAATTCCGATAGGTGTAGTATACTTTTCGACAATAACCTTGTAAAGTAATTAAATAAATTTTATCATGAAGTCAATAAATGTCAAAATATATCGGCAGGTGGAAAAATTTGGAACCTATCTTAAAAGTGAACGATCTCCATATCTCTTTTTATTCGCGAGAAGAAGAATTTGAAGCCGTTCGTGGAGTGAGCTTTGATGTGCATAAAGGAGAAACAGTAGGGATTGTCGGCGAATCAGGTAGTGGTAAAAGTGTCACAGCTCGAACAATTATGCGACTATTGCCCTCTCCCCCATCCCATATAAAAAAAGGAGAGGTCTTTTTCCGTGGTGAAAATTTAGCCAATAAAACAGAAAAAGAAATGGAGCATATTCGTGGTCGCGATATCGGGATGATCTTTCAAGATCCCATGACATCCCTTAATCCCACAATCCGAATTGGGAAACAGATTTCGGAAAGTTTAATCAAACATCAGAAGCTTTCAAAGAAAGAAGCGAAAGCACAAGCAATTGAAATGTTGAAATTGGTCGGCATTCCGAACAGTGAAATGCGCTATCAACAATATCCACATGAGTTTTCTGGTGGGATGAGACAAAGAGTGATGATCGCGATTGCCCTTGCTTGTCGCCCAACTTTATTAATTGCGGATGAACCAACAACCGCTCTTGATGTCACGATTCAAGCACAAATTCTTAATCTCATGAAGGATATTCAAAAACGGTTTGGCACTTCCATTATCCTTATTACCCATGACCTTGGTGTTGTGGCAGGAATGTGTGATCGCGTTGTGGTGATGAAAAAGGGTGAGGTTGTTGAGACGGGGACAACAGAAGAAATATTTGCATCTCCTAAACATCCTTATACTCAAAAGCTTTTAAACGCTCTTCCTCGGTTAGATGAAAAAAAGAAACCGAAGCCAGCTCCACTTATCATCCCAAGTAAAGATTCATCTATTCCCCTGCTTGATGTTCGTTCTCTTAAACAATATTTCGATATTGGTAAGGGGAGTACATTGAAAGCAGTCGATAATATTAGCTTTCAAATTCGTCCAGGAGAAACGCTTGGATTAGTTGGAGAATCCGGTTCAGGAAAATCAACAACAGGAAGGACGATTTTACGTCTGTATGAACCGACTGATGGAGATGTTTACTATCAAGGAATGGCCATTAATCGTTTTTCCAAGCAGGAAATGAAAATGATGCGTCGGCATATGCAGATGATTTTCCAAGATCCTTATTCATCATTAAACCCCCGCTTCAAAGTATTAGATATTATTGGAGAAGCCTTGGACATTCACCAGATTACGAAAAGTAAAGCTGAGAGAAAACGGAAAGTGGAAGAATTACTCGACATGGTCGGGCTTGAACCTGCGCATGCCCAGCGATATCCCCATGAATTCTCGGGTGGACAACGTCAAAGGATTGGAATTGCTCGTGCTCTTGCTGTAGATCCCAGATTCATTGTCTGTGACGAACCTTTATCCGCCTTAGATGTATCGATCCAATCACAAGTCGTAAGTTTATTAGAGGATTTACAACACCGCCTAGGCTTAACCTATTTATTTATTGCCCATGATTTATCGATGGTCAAGCATATTAGTGATCGTGTAGCTGTCATGAATGCTGGTAAAATCGTTGAATTAGCTGAAAGCGAGGAATTATATAGCAATCCACAGCATGAATATACAAAGTCGCTTCTTTCAGCCATTCCCATTCCAGATCCGAAGGTTGAAGCGAAAAAGAAAAGAACTCTAATGACGGAACAAAACGAAGTAGATAAATACAATCTGCGTCAGTCGGAATTAGTAGAGGTATCAAAAGGGCATTGGGTTGCATTGCCAAAGAAATAAAGTGAAGAGTCATACAACAATTCGACATGTGATCTGACATATTTCCCAAGAAATATTTCATTAAAAGAGGGGCTACCTATCGTCGAGAATTCGACTTTGGGTAGCCCCTCCAATCTCCATTTTCAAAAATCAGCTTTACTCCATCCATTTGGTTTACCCCTTTTATTGCCTTGACCTGCTATTTCTTGAGGTTGAAAGTATGATCTTCCTCCCAATGAAATATTGACTGGAGCCAGATTTAGACATCCTTCAACTAGTTAAAATACTTTTCTAAAACAGCCATCACCCCGTTTTGGTCGTTGGTCATCGTTAACTCATCGGCCATGTCTTTGACCTGTTCAGGGGCATTCCCCATGGCGACGCCTAATCCTGCATATTGAATCATATCTACATCATTAAAATGATCACCTATAGCAACCGTGTCTTTTTGTTTAATTTTATACTTTTGAATAAGCTTGCTCATAGCATTTGCTTTAGAGGCGTTTTCGTTCATGATCTCTAAATAGGTGTTTTTTGATTTGTATATATTTAATCCATCCAATTCCTTTTTTAAGATCCGTTCGAGTTTTTCAATTGAATGAGGTTCACCCATGCATAATATCTTATGTACAGTTGAATTTTTCTTGATTAGTTCTGAAATAACACGTGTGTTAGGGGTTACACCAACAATCTCTTCTTCCTGTTTTACCCACTCGTTCTTTCTATCTTCCACAATCCATTGATCAAAGCTAAATAGACTGATCGTAATGGCACCATTTGTTTGACAAACCTGTTTATAAATATTATTTACGATTGAATTGGGAATGCTGGAATGGTGGAGAATAGGACGATCAGCTTTCCTATCTGGAGCGTCAATTATTAATGCACCACTATAGCATATAATAGGATAATGAATGGATAAAGATTGTTGGATAGGAATTATGGCACTTGGCATCCGTGCAGAAACCAAAATGAATGGAATGCCTTTACTTTTTAGTGCTAAGATGGACTTTTTTGTTTCATTTGCAACTTTATGTTGAGAATTTAACAAAGTTCCATCTATGTCGCAAAAAACAATCTTAAACATTGATAAAAACCACCCTTCTTTCATTATCATTGACCTACTTAGCTATTAATTGTAATTTGATCATTTTTTAGATATTTTGTAAACCAAATTAGTTTACAAAAATCCCAAACCTTAGAATATGTCTAAAGTGCAATTTAGGATTGACTTCGAAACTTTCTTCTTCCTAGAAGAAGATATTCTCCTTTCTCTCAATAGATGTGTGAAATTGAAAAATTTATATCCTGGTATAAAAACCTAAAGTCCTAGTCTATAAGGTGGTTTCTTTTGTCACCGAACAGAAGGAATTTAAAGTAAAAACTACATTTCTTAATTGAATTCTAATGCCCTAACCAGTATAATTTAACTAAACACATAAAAATGAGGTAGTATAAATGCCCGACAGAGAAGAATACCTGATTTTCATCAGAGAACTAGGTCGTTTGTTGGAGGAATATTATCAATCTCCTGAATCTATAAAACCTTTTATTTTGAATGATATTAAACTTCTGGGCGAAGTGCTCAACCTTCATTGACATATAACCTTCGCCCTATATACTTTTTTCTAATCCTCGTAAGCTTTTTTCATCCTTCGTTTATATTTATGAAAAGACTGTGAATCTTCCTTTTACTAACATGTTTATTTAAGAATGTTATGATACACTATTTTGAAAGGTAATTCACAATATCATAATGGAGTGTACAAACGAATGACACAAACTACAAATACAATTCAGTCAGGTCCTAAAAAACGTAATTATAAACCTGCCATTATTATTATTTCCACTGTTTTAATTGGGATCATTGGGATTCTCTCAGGATTACCAGGTGTAGAGGATTTTGACGCTTTTGACGTAACTTTACTCCCGTTATTTAATGCAATCTTTAACAGCTTTACTTTCTTATTTTTGTTATGTGCTTTTATTGCAATACGCAAGCGCAATATTACAGTCCATCGTCGCTTTATTTATGCAGCTTTTGTCACAACAACTTTATTTTTAATCACATATGTTGCTTTTCATTATTTATCACCTTCTACTTCTTATGGTGGAACAGGGTTTATGGCAGGCTTGTATTATTTCCTCCTCATTACCCATATTGTATTGGCAGCCGCCATTGTACCACTTGCTTTAACCACTGTTGCTCGTGCTTGGAATATGGAAAATGCCCGTCACCGAAAAATAGCCCGTTGGACCATGCCGATTTGGCTATATGTGAGTCTCACTGGTGTGCTCGTATATATTATGATTTCTCCATATTATTAAACTGTAACAAGAGTCCTCACGAATCCAAAATGAGGACTTTTTTCTATTTACATTGACTTTAACATGAGTTTTCCAATAAGATTTGTTATACTTATAATGTAAGCTTCCTTTCATTTGGAAGCATGTCGTAATTTTAGTAGAATAAACATTAAATCTGTTTAGGTTCTAATTCCAACTAATTCAATCCATTTTTTACAAATTTAGCTTGCACAGGCAATCAATTCATTAAAGAACATAAAATATATTTATAGTGCGTGTTCAAAAAGGAGGATAAAAAGGACCAAGTTGGCTAAAGGCGCTGACGTCCTGTCAGCAACGCCGACACTAGTACATCCTGTACGTCGAAAGTTCGAGGCGGCGCAGCCTTCGAGCACAAGGAAAGCTTCCCTGAATCCGCATCGCACGCCGGAAAAGTGGTTTTCTTTTCCAAGGAGCGGACTTGTACAGGATGTACTGACTTCCGTGTTGCCCACAGGACGTGGGCGGTTTTAACGGAAGATCCTTATCACCTGATACATGAGCACAAGGAAAGCTTCCCCGAATCCGCATCGCACGCTGGAACAGTGGTTTTCTTTTCCAAGGAGCGGAGAAGCAAGCCAACGAAGAAATTCGCAGTGTCATTTTTACCGAGGCCTGCAGGACGCAGGTCACAAAGGCGTTGCGACAGGATGTCGCGAATTTAGCCTTTGATCCTTTTTTGAACATCCTTTTATACAATTTATATTCATTCTGGAAGGTGCGTTAAATCATGGACAAAAGCTTAAATACTGCTAACTACTTAGACGTTATGGGAAATTATCCAACGGGTGTCACGGTTGTCACTACAACGAATGACCAAAAGGTTCCTCTTGGTTTAACCGTTAATTCATTCGCCTCCGTTTCATTGGATCCATTATTGGTTCTATGGTCAATCGATAAAAAGGTTTCCTCCTATCCTGTCTTCACTCAAACAGATCGCTTTGCCATCAATGTATTAGCAAGTGATCAAGCTGATATTTGCTCTTTATTTGTAAAAAAGAATATAGATCGCTTTAGCCAATGTGAATGGGAATTTTCTAAGATAAACTTACCGATCATTTCAGGGGCTGCTGGAGTTTTACAATGTAAAACCTTTAAAACAATAGAAGCTGGGGACCATACGATTCTTATTGGGGAAGTCGTAGATATTTTAAGCACAAATAAAAAACCGCTTTTATATCATCAAAGAAAAATGGGGGAAATTCCGGAGAGTTTTTATCGATAAGATTATAAACGTTAAATGAGCGTGCCCTATAAAAATTAATAAGTTGAACATAGGGATTTTTTATGGCCATATACTAGGAAATTAAAATTTCGGCTTGTGAATAACTGCTTATGCTGCGACTGCCATCCAGCCCCAGCGCTTTTTTTTTATTTCCCTCCTTTTTCCAATTATAGTAAAATATCATGATAGGATAAGGAGGATTTTTTCCATGACGACAATTGGAATTGATTTAGGAACAACCAATAGTTTAGTTGCATACTGGGATCAAGATAAACCGTGTCTCATTCCGAATGTTTTAGATCAACATCTTACTCCCTCAGTTGTGAGCGTAGATGAAAATGGGGAAATACTCGTCGGACAGGTCGCGAAGGAAAGACTTGTTACCCACCCACAGCATACAGCATCTATCTTTAAACGATTTATGGGAACAGATAAAGTCTATTCATTAGGGGCATATAACTTTTCTCCAGAGGAACTCTCATCCTTTGTCATCAAAGTACTCAAGTCTGATGCAGAGGCTTTTTTACAGAAAGAAGTCACAAATGCTGTGATCAGTGTTCCTGCTTACTTTAATGACACGCAACGAAAGGCAACCAAGAAGGCGGCTGAACTAGCTGGACTAAAGGTTGAAAGATTAATTAGTGAACCAACAGCTGCAGCACTTGCTTATGGGTTAAACCAAGAGGAACCAGAGACAAAATTTTTAGTTTTTGATTTAGGTGGGGGAACCTTCGATGTATCGATCCTTGAATTATTTGAAGGGATTATTGAGGTTCAATCGATCGCAGGGGATAACTATCTTGGTGGTGAAGACTTTACGAATCTATTGATCTCTTATTTTATGGAACAGCACCAATTGAATAAGGACGACTTAGATTCCAAAACAAGATCTCTTCTCTATACCCAAGCTGAGCGTTGTAAACTCTCCCTTTGTGATTCTTCTACAGGTACAATGAATGTCACCATTGATGGGGAGTCTTTCGAAACAAAGATCAAAAAGGATGAGTTTGAAAAACTTTCGCAACAGCTGCTTTTACGACTGCGCTATCCGATTGAACGGGCTTTGCGTGATGCCGAATTATCAGCTGATGATATGGATGCCGTCATTTTAATTGGTGGTGCAACTCGGATGCCTTTAATTAAATCGGTGATCGTAAAAATGTTCGGAAGAATCCCTTATGCCCATATTCATCCTGATGAAACAGTAGCACTAGGGACCGCCATTCAAGTCGCTTTAAAAGAAAGAAACAAGACTTTAGAAGAAGTCATTTTAACTGATGTTTGTCCATACACATTAGGTACTGATGTTGTTGAAGAACTGGGCCAGGGAAAAAAAGAATCAGGATACTTTTTTCCTATTATTGAGCGAAATACACCCATCCCTGTTAGTCGAGTGGAGCGATTGTTTACAGTCCATGATAATCAAACACGTGTCAAAGTCGGGGTTTATCAAGGAGAAAGCCGCAAAGTCGTCAACAATATTAAACTGGGAGAACTAACGATTAAGGTACCGCCCGCCCCGGCAGGCGTTCAGGCGATCGATGTTCGTTATACATACGATATCAACGGAATTCTTGAAGTGGAAGTCATAAGCCAATCAACCGGCGAGAAAAAAAGGGTGATTATTGAACAAAACTCAGGAGACCTTACCCAGCAAGAGATTGATGCAAGGCTTAAGAAGCTTGAGAATATAAAAGTGCACCCTCGCGATCGAACTGAAAATCGCTTACTCCTAGCAAAAGGAGAACGGCTCTATGAGGAGATGCTGGGAGAAGATCGTGAAAAAGTGGCCTTTCTTTTACGGAAATTTGAGCAAGTCCTCCTAACTCAAAATGAAAAGGAAATCAAAAAAGCCACGAAAACATTCAGTGAGCAGCTAGAAAATATCGAAAGGTGGATTTATTCTCGATGACCGTTTGGGAAACCTTAGGGATTGAAGCAACCGATGATCTTAAGGTCATCAAAAAAGCCTATGCAAAGGGATTAAAAACCTACCATCCTGAAGAGGATCCTGAAGGATATCAACGCCTTCGGGAAGCATATGACTCTGCTGTTAAACTAGCAAAGGAAGGTTTTTCTAGAGTAGCTCCTTCACGGGCCTACGAAGCTTCACTGGATTTGGAAGAGGATTACGTTGCCACAGAGATGGATACTCAACGGCATCCTGTGGATCACTTTATCCAGAAAGTTCAACAGCTTTATGGGGATTTCTTCGCACGTATACAGGTTGAAAATTGGCAGTCCTTACTGCAAGAGGATATTATTTGGAATGTACAATATTCTGAGCTTCTTCAAGATCGTCTGATTGATTTTTTAGAGGAACATCCTTTTTTGCCTGCAGCCATTTGGCAGTTATTGGATCAAACCTTCCATTGGCTAGAGAACAAAGAAGAATTAGAAGAACGTTGCGGAAGAGGGACAACGCAATTTTTAATCGAAAACATTATCGGCTCTAAGCGAATGGGCTACGATTGTTTTAAAAAAGAATTGGATCTTCATTATGAGGAGTATTTACAACTCCGAGCAGATGCACAATTTTTTCTGATGGAAGATGACTTAGAATCTGCCAAGGAAGCCTTAGACCAGGCTTTTCAACTCTTTCAGACTGATCCAGATTTATTACATTTACAAGGCATTTATTACTTACGCATGCAAGATGATGAAAAGGCGATACAAACATTTGAGAGAAAATTAGCTATTTCCCCCACTGATTCAGATGCTTTGCTTTATCTAGCTAAGTTACATATTCGTGCTGAGAAATATATAGAAGCCATTCAACATTGCGAACAGCTTCTCGAGCATCAGCCAAATCATGTCGATGGGTTATTTTTAATCATCAAAGGCTATATCGGATTACATGATGAAAAAACAGCCTATAAATGGATTGCAAAGGCGATCGAACTCCATCCGGAACGCCCGGAGTTTCACCCTTATCAATCGCTGGTTCTCAATAAAAAGACGAGGCAAGTTCCGATGCCAAAGCTAGCTTTTAAAGTAAAAAGTAAAATGGTTATGCATACGATATTAGCCTATATGTTCATCACTTTACGAAGAGCTTGGGTCTATCTATTTGCGTTTCTCGCTTTACTCTGTACACCTTTACCCTTTAAATATACAGCTTTTCTCCTTATCCCTATTCTTTGGGAAGTTGGAAAAGTGATAAAAAGTGAAAGCTTACCCATTTTGATTGTGAACAATAAACAACGACAGGAACTCTATTTCCGCTGCCTTTCAGCTGGCTGTATCGATAGTAGTTTTCTAGAGCATTATCTGACGATCTATCGGTTCACCTTTATTCGGGACCGTCTGATTGGTAAAAGGTTTTTAACCAAGGTTCTGAAACAATGGGAAATTACCAACCCATCAGAATTAAAACAGAAAGTAAATGAATTGCTTGATGTGGGGCTACGCCAGGAGTTTAATCACTTTCTTCATCAGCTTATGCCCTTATCCGAAGAAGCGAGAGATTTATATATTCAATCTTTATCAAAGGATGAACCAGATTATCCAAAATTCTTTTTAGCCAATCGTGGAGTGCACACCTTAACAGAGGCAGGGGTTGCCGCAGTAGATTGGGCTTGGGCCATCTATCTATGTCGAGTTGGCAGAAGACTTGGCTATTTAACGAAAGATGAAGCAAAAGAGTTGATGATCAAAGCTGCTCAAC
Organism: Bacillus subtilis; assembly: GCF_008764245.1. Classification (GTDB taxonomy): domain Bacteria; phylum Bacillota; class Bacilli; order Bacillales; family Bacillaceae_C; genus Lederbergia; species Lederbergia ruris. The sequence goes on from NZ_VTQV01000044.1 coordinate 24,859, forward strand.
TCTCTCAAGAGTCCTATTCAACCTGGGATGAATATTTTATTGCCTTTCATTTAGGCAGTTATTTTAAAGCCGGGGACAGCAATCATAATCATTATGCCAAATATGGATTATCTGCGATTTTTGGTTTATTAGGTGGTGGTAGGTCGCCGTTATTAAAAATATAGTGGAAGAACGATTTGGTTCACGACCAAACATAGCGAACCCCTTCTTTCACAAAAAGGAAGCATCTTTATGAAAAGTTCATAAAGATGCTTCGCTCTATCTACTATTCTACCTTCCACCCATCTAATAGCCCATTTGTCTCTTGCTGAAGGGTATTTTTTGCTTCAGAAGTAATATACTCCTGCATTTGCGGCTTCTCTAATGTCTCTAAAAACTTTTCCAAAAATTTAATGGCTTGTTTATTATGCCCTTTTTGTGCATGATGCTCCACTTGTTTTAATGTATTTTCTAATTGATTACTTAATGGCTTTCTCACTTCAGCATTCGCAATGAATTCAACAAGCAGGGTTCGGATTTCACCAATACTAACAATCCCTTCTTTCTTAGCAGTTGTGAAGCTCCACATAGATGATTTCGCCTTTTCCCCTGCTTCATTTTCGATCGTTGTGTACCAATAATAGGTCTTATCCCCCTCCAAGTTATTCCATGGGACGGTAACCAACTCATGATCTGTAAACTCCTTATGGACAGTAGCAATTTTTTGCTCTGTATAGGCATGGACCCCAAAATAGTTTGTTGATACCCGCTTCGTCATCGGCTCTAAATTAAGTTCCAAGGTGTACGGTGGAAATAAGTCATAGTTATCCAGTGCCGGTGAATACGTATTGACATAAATTTTATCCCTTTCCATGTCTACATTCATCACGTTCATATACCCATCACCACCACGGTTAGCATCTTGGAAATTCCCCAATAACTGGTGAACAACCCGATTAGGCGTTCCATCCCCATCATCATCCACTTCAGTCGATAAAACTTGAATAGGTTGAGAGGCATTTCGCAAGAGAACTTTACTTCCATGATAATGGCCACCAAGTACAAGTTTCACATTTTCATTTGGCAACACAACATCCTGATATAGACGTTCACCAATCGTCGAGCGTTTTCCATCTCCACTCAAATATTCGTGGAAATTCAACACAGCAAAACGATCGGGGTATTGCGCTAACACATCATTCATCCACTTTATCCCTTCATCATCTGGTTGCCACCCCATATAGACCATTATAAAATCCATACCGTGTGAAGAAATTAAATCATAATGTCCACGGTTATTTTGATAAGAACCGCCATAGTATGGTTGATGGAGGAATCGATCTTCACCAAAATAACGATAATAGTTTGTATAATCGAATTTTGGACGTAATTGAATATCATGATTTCCTGCTAAAACGCCATATGGGACATCTGCTTGCTCTAAAATTTTCATATACTGATCAGCGAATTCCCATTGATATATTTGATTATAGGTATTTACAATATCTCCTGTATGGAAGACATATTCAATATTTAGCTCATCTTTCTTGTCTGCAATCCAATTAACCTGTGATTCATACAATTCCGGGAATACTTCTGTGTAGAATTGCGTATCAGATAACCAAACAAAACTATAATCATATTCATCTCTTGGCGGAATTTCATCCTGTACAAGTACATTGATGACTTCATCACGAACATAATCCTTTACGCTTATCTCCCCTTTTAAAGAAAAGTTTTCTTCAGAATCGGCTACAGTAAAATCAACAACTTCCCATTTATCCGAATCGAAATTCCAGGCATACATACTCACTTTTCTTCCCTCAAGGGAGGAACCTTGCCACTCTATCTCCACTTCTTTTTGTTGTAACGCTTCTTTATCTAAAGGGATCTCAAAGCGATGGTATGGAAATTCTCCCTCAGCATCTGTTGTAATATTTCCAGTCTCTGAATCCCGTAATACTTCATATTCTTCCACTGTAAATTCAATTTCTCCAGCAGGTACTCTTTCTGCCGGTGGTTCTGTATCAACCGCATTCTTATATATTTTCATCTGATGATCCTGTACTGTATTGATCGATTTTCCTTGATAAAAATGTACATCCAATGTAGACTGCTCTTCATTAGGGATCGTGACACTTAGTTCTGTATCTGTCCCTACATCTGTTGCATGATTTTCTGGTGATTGAAGACTGGCAGACGCTAATATCTTCTCTTTTTTTATAGTGAACGTCTCTGTTTTCGTTTGATTGAAGCCATTAGATGCAATAAAGTAATACTGGAGATCATCATCTCCAAATTCAACTGTAGATTGGAAGGGTCCTTGTTCTTCACCGCTAGTTAAAGAAACGGAATGGAACTCCTTTTCCTGGGCATCTTTATAGAACAACTTCACATCCGCAACCAAAAAGTCATCATTGACTATAGCAGCGATATCCACCTTTTCCCCTGGTTGAGCGACCTCTATATCGGTTTGATTTTGTATACTCGGCTTGCCATCTGCATCAATGGATTGTAATTCTGCTGGGATTAAATCACTTTCCACAGTTCCAGGTGTGGCAGGCTGATTGTCACGGACTTTAATCATTTTATTTGAACCAATTGGGTAATGATAAAAGATCCCCATGTTTTTGTACACATCTTTAGTTGATTTATTATACCCTGCTATCGCCACATCTTCATTTGTATTTGTCGCGACGACAAGATCACGTTCAGCCGTATTTGCCATCCCTCCACCAGCGGGTGCCTTGACAATATCCACATTTTCTATTAAATCAGTTCCATAATTTTTATTAAAGTCTGCCACTGTTTCTCCGCCATTTTTTCCATTATCCACCCAAAGAACGAGAGGTTTTCCTGGTTCAATCAAAATATCCGTTAATCCTTCAAACCAAACAGCCTCTGATCCCGATGGATAACGATAAATAATATGAAAATCTCCAAAGTTTAATCGTTGATCCGTATTATTATAGACTTCGATATATTCGTAGGCATTTGCTCCATCTATATTCGAACTATCTGGCACTACCTCCGTGATTAATAATGGCGGTATATTTTTATTTTCGGCAGCCGTAATAGTAATGGATTTGTTTTCTGTTTTCGTCTTTTTAAATCCATTGGAAGCCTCTAAATAATAGTCTAATTCCTCAATCCCAATTAAATTTTGAATGGGAACTTGATGACGATAGAGCCCCTTTTCATCCTTCACTAAATTAAGAGATTGATATTCTTTCTCCTCTTTTCCCTTATAAAACAGCGTCATGGTCGTTAAAAGAAAATCATCTTCGGCATCTGCCACTACCTTGACTTGATCAAGTGGTTGTTGAGACTTTGTCTGATCTTCAACACGAGGGGCTTGCTCAGTGTCAATCATCACCGGCTTATTTGGAACTAACTCAGACTCAACAATTCCAGGCGTAGCCTGTTTCTCGGCCGCACTCACTTTTACCATCTGGTTGGAACCATCTTGTGGGAATTGATAAAAAATCCCTAAATTCTCCCCCACATCATAAGTAGCTTTATTATATTGAGCAACAGCTACTTCTTCACCTGAATTGGTTTGAATAATAATATCTCTCATTCTTTGATTAGCCATACCGCCCGGCATTTTCACAACATTTACATTTTCAATTAAGTCACTACCAAAATGTTCATTGAAGTCTGCAACAGTCATATCCTTATTTGCACTATTTTCTATCCAGAGTACAAGTGCTTTTCCAGGTTCAATCTCAATATCTCGCTTACTTGGTGTCCATATTAAGTCATCTTCTGGACCTACGGGATATCGATATATAATTTGATATTCTGCAAAGTCTATCACTTGATTCGTATTATTGTAAACTTCAATGAATTCAAAGGCATCAGCATCGTTAATGCGAGTAGATTGAGGTACAATTTCTGTAATTAATAAAGGTGGTACTGCATTATAATTGGTCTGCTCTTCTGAATCTTCTGCGTGAGCTGCGTTATGTAGAGTAGACATGGAGAGCAGTAAAACGAAAATGAGCGTCATGGATAAAATACGGTTCATATTCCTTCTAATCCATAAATAACTTTTCATATAACCTCTCCTTTTATTGTGGACTTAGTAACTCGCATAATCCTCCTTTCCTATAGAAAAAAATAAAAACGCTACATTTAAGTTAGCGCTTTCATAGTTGAATTTTTACTTTAACCAATTTTTGGAAATTAGTCAATAAACTTGATTGATTTTATCTAAATTTTATTAAGTACGAGTTGGATTCCTTTTAATTGATGTAAATCATCCCTTCAAAAATGATATAATCTTACTATGTTAAAAATTACCATCCTCTCATTTTTAGCTTATAAGGAGGTCTCTGGTTTGAAAGCAAAACAAGCGCGTTCGAATGCGGCAGATTGGGTTTATTCTCATGCCCGACATGAACAGGGATACGGTGGAGCTTATTTTAGCGGATCGATCATTGGACTTTCCGATGATACTAATTTAGCAGTGTCGTCAGATGTTGATATTGTTGTAGTGTTGGAGGAGGAGCCCCAACTTAAATTAGGGAAGTTTTTTTATAAAGGGACCCTGTTAGAAGTCACGTATTTATCTTGGGAGCAATTAGCATCTGCTCGAAATGTTCTTACATCCTATCATTTAGCGGGAAGTTTTCGGGTCAATACGATCATTGATGACCCTACTGGACGATTACATCATTTACAGGCAGAGGTGGCGAAACATTTTTCAGAGTATAGGTGGGTTCGTCGAAGATGTGAAAATGCAAAACAAAAGATAGAGAACGGGTTACGATCTATTGATCCAACAGCCCCTTTCCATGAGCAAATCATGGCCTGGCTGTTTTCAACTGGAGTCACCACCCATGTGATTCTTGTTGCAGCTTTGCAAAATCCAACAGTAAGAAAACGTTATGTCGCCGCCCGTAAAGTTTTGGCCGAATATGAACATAACGCCCTTTATAATAGCCTATTAGAATTATTAGGATGCGCTACAATGACTCCGGAACAGGTTGAATATCATCTTACCCAGCTCAGTAGCACATTTGACCAAGCCGTTGCTGTGAGTAAGACTCCTTTTTTCTTTCGCACCGATATTACAGAAGCAACGCGCCCCATTGCCATTGATGGAAGCTACGACTTAATCAAAACAGGAAATCATCGCGAAGCTGTGTTTTGGATTGTAGCTACCTTTGCTCGTTGCCATATGATTTTAGCGGCGGATGCCCCTACTCTACATCACGAATATCTACCATCCTTTGAAGCCATTGTCCGCGACCTAGGAATTACAGCGATTCATGATATTCCCGATCGTGCGGAAGAGGTCCTTCATTTTCTACCGACCTTATGGGAAGTAGCGGAGGATATTTTATCTAAAAACCCCAATATTCATCATTAAGATTTCATAAGTTCCCGTTAAGGATATTAGTTTGTTTTCATGGCAACAGAATGAACGGAAGTGCTTAACATCCCAGTGTCATGAAACGCTTATTCTACCGAATAAACGGAAAAGTACGACTTTCATGCGTTATAATTCATTCTAGATCTATGTTTTTGACGATCCTTCACTTTTTCGTAGATCCAACTCCAAATTGGATCTACGCTTTCGATGATCTCTTGACTTTTCGTACATCCAACCTTACTTTGGATCTACGTTTTTGATGAACTTTCACTTTTTCGTGGATCCAAACCCAGATTGGATCTGCGTTTTCGATGATCTCTTGACTTTTCGTACATCCAACCTTACTTTGGATCTACGGTTTCGATGAACTTTCTCTTTTTCGTGGATCCAACCCCAGATTGGATCTACGTTTTTAATGATCCTTCGACTTTTCGTATATCCAACCTTATTTTGGATCTGCGTTTTTGGAGAACTTTCTCTTTTTCGTAGATTCAAACCCGGCTTGGATCTACGTTTTCGTTGATCCCTTGACTTTTCGTACATCCAACCTTATTTTGGACTACTCAGAGCGATTGGGTTCTTCAATCGATAATGTCTGGCCAACTTGAAGACTATTAGGATCGCTAAGATGATTCCATTCCACAAGCTCGTCTTCTGTCACGCCCAATTTTGCCGCAATGCTTGTTAATGTGTCATTCTCTTGAACCGTGTAGGTTTCTCCCTCATTTTCAGCTAAAGAGACATCTGTCAGCTCTAAATGATCTTTTAATAGTGCTTGGTATTTCTGCACTTCTTCTTCATCTGGGAAATAATACCAATACTTTCCAATTTTTCCCCCATCGCCTTTTTCAAATTGAAGTTGCTCTATATTCTTTTCAATCCCTTTATGATTTTGTTGAAGGCTGACCATTTCTTTAAAGGAAAAATTCGTTTTCACTTGATCCCCTAATTCATCTAGTACATCATCATACTTTAATAAAGAAGAAAAGCTTCTCGCCTTATTTAAAATTGCTTGGATAATTTGCTTTTGTCGAACCTGGCGACCAAAGTCGCCTCGCGGGTCTTCATAGCGGATACGTGAGAAAATAAGGGCCTCCTTTCCATTCATTGTAATTTCCCCTTCTGGAAAATGATGTTTTTTATACGTTAAATCCATATCATTTTCAACTGTTACCCCATCGAAAGCGTCGATGATGCCTGTAAAACCGTCCATATTGACTTCTACATAATAATCAATCGGAATATCTAGAAATTGTTCCACCGTAGCGATCGACATTTTCACTCCACCCCGAGCATACGCATGATTGATTTTTTCCGTTGTGCCATTGCCAACGATTTCGGTACGTGTATCTCTTGGAATACTTAACATTTTAATCGTATTTAGCTTAGGGTTAACCGTCGCTACAATCATCGTATCCGACCTTCCCACATCGCTATCTTCATCATCAATCCCTAGGAGCAAGACCGAAAAAGGGTCTTTATTTTCGATAGAAACTTCCTCTACTCGCTTATCTGATTTATCTACTTTCTCGTGCATGTTATCTAGTGCGGATGTAAAGGAAAAATAGAGATTGGCTACATATACCCCCACTCCAATGACCAAAATGAACAATACACTCAAGATTCCCCAAAGTATCTTCTTTCTTTTCTTTTGCTTTGATTTATTTGCTCTCATTTTTCCTCTCCTTATTAATACAGTTTTATTTTTCATCTAGTAAAAAATGCATTAATTTTTCAATTTCTTGTATAGATTGGATATTATCTATAATAACTATTTAGTGTTTTCCATATTTCGGTAGAAACAATCCGTCCATGGCGAAGCTTTCCCTCTCCTTTTCTATTAAAATGCCTCCTTACATTATAATCGTCCTTTTTGTCGAAAAGGTTCATTTTTTCTGTAAAAAAATATATATAAATAGAATGAAGGAAATTCTTTTAAAGAACAAGGGGTATTGAAAATTTTCTTTTTAAAAACAGATTGACGTTTTGTTAGATTTGGGTCAACTTCATAGTTCAAAAGGGTTGTTAAATAGGAATATGAAAAAATAAAAGCTTATTTCATCAATGATATTTTCAAACGGGTTATACCCTATTAATACTCTCTGTGCAAATCTTTGTCTATGCATCCTTTTGTTGAATGTGTCATTTAAAATGTTGATTCAAATATTCTTTGCATTGAAGAAGATTATCAAAATTTACATAGTGGCAACAAGATTGACCTGTATTGTCTTAAATTGGCTCATGCTATTATGAAAAGAATAAGGGATGGAAATTGATTGTAAGCGGGAGGGGCTTAAAAATGCTTTTTGAGTTTAACTAAAATATAACTAAAGTAGTAAGGAGATGTGAGAATATGTATCCGAAAAGTCATGTACAGAGAGATATTGAGGAGGTCCATGTATGCAAGTAAAAAATACAGAAGTCCATCAACCTGAAATTACGTTACCCAGAAATAGATTATCTCGAATACGGAAAAACTTTCTTAAAAGTTGGCAATTATATACTTTCCTATTACCAGCACTAACCTTTTTCG